>JAAUPA010000164.1 GCA_012034615.1 Leptolyngbyaceae cyanobacterium CSU_1_4 | reverse complement strand
GTTCGGCTCACTAATACTTTTTAAAACATCTCTTATTGAAACTGCTGAGCATAGAACCGAGCATACCGATCGCCCTTTCCCAAGAGCTCTTCGTGCGTGCCAGACTCGATCACCCGCCCCTGTTCAATCACCAAGATGCGATCGGCGCGGCGCACGGTGGCTAACCGATGGGCAATAATCAACACGGTTCGCTGGTGCATCAACCGCTCTAGCGCCTCTTGTACCAGCGCTTCTGATTCCGAATCGAGGGCAGAGGTGGCTTCATCCAAAATCAGGATGCGCGGGTTGAGCAGCACAGCCCGGGCGATCGCCAGTCGTTGCTTTTGTCCGCCCGATAAGTTGACGCCCCGTTCGCCCACCCAAGACTGGTAGCCATTGGGAAACTGGCTGATGAACGAGTGCGCGTTTGCCACTTGGGCGGCAGCTTGAACGGCGGCTAGATCAAACTGTCGTTGTCCAAAGGCAATGTTTTGGGCGATCGTGCCAGAAAACAGCAGGGTTTCTTGGGGCACAATGCCAATTTGCCGACGCAGGCTAGGCAGCGTAACGGTGCGAATATCAATGCCATCAATCAACACTTGTCCGGCTTGCGGATCGTAGAAGCGGGGCAGGAGATTCGCCAGAGTGGTTTTGCCAGAGCCAGAAGCACCGACTAGGGCGATCGCCTCTCCTGGAAATGCCAACAAATTCAGCTTTTGCAACACCGGCTGATCGGCATGGTAATAAAAGCAAATCTCTCGATATTCCACCTTGCCCGTAACAGGCGGCAGCGGCTTGGCGTTAGGCGTTTCCAGCACCGAGGGCGGAATGGTCAACAGTTCAAAAATTCGATCTGCCGAAGCCTGACCTTGCTTAAATTCGTTATAGTCTTCGGTTAAATGGTTAATCGGGTCAATCAGCATCGCGGCAGCCAGCACATAAATGCCAAACTCTTTCCCCGTCAAATTCCCCGTCGAAATTTGCCAGCCGCCCAGCAGCAGCAACAGTAACACGCTCAACACCTCTAAAAAACCCACCACCGGATACTGCACCGCCTTCAACCAAGCTGCCTCATACTTTGCTTGCCGATTGCGTTCTGCTGCCTGACTAAATCGTTCTATCTCGTAATCTTCTGCGGCAAACGCCCGCACGAGCCGAATGCCCATGAATCCCTCAGTCAGCAGCGACGACAGATCGGACACTAAATTTTGGCTACGGCGCGAAAATACTAGCATTCGTTCGCCAAACCAGCTAATCAGCAAACCCATGAGAGGTGCCACAATCAAGCTTGCTAGCGTCAACTGCCAATTGAGATAAATCATGTATCCAAAGACTAGGACGAGCTGCAACACGCAGGGCACAAAGTCGTGAAAGACTTTATTGATCACTTCGCCAATCCGGTCAATATCTTCGGTCATGCGGTAGGATAAATCCCCTGTTTGGGTCGATTCAAAGTAGCTGAGACTGAGGGTTTGCAGATGGGCATAGACGCGCTTTCGCAGATCTAGGGCGATCGCCAGTGCTGCCTTTGCCATCCGCGAGTCTTGCCCATACTGAGCCATTTTCTGAACAATAAAAATCCCGACCACCACGCCCGCCGATTGCGTCAGCGCCGAGACATTTCCTTTGACCAAAAAATCTAAAATTTGCCCGCCAACCTGCGCCAACAGCGGCCAACAGACCGAAAACACCACCGTGCAAACCAATGCTTGAGCGATCGTGCGCCAATGGGGACGCAAGTACGGAATCAGTAGCCAATAGCTAGAACGATTTTTCACCTCCGTATTCTACAACGCCTGTTCCCCTTGCCAGTTCCCTTACCTTCCGATCGCCAAGGTTCGGTATTATAAGTAAGCTCAGTTCCCTGGATAATCATGAAACTCGGTCAATGGCTCGGCTTCCTCAGCCTTATCCTCGCTCTGATTATCTTGTGGCAAATTCGCCAGATGCTGCTGCTCGTATTTGCTGCCGTCGTGTTAGCCACCGCCCTAAATAATCTGGTGCAGCGATTGCGCCGCTCTGGAATGCGCCGCAGCCGAGCCGTCATGCTGACGTTGGGCATCACGGTGTTAGTCATCGTTTTGTTTGTGGCTCTGATTGTGCCGCCCTTCATCAGTCAGTTCCTCCAGCTCCTTGAACTGCTGCCCAGAGGCTTTGACCAAGTGGTGACTTGGTTCGATCGCCAATTTCAACTGCTTCCTCCTTGGCTAGCCGCGATCGAACTGCCCACCACAGAGAAGCTCACCCAAGATCTTCAGCCAATTCTTCAGAGTGTAATTCGTAACTTTTTTGCCTTTTTCTCCAACTCCTTAACCGTAGTTGTCCAAGGCTTGTTAGTCTTCATTCTCACGATCATGCTGTTGGGCGAGCCGTCATCATACCGACGAGCGTTTATTATTCTATTCCCTTCCTTTTATCGAAAACGAGCCGATTTCATTCTGACTCAATGCGAGGTTGCGTTAGGAAACTGGGTGGGAGGAGCCTTACTCAGTTCGGCGGCTGTTGCTACTTTTAGTGCGATCGGGCTATCGATTTTACAAATTGACCTGGTGTTAGCCCAAGCCTTGTTGGCAGGGTTGCTGAACTTTATTCCCAATATTGGACCGACCCTTAGCCTAGTTTTTCCGTTGACTGTGGCATTCTTAGATGCCCCTTGGAAAGCGATCGCCGTCCTGATTCTTTATTTAGTGATTCAGCAGGTCGAGGCTTATTGGCTCACTCCAACCGTAATGGCAAAGCAAGTTTCCCTCTTGCCCGCCCTCACCCTCATTGCGCAACTCTTTTTCGCCAGTTTCTTTGGATTCTTAGGGCTACTCTTAGCACTGCCCCTCACCGTCATTGCCAAAACCTGGATTCAAGAAGCTTTAATTAAAGACATTTTAGATCCATGGAAACAACCTGAGCTGCCAAGCCAGCCAGGATTTTCTGAAGAACAGGCGCTTTCAGAGTTTGCAACCGATGCTCCCGCTTGGCAGCCACCCGATGCGGCTGATGAAGAAAAGCGATCGGAAAACTTGCCTTAAAGAATTTGCTTGACAACCCACTAGTCTGCCTTTAATCCCATAAACTCTGCTACATTAAGTCTCGCTGTAATCGGTGAATTACGCTGTCTTTATCAACTTGCTGAAGAATATCTTGAATCAGCGTATTAGCGCCTTGTTCGCCCCAAGTACAGCCTTTTTCTAAATAAATTTGAGCCGCCTTGCCTACTCGGTAGGAACCATATCCGGCTAGACTGGCTTGCGCGATCGCTGCACTTGAATAAGCCGCAAACCCAGACCCGCTCTCAAAAGCTGTGGCGATCGCCGCCAGGCTCTTCCCCACCCCCAGCAACACACTACTACCCACCTCGCCCACAATTAAACTGCCCGAACTCCACAGAATCGACTTCAGCAGTTTGCCCGCCTCATAGCGAGTCATCGGCAACCCATACAGCTTGGCTAAAGATCGAATCATGACCAAATCTGTCATAGCGCCGCCCATCACATCCAGAACCGCGATCGGGTTGGCTGCAATGGCGATCGCCTTCCACTGGGCAAATTTCCAAATTAAGTCTTCGGCTTCATGGTGGTAAAGCTTCAGCGTATGGTGGGCGATCGCCGTCTCCGCCTGCCGCGCTTGCCGCAACGCATTGAGCGCCAGCAATGACTTGCCCTCCCGATTCAAAATCGTCAAAAGTTTCTCTTTTAACTCATCCACCTGCGCCGCTGGTGTTTCCCATTCGTGGGTCACTCGCCCATCTGCCCATTCCACCCGCACCTCTAAGGGCGCAGGTTCAGCCGCCACTCGTACAATGTCATCGGGGGATAAGACCGGGCGCTTCCCCTCATTTCGGGCAAACAAGGTTTCCAGCTTACGATAAAGCATTTGCCGATCTTGCTCAGGATAGAGATCCGTTTTGTTGAACACCAAAATCAACGGCTTATCGGTTGCCTGCAATTCTGCCAAAGCCCGATACTCGGTTCGGGTAATATCTCCTGCCACCACAAACAAAATTAAATCTGCTTGATCGGCAACCTCGCGCGCCATGGTTGCCCGGACATCGCCCTCTACCTCATCCAATCCAGGCGTATCAATGAGCTCAACGCGCACTTGTCCGTTGGCGACCCTTGCGGTATCTGCGGAGCAGCACGCCCAATACACCGATCGAGGGTACTGCGTTACGCCATTAATAGGTCCCGTTTGCAGCACTTTCTGCCCCAACAGGGCATTAACCACAGCAGATTTACCCCGGCTCACCAACCCAAACACCGCAATCCGAACCAGGCAATTGTTGAGTTTATCTAATGTCGCGCTCAGCCCATCCAGGTTGCGTTTAAGCGCAGCCCGCACTGCGATATCGGCATTGCGTTTGCGTGGAGCCGCCTGAGAGTAACGATTCAGGGTCTGTTTGAGGCTGCTACGAGCCTGGTTGAATTGAAAATCTTGCAGGCTGGTTTTTAGCAGCCCTGTAGAAGGATTATCCATTGAGTTTGGGGCGTGACTTTAGTTCCATTTTCGCGTTAATTCTTGATTTTTGTTAAGACTGGGTACTCTTAATTCAGGATGTGCCTTTTGTAACCTTTTACCGATGTTTCACATCGGTAAAATGATTCATCAGTTATCCATGCGTAGATAATTGAGTTGGGCAATGTGTAAGCAACGCCCAACTTTTTTGGTCTTTTTTAGGTCGCATTTTGTCTCTTACTTTTTATCGGCGATCGGGTTGGCTGATGGACTGTAAGGGCTCAAATTAATCCGTATTTACCGTACCTCGGTCCTGGCAAAGCTCTGTTTTTGCAAATCTCTATTTCTAATAGCTTAGGTTCTCCTGGAATGGGGGTGGAAACGGTAGGGCAGGCTTCTAGACGGCGCGGGGAAAATGCCCACCCTACGGCAACTTTTATTTCTCTAATCACCTGAAACTCAGAAGAGTCATAGCTTTGTAGATCGATCGCATTCCGCGATCGGGGGTAAAAATCTGTCGGCTGTGGCGAGCCAGATGCAATCCACCAAACTTTGGTTCTGGTAGAGATTTCTTACGGCGATGATTCAACATCCTGCTATGGAGGCAAGATATAGATCCTCTTTAGCGATCGCAACTTCCTATGGATTCTCCCTCGACTCCGCCCCTTTCAACTCCGCTCAAACCCATGTCCCTCCAAACCAAAATGGCGTACGGTGCTGGAGACCTGGGCCCGGCGATTACTGCCAACATTTTGGCGTTTTTTCTGTTGTACTTTTTCACCAGCGTTGCGGGAATGAATGCTGCATTGGCGGGTAGCCTATTACTCATCAGCAAAATTTGGGATGCTGTCAATGACCCCATTGTGGGAATGTGGAGCGATCGCACTCGGTCGGGCAAGTGGGGGCGACGGTATCCTTGGATGCTGTGGGGCGCTATTCCCTTTGGCATCACCTTCTTTTTGCAGTGGATTGTGCCCAAGTTTAGCAGCGACCCGGCAACTAACCAAACGGGCTTATTTTGGTATTACATTGCGGTTTCAGTAGTATTTAACACTTTTTATACCATTGTTAACTTGCCTTACACCGCCCTTACCCCAGAACTCACCCAAGATTATAACGAGCGAACCAGTCTGAATAGTTTTCGCTTCACGTTTTCCATTGGTGGTAGCATTCTCTCGTTGATCTTGGCGCAGGTGATTTTTGCGAGCGTGGCGGATGCGGCAGAGCGTTATTTAATTTTGGGTGGCATTTGTGCGGTGCTTTCCACGCTGCCGCTTTATTGGTGTGTATTTGGCACCCGGGCTCGTTCGGTGGAAGTGGCGCAACATCACTTCACGTCTAGCCTCGAAGAGCCTGCATCCTTGCCGTATCTGCAACAAATGCAGATTGTATTTAGTAATCGTCCGTTCTTGTTTGTCATTGGCATTTACCTTTGCTCTTGGCTGGGGGTGCAGGTAACGGCGGCAATTTTGCCCTATTTTGTGGTCAATTGGTTGGGGCAGCCTTCGTCGGTTTTTACAGCAGTGGCTTTGGCGGTTCAGGGTACGGCGTTGGTGATGCTGTTTGTGTGGAGTGCTGTGAGCGCGAGGGTGGGCAAGAAGGCGGTCTACTTTATGGGCATGGCGATTTGGATTATTGCCCAAGCGGGCTTGTTTTTCTTGCAGCCCAGTCAATCAGGGTTGATTTTTCCTCTGGCAATGATGGCAGGCGTGGGGGTTTCGACGGCTTATCTGATTCCTTGGTCGATGATGCCCGATGTGATTGAGCTAGACGAACTGAATACGGGGCTGCGCCGCGAGGGCGTTTTCTATGGCTTTATGGTGCTGCTGCAAAAAATTGGTTTGGCGATCGGGCTATTTCTTGTGGGGCAAGCGCTTAATGCGGCTGGGTTTATTGAAAGTGCGGCTGGAGAACCTGCACCGATTCAGCCCGAATCTGCGCTTTTAGCCATTCGGTTGGCGATCGGACCGATTCCGACGATCGCGTTACTGTTGGGTTTGGTATTAGCGTACTTTTATCCCATTACTCGCGAAGTCCACGCTGAAATTTTGTTGAAATTGCAAGAGCGCAAACTCCAGGCAAAGGAGTAGAGAGTCCCCTAATCAAGATATGATGACTCATGATCCCCGCCTTGCATGAAGGATAACTTCGCGCTCCACACCTGAGGTTTTATGAGAAGAGTTCTATCGCGTTTGGTTGCATTGGTTCTGGTTTGTGTAATCGGGCTAATGAGTTTGGCAACACCTGCGATCGCGGGTGGCAACTATCGCCAAGATACGTTGGATTTAATTGAAACGCTTAGATCTGCTGTTGATTTACCGAAAGAAGCGCCTGAAAGAATGGATGCTCAATCTGCCGCGCGCCAAAAAATTAATGATTTCTCGGCGCGATATCGTCGGGATGGCAGCTTAACGAGGCTCAACTCGTTTACCACCATGCGGACTGCGCTCAATTCTTTGGCGGGTCACTACAGTTCTTACCCGAATCGTCCGGTGCCTCAAAAGCTGAAAGATCGCCTAGACCAAGAGTTTAGGCAAGTGGAAGCGGCGTTGAGAAGGGAAGAAGGCTAGCGGTCTGTCAAAAAAGAAGTGATGAGGGAATTCAAGATGACCAATTCAAAATTCAAAATGAACAGTCTTTAGTTTTGAATTGATAATTTTGAATTCTCTCATCTTTCCCTAATCACTAAAAATTGACAACCCACTAGAGGTTGGGTCGCCATTGGGCGCTGAACTGGCGATCGCACTTTATCTCCAATACTCTGATTCCCGCTGTGGGCAGAGGATTTAATCGCTGCACGAGTTGATCCCAAGACTGGATTAGCTCGTGTTTTGCGTTATAGGTTTGGCAAAGCAGGGCAAAGTCGATGTGTTGGGGTGTGGCAAAAAATTCTTCAAAGGGCGGGTTAAATTGGGCGATGGGCAAATGCTCAAAAATGCCGCCGCCCTTGTTATTAATCAACACGATGGTTAAATGCCCGACGAAATAATTACGAATTAAAAACCCATTTGTGTCGTGCAGCAATGCTAAATCTCCGGTTAGCAAGACGCTGCTTTGTTGCCGGTGCGCTACGCCCAATGCGGTTGATAAGGTGCCATCAATGCCGTTTGCACCCCGATTGCAGAAGGGACGGATGGCTCGATTTCCGGGTTTCCAAAACCATTCGACATGACGAACGGCGGTGCTGTTGGCGACGATGAACGGCGTGCCGGGGGGCAAATGTTGTGATAAGAGCCATGCTGCTTTTCCTTCGTGTTTTTCTGCGGGGGGCTCGGCTTGGCTGAGGCTATGGTCGAGCGATCGCCTCATTTGCGTCTCGGCTTCACACCAGGCTTTTAAATAATCTTTGTTGGCGGCAGGTTGAGCGGGGAGGTTTGCGGCAAACGACTGGAGCGATCGCCGCCAATGAATGGTTTTGCCATGGAGCGGATCAAGGTTGCGATCGCCTTCATCCACCACCCACTGCAACGGCTGCACCTGCTCTAACCATTGCCGCAATGTTTTACTGGTGGGCATTTCGCCTACCCGAATGACCAACTCAGGCGCCAGTTTTTGGGCAAGTTCTGGCTCTCTCACCATCCAGTCATAGGTCGAAATGAGATAGGGATTCAGGTCGGCATAATTTCGCAACGGCGATAAGCCTTCTGCCAAGACAGGAATTTGGAGAGCGGTGGAGAGCTGGGCGATCGCTTCACAATAGGCTGGCGGGTCTGCGGGTTGTGCTACTCCAGCCACCAAAATTGTTCGACCCGACGGCGGATAAGGGATGGGAGCAGGGCGATCGCTGGTGGCAAGATGCTGTCCGATATTTTGTGAAACATTTCGGGGAATCCAGTCAAAAAAGTCTTGAGGAAATTTTTCACTCCACGCTGCCGCGTCTGCCCGAACAACCGGAGCCAACGGATCGCGAAAGGGCAAATTCAGATGCACCACGCCTGGCACCGGATAAAGTGTCCGTTCCCAAGCCTGAATTAAAGTTTGCCGCAAATACTGCCACAGGGTTAGATCTAACCCCGGTACGGCGAGTTCGCTATACCAGTTAGGAAAGCCGCCAAATAGCTTTTGCTGATCAATGGTTTGACCTGCATTGCATTCGCGCAACTCAGGCGGGCGATCGCTCGTGAGCACCAGCAAGGGCACCCGGCTTTCCCGCGCCTCAATGACTGCCGAATAAAAGTTTGCGCCTGCTGTTCCTGAGGTACAAACTACTGCTGTTGCTTTTCCGGTACAACGTGCCACACCCAAGGCAAAGAACGCTGCCGATCGCTCATCAAGAATAGGGATTGCCTCAATAGAAGAATGCCGAGCGATCGCGACTGTGAGAGGTGCAGACCGCGATCCGGGACAAAGGATTGCCGTCTCTAGCCCCAGGCAATAGAGCGTTTCAGCTAAAATCGATGCCCAGATTGTATTGGTATTACTAAAATCGATCGATGCCACGTCTTAACCTAAATGACGACACTTAGAGAATGTCTGAGAAGTCTCAAAGATTCTTGCACTCGCCCCCCTAAATCAGATTGGGAACTTCGATCCGATCTGTGGGGTCAAAGTCCCCCAATCTGGGGGATTTAGGGGGGCGGATCGGGGCGTTGTTTGGGGTTACAAACCCACTCTTATGCATCCCCTATTGTGGGGTAGGGGCGATCGCCCTTCTGCTGCGTGATGACAATAGATTGAAATAATGCAGGTGCTAGTGTAAGCTTAAATTCAGTTTAAAGGGGCTATAGCGCAATTGGTAGCGCACCTCCATGGCATGGAGGGGGTTAGGAGTTCGAGTCTCCTTAGCTCCATAAGTTGAAAGTTATCTTAAAATACTTGTGCCGTAGCCGCCTTTGCCTCTATGCTAACCAACACTGGTTTTAGACACCAGTAGACAGGCTTAAGGTGAGGACGCTGGCTAGAAGTGCAGCAAACACAACTAACCAGCTAACCTAACTTTCTGAGGACGCAGAAGGCTAGGCTGCAACGATTTTATCGTTTCACCTCGCTAATGTTACACAAGTGGTTAGACCCACCACACCTTAAGCTTTTCTTCTCAACCCAACATTAGCGAGGAAAATAGTCATGACTACAGAGTTCAACGAACTGCTGCCGGTTGCCCCCGGCGATCGCGTGCAGGTGTGGATAGTGGGCGATCGCGACCAAGTGCTGCCTGTGATGAACGAGTTTTATGTCAAGAAGATAGCTAACGATCGGTTGAAGTTTACGCCCATTATTCCCGCCCCGTTTGCCAGCGGCAAGTACATGAGGGTCTTGGTGAGATAGAACAGAACATCAGGGGCTACCGCATCAAGACGGTAGCCCTCTCACCCTAAATCCCTCATTCTGGGGCGGGGCAGGCGATCGCCTGCCCCGCAACCCCTAATCTGGATGGAGAGCCTTGAGCATGTGATAGGTAATTAAAAGCTGAGTAATTGCCAAGGGATAACTTTGCAGCGTTTCCCCCGTCGTCCCAACGACTTTCCCAATCTCCCCATTCCCTTCCAAACTGCAAAACTTACCCAGATACGGAACCTCACTACACAACATTCGCTCCATCTCCCGAACTTGCTCAGCCGTGGCATGACCATCGATCGCCAAGACATCGACGGGTTTGCCCATGTCTCGCTGAAGCTCCAATCTTACTGCCGAACTCAAGTCGCTCCCTGGGGGCAAAATTTTGCTCAGCTCGGGGTGAGGCAAAGTGGGACGGAGCACCAAATTTACATTCAGCATCAAGTCGGTTTGCTGGGCATTATCAGCCGAAGGATAGAAAGTTGCCACCATGTCCGCCCATTGTCGCTGCGGACGAATGTATGCCTCTGAGTCATGCTCCCGTTTGCGCATTTGTTCTAGCACTTCGGCTTCGGTGTAGCCCCGTTTGCGGGTGTCTCGCTTCACTTTCCAGGCAGTGCGCAAAGATTCGGGGGGTGCCAGATAAACCTTCACGTCGTAGCTGTCGCGCATTCCCCGCGTCGAGTAGCCCAGCAGCCCTTCTACGATGACAAACTTGCTCGGTTTAATGTACTCCGGAGCATCAAAACCGCCAGTGGTGTGGTTGTAGATGGGTTTGAGGATGGGTTGCCCCGTCCGCAACAGCGCTAAATGCTGTTGAATAATGTCTAAATAATTGCAGTCGGGATGGAGGGCAGAAATGCCCATCTCGGCGCGCTGGGTGCGATCGTAGCGGTGATAATCGTCGGTGCAAATGGTGGTAACGTGCTCTTCCCCTAAAACTTGAGCAATTCCTCTAGTGAGAGTGGTTTTACCCGCAGCGCTATCGCCAACAATACCAACAACAATGGGGCGATCGGACATGATTTTCCTCCTAGACGGGGCGGGCAGTGTAAATTGAGCGATCTCATTATTTTAAGGGTCGTAGGGCTCGATATTAAGGTTAAGTTTCTTAAACAAAAAGGGTTCAATCCCTAGGTTTGACTGGATTTAGAGTCAAGCTTCGTAATCTTACCGAGAGACTTCATGAAGTTTGCACAAAGCACTGAAGAGATTGGGCATAATGGTTTTGCTAGAATTTTGAGTGGCTGAGGCATGACATCCGAATCTTTTCTGACGATTGATGAACAGCCCATTTCTATTGGGCAAGTGATTCGATACTTACAAGCCAATCGCAAGCTAGATGGGTTTATTGGCGAAATTGTCCGCCAGTTTGTCATTGAACGCGAGCTTCAAATGCACAATGAATTGGGCGTGAGTTCGGTGGTGGTTGAACAGGCGGTCATCGATTTTCGGGTACAGCAGCAATTGCTTGATCCACAACAGTTTCAAGAGTGGCTGGCAAGTAATG
>JAAUPA010000163.1 GCA_012034615.1 Leptolyngbyaceae cyanobacterium CSU_1_4 | reverse complement strand
CGCGGCGCATGCACGCAAACTCGCCAGTGCCGCGCGCGACGAGGCGGAGAAAGGTGGCGCCGTCGTGGGCAATGCCGTTCGCGCCATGAGCGAGATCAACAGCGCCTCGAAGAAGATCGCCGACATCATCAGCGTCATCGACGGCATTGCGTTCCAGACCAACATCCTGGCGCTGAACGCTGCGGTCGAGGCGGCACGCGCCGGTGAACAAGGTCGCGGGTTCGCAGTGGTGGCCACCATCGGGAGTTTCGCCGTTTCGCGTTGGATTTTTCAGCCGGGTTAGCAGCCGTTCAGGTGGCTGGAAAAATTGGCTTCATCAACACAATGGGTCAATTCGTGATTGAGCCGCAGTTTCAAAAGGCTGGCTCTTTTTCTGACAGTTGGGCTTGGGTGCAATTAGCCGATCAGTTTCGATACATTGCTCCAAATGGAGAGTTTTTGAAAGACCCAGGTTCTCTTCCCCCAGCGGGTAAAGACTAGGGGCGAAGGAAAGGAGGTCGCGGCAACCTGCCATACCCTGATCCAGGCTCAATAAAGAAATGGGATCAACAAATAACTGTCATTTTGAGTACAATTCACTCCTGTAACTTACAATGAGTGCTGTTTCTCGATCGGTGACTTGATCGGTGACTTCCTCGATCGGTGCCCCTCTACTCCTTGCCCAAACATGATTGAAGTTGAGCAACTCAGCAAAGTCTACGGTGATACCCCTGCTATTCAAAACGTGACGTTTGAGGTAGAAAAGGGGGAAATTTTAGGTTTTTTAGGACCCAACGGCGCGGGCAAAACCACAACAATGCGCATTTTAACTGGATATTTGCCTGCCACTAGCGGGAGGGCGAAAATTGCGGGGTTTGATGTGCATGAGGATTCGATGGAGGTGCGGCGGCGAATTGGCTATTTGCCAGAAACGCCGCCGCTGTACCCTGACATGACGGTGGAAGGTTTTTTGTATTTTGTGGCGAAAATTAAAGGGGTGTCGGCTGGCGATCGCCCGACTCGGGTGAAGCTGGCGATCCAACGCTGCAATTTGCAAGAGAAGCAAAAGGTGTTGATTCGCAAGTTGTCTAAAGGGTTTCGGCAACGGGTTGGCATTGCCCAAGCGATCGTCCATGCTCCACCCGCCATTATTCTCGACGAGCCGACCGTAGGGCTCGATCCTCGACAGATTATTGATGTCCGCAATTTGATTAAGAGTTTGGCGGGGGAACATACCATTATTTTGTCTACCCACATTTTGCCGGAGGTCAGTATGACCTGTAGCCGGGTAGCCATCATTAATCGGGGCAAAGTGGTTGCTACTAACACGCCCGATCAACTCATGGCACAGATCAGAAGCGGCTCAGCGTATGAGCTGGAGATCAATGGCGATTTTGAGATTCTTCAGCCCAGGCTTCGGAATATTCCGGGGGTTAAAGCTGCCGAGATGATGACCGGGACTGAGCTGCTGGGCAGCCGTTATCGGGTGCAGATTGCCTTAGAAGCAGGCACTGACCCAGGACGGGAGATTTCGGCGGCAGTGGTGGGCATGGGGTTGGGGCTTTATGAAATGAAGCGAATTCAGGTCAGCTTAGAGGATGTGTTTTTGGAGCTGACCACAGAAGAAAAGCCAGTGGCAGAGGGCACAGAGAGGGAAGAGGAAGAGGTGGAAGGGCGTGCTGCTTCGCAGATATTGCCAGGATCGCAATCCTCGGATGAGCCTCTAGATTCATCTCTAGATCCATCCAACATTTCCTCCGCAGATCATGCATCCAATCCACCCACTGATTACCCGCCAGAAGGAGCATCGCCGCAATGAAAATCGTTTTTAGCAACGTCATGGCGATTTATCGCAGAGAACTTCAGAGCTATTTTTCTTCTCCGTTTGCCTATGTGATTGCAGGGGTTTTTTGGCTGTTGAGCGGTTTCTTTTTTATTGCAATTCTTTTAGGACCCGATGGCTTGATTGCTCAGGTTGCCAATCGAGATGCGCAGGGCATTACTGACCCGGTGGATGTGCCGTATCAATTTTTGAGTGTGTATTTGGGGGTACTCGGTTCTCTTTCGTTGTTTATTCTGCCTATGCTGTCGATGGGGCTGTATGCCGAAGAGAGAAAGCGCGGCACGTTGGAACTTTTGGCAACGTCTCCTATAACAAATTGGGCAGTGGCATTAGGCAAATTGCTAGGGGTGGGAACGTTCTTTTTAACGTTAATCCTGCCGTTGTTGGTCTATGAGGCGATCGCCCTCTCTGCCTCCGATCCGCCCATTCAGCCCGCTGTTCTTTTGTTAGGACACATTGGGTTAATTTTACTAGCTGCCGCCGTGCTGTCCTTAGGCATGTTTATATCTTCTTTAACCGACAGTACCATTCTTGCTGCCATTCTGACCTTTGCACTGATTCTGTTTCTTTGGGTAGTAGATTTGGTTGCAACAGGCATTGGCGGTGAGTTAGGGGGCGCGTTAGGACATTTATCCTTAGTGAAGAACTATACGAACTTGGTTCAAGGGACTTTAGACCCTAGCAGCATTGTGGTTTTTGTGAGCTATATTTTTTTGGGATTGTTCTTGACAGCTCAAGCGATCGAGGCATTTCGGTTTCAGCGGTCTTAATTTTTTCCTATTTTTCTAAACTTTCCCTGAACTTTGCTATGAAACTTTCTGCTCTGGATTGGAAATTGTTGAAATATCTCTTCTGGCTGAGTCCTGTGCTCATTTCTGCGGGGCTAGTCGTGGGTGGGGTAAATGGAAGTTGGGGGCGGTGCCGTTGGCGTTAATCCTTGCCGGAATTGTGATTCTGGTGGGGTGGTTGATGGGGGCAGGGCGATCTTTTGCGGGGAATTCGCAGAAGACGCGGCAGCCTTTTTGGAGCGATCGATCGGCACAAGTTGGCACCAACGCTATTTTGTCTACGGTGGCGGTGCTGGTCATTTTGGGAATGGTGAATATTTTGGCAGTGCGATATTCTAGCCGCATTGATTTAACCGAAACTCGCATTTTTACCCTGGCACCGCAAACCCAGCAGGTGGTGCAAACGCTTAAGCAACCCGTCAAGATTTGGGTGTTTGACACTGCTCCAAACCCAGCCGATCGCGAACTTTTAGATAACTATCGGCGGCAAAATAGTCAGGTGAGCTATGAGTTTGTTGACCCCCAAGCAAAGCCAGGGCTGGCTCAGCGGCTGGGTGTGAAGTCGATTGGAGAAGTGTATTTAGAAACGGGTAGTGCCCGGCGTTTAGTGCAAACCGTCAATCCGCAGCAACGGTTATCGGAACGGCAATTAACGAGTGCGTTAGTCAAGATTACCGACGCGCGGCAACAGAAGGTTTACTTTGTGCAAGGGCATGGTGAACGAGTGCTGGAGGCGGGTCAAGATGGCATGTCACAGGCGATCGCCCGTTTGGGGGAAGAAAATTTTACCCATGAAGCCTTGAATTTAATTGAAAATTCCAAAATTCCAGAGGATGCGGCGGTCGTGGTGGTGGCGGGTTCAGAGCGATCGCTGTTAGAGAAGGAAGTGACAATTTTAGAGGATTATTTAAAGCGCCGCAGCGGGTTGCTATTGATGATTGATCCTGAAACCGATCCCAAAGTGGGCAAGCTATTGGAAGATTGGGGCGTGCAGTTGAGCGATCGCATTGTGGTTGATCCAGCAGGTCAGGCTTCGGGTTTAGGGGCAGCGGTGACTATTGTGAATCAATATGGCGACCATCCCATTAGCAAGGGGTTGGGCAACGGTATTTCGTTTTACCCCTTAGCGCGACCGCTGGCAACGGCTTCTATTTCAGGCATAGAAACGGTGCCGTTTTTGTTCACCAGCGATCGCACCCAAGCCCAGAAGCTAGACAAAGCCGCTGGCAGTGTTAAAGCCAGTCCTGACGATCCTGCCCCGCCCTATGCGATCGGCGTGGCATTAAGTCGGCTGGCAAGTGAGGAGGCTGCCCCCCCCGGTTCAGCGGCAAAACCCCAGGCTCGTTTAGTGGTTATTGGCAACTCTCGATTTGCAACCGATGGATTATTTGAGCAGCAGTTAAACGGCAATATTTTTCTCAATGCGGTGAGTTGGCTCAGTCAAACCGATGATCAGGTGTTAGCCATTCGCCCCAGAGAAATGAAAAATCGCCGCATTGTCATGACACTGGGACAGCAGTTTAGCGTAGCGTTGATTTCAATGGTATTGCTACCTGTTTTGGGCTTTGGCGCTGGGGCGGTGATGTGGTGGAGAAGGCGGTGAATCCTTGAAAATTAAACCTACAACTTTGTTTTTAGTATTGGCGGCGCTGCTGTTGGGGGGCGTGGTCATGGTGGCGGGCACTCAACGTCCGCCTCAGCAGACCGAGAACCAGCCAGGACAGAAGCTATTTGCTTTTGAGGAACAGCAGGTACAATCGTTGACGGTGAAGACGCGGTTGCGATCGCTCAAGTTTGAGCGCAACCCAAGCGGCAGGTGGCAAATGCTCGAACCTGATCAAACGGCTGCCAGTGATGCCTCGATCGCCTACTTGCTGGGTTTGCTAGTCGGTAAGAGCGATCGCACGTTCACCGCCTTGGCAAGCGATCGAGAATCCTTTAGCTTCCACCAACCGCTGGCGACCCTGAATGTTGTCCTCAAGAATCAACAGACCCACAAACTCTTATTAGGCGGCTACGACTTCAACCGCAGTTTCATTTACGCTTTAGTTGATCCGCCTGCCGCTTTGTCCGGAGAAATCAAAGTATTTCTAGCTTCCCCTAGTTTTGAGAATGCAGTCGATCGCCCATTGGCAGAATGGAAGCAATCGCCGCCTAGTCCTTCGCCTTCAGAAAACCCATCAGTTCCTACACCCTCTCCAGAGGCATCCCCACCCCCTGTTTCAACGCCAGAGCCTTCTTCATCACCGTCCCCCACAGCTTCTCCAGAAGCTTCCCCCACCCCACTTCCTTAGACCCTACCCTTCACCTAATTGGGTGTCATTACAGCCCAAAATACTCCTCAACAATCTTGACGATGTGCTCCGACGAATGCCCATCGCCAAACGGGTTGACCGCATTCGCCATCTTTCGATACGACTCTGGGTTCCCTAACAACTCAGCCGCCTCTTGAAAGATACGGTCTGAATGGGTGCCAATCAGCTTTGCCGTCCCTGCCATAACCGCTTCTGGGCGCTCTGTCGTTTCGCGAAGCACTAAGACCGGCTTACCCAGGCTGGGCGCTTCCTCCTGCAACCCGCCCGAATCGGTCAGCAATAGATAACAGCGCTGCATCGCGCTCACGAGGTCGCCATAGTCGAGCGGCTCGGTTAAAAAGACTCTGGGATGGTCACCCAAAATAGCAGTGAGAGGTTCGCGCACGGTCGGATTGCGGTGCAGCGGCAAAACTAGGGCAGCATCGGAAAATTTTTCTAATATCCGCAAGAATCCGTGGGCAATGTCTTTGAGCGGTTCGCCCCAGTTCTCGCGACGGTGAACGGTGGAGAGAATGACCCGGTGTTGGCTCCAATCTAAGCCGGGGATGGGGCATTCGAGCTGACGGGCTGCCACGCTAAGCAGGGCATCAATGACTGTATTTCCGGTGTTATAAATCTTGCCGACTACGCCCGATCGCCCTAAATGTTCGACCGAAAGGCTCGTCGGAGCAAAGTGAAGCTGGGTGATTTGGGAAATGAGGCGACGATTGGCTTCCTCAGGAAACGGGTTATAAATATCATCGGTGCGCAGCCCCGCTTCGACATGCCCCACCGGAATTTGCTGATAGAAGGCGGCGATCGCGGCTGCTAGTGCCGTTGTCGTATCTCCTTGCACCAGCACCATCTGTGGCTTCAGCTCCTGAAACAGCGTCTCTAGTCCCTGCAAACTACGGCAGGTAATATCGGTCAAAGTCTGCCCATGTTGCATAATTGCCAGATCGCGATCGGCTTTTAGGTCAAAGAGCTGCATCACTTGCGCCACCATTTCTTTGTGCTGCCCAGTTAGTACAACTTGTGTATCGAACAGCGGGTTTTTGCGAAACTGCTGGATTACAGGTGCCAGCTTAATCGCCTCAGGGCGAGTGCCCAAAATAATACAGACGCGAATAGGTGGCTGCGACATGGACTCTCCTTTATTTTTTTATTTTATGGAATAACTTCAAAATAATTTAACCAGCACAAAACTTAGTGTATATGAATGCACATAGAAAACCGCAAAAACCTATGTGATTACACGCAACTTGCTTCGGCAAGATGTAATTTTGCTACTCAAATACCACCGTCCGATTATCATAAACCAGCACTCGGTTCTGAAGATGCAGCCGAACCGCTCTTGCCAATACCATCCGCTCTAAATCTTTGCCTTTGCGAATGAGATCGGGCACCTGATCGCGGTGACTCACCCGTACCACATCCTGTTCAATGATAGGACCTTCGTCTAAGTCTTTCGTGACGTAATGAGCGGTTGCCCCAATAATTTTTACACCCCGCTCGTAGGCTCGTTGATAAGGATTGGCTCCTGCAAAGGCGGGCAAAAATGAGTGATGAATGTTGATAATGTTAGAAAACTGAGCCACAAAATTAGGGCTAAGAATCTGCATATATTTCGCTAGCACAACCAGATCAATCCCATACTCTTTTAGCAAATCAAGCTGCTTAGCTTCTTGTTCGGCTTTATTGTGGGGGGTGATAGGAACGTGGTGGTAGGCAATGCCAAATTGCTCGGCAGTCGTTTGCAAATGGGGATGATTGCTGAGAATCAGGGGAATTTCGGCGGCAAATTCGCCTGCCCGCTGTCGCCAAATCAGGTCGAACAGGCAATGATCTTGGCGGCTGACCCAAACCGCAATGCGGGGATGGGAATCGGAAAAGTGAAGCTGCCACTGGGCGTTGAGGGGCTGGGCGATCGCCTGGAATGCGGGTGCGATTACCTCGCGGGGCAAGTTAAATCCTTCCAGTTGCCACTCAATTCGGGTTAAAAACAACCCTGCTAAAAAGTCAGTGTGCTGATCTGCGTGAACAATGTTGCCGCCATTAGAGTAAATAAAGCTAGCAAATTTTGCCACTAGCCCTCGCTGATCGGGGCAAGAAATCAACAGGGTTGCAGTGGGTGAAAGGGGGGGCGAGTTCAACATGAGAGATTACTCTGGCGGTAAGTCTGGCTTAGGAGGGTAGGGCGTATCCAATAGCTCAACCTTCGATTTTTTAAGCTGTTTCCAAAGTTGTTTAATTTCTTGGTACGCCTCTTCGGCATTCATGCGCCCTCCAGTCTCCAAGTTACAAATAATGGAGATGCGATTGGCAAACTCTTGAAGATTGGCGTTAAATGCCAGACTTTCGGGAGTAAATTCTCCATGGTAGCTGCTTTGGGGGTTAAAGAATTGGTCTTTAACGTTCTCTGGATTATCGTTCATAAGATTTCCATAAGGCTCGAAAGAACACTTAAGCTACTGCAAGTTTATAGCATTTAGTAAAGGGGGGACAGGTGGAGAAGGGATGGGAAAACTGAAGACTAGATCTTAATTTCTCCCTAATAATGACGATTCCTATTTCTGAACCAGTTCAACCCAGCTTTCAGCCTCCTGTTTCTGTGGTCATTCCTATTTATAACGGCGAAGAGGATTTACCCGAGTTGCTGGAATGTTTACGATCGCAAACTTATCCTGCCCATTTAACCGAATATTTATTGGTGGATAATGGCAGCCGCGATCGCACTCTGGCACTTTTGCAAGCGAATCCCCAAGTCTGCGCCCTCAGCGAAACTCAGATCCAAAGCTCCTACGCCGCTCGGAATACCGGTATCCGAGCGGCAAAAGGCAGCATTATTGCGTTTACCGATGCCGATTGTCGTCCCCATTCTGCTTGGCTCACCGAGTTAGTTCAACCGTTTAGTCATCCGGCAGTTGGCATTGTTGCCGGAGAAATTTTGGCACTTCCGGGGCATACGTTGCTGGAACGATACGCCGATCGCCACGAAACGTTGTCTCAAAAGCACACCCTTGCCCATCCTTTCGGTTCGTATGGACAAACGGCAAACCTAGCCGTGCGGCAACAGATATTTGCAAAAGTGGGGCTGTTTCGTCCTTATTTAACCACGGGGGGCGATGCCGATCTGTGCTGGAGAATTCTTCAACCAGAAAATTATCAGAACACCTATCAGAATACTCATCAGAACAGCTACAACAGCCCTCTGAACAGCCGTCAGCATAGCCCTCTGAACCACCATCATGATCACCCTTGGCAGTTGCAGTTTGCCGCAGGCGCGATCGTGAGGCATCGGCATCGCTCAAGCTTGGCAGAACTATGTAGTCAATGGCAAAGATATGGGCGATCGAATCGATATCTCCATGAACTGCATGGCATTGGTCTAACCAAAGAGATGAGTCGGAAGGATTATTTATACCGTTGGAGTCGTTGGCTACTGAAAGAGGTGCCGATCGCTGCTAAGAATAAGTTGGTGCAGCCCCATGTACCTAATTTTATAGATGTATTACTGGATACTCCTATTAATTTAATTTGCGGACAAGCCCGCGCCCAAGGACAACGACAGGCAAGGTTAGCGGCGGCGGCACGGGCGATCGCAACATTGGAAAATGATGGATAAAGTTGGGCAAGATAGAACACAATTCACGATGATTCATGATCCTTGCGACTTTGTCGTTTGTCCTATCGCTTAAATTAGTAAGAGGCTGATTCTGTAAACTCAGAATAGCGCGCCATCTTGTGTGATTGTTCCTTAGAGAAGTACCAGTGAATGTTCCTTCCCCTAACCCTTACGCTCACCGCTCTTCCCAGCCTTTCGGGCAGTTTTATTCCCAGGTTGCCAAAATTAAGAGGCTCATCCGAGGGCTGACGTATGGGGTCGCGTTTAGCCTGGGGGTTGCAACACCTGGACAAGCTGCGGAATATATTGCAGTCCGGTTAGGACCGTTGCAGCAGTCCGTGGCGATCGCAGATTTACAAAAATTTGCCCAGACGGGAGAGGTGCCCGCCTCCCTCCATCTGCTCACGCCCCTGCTCACTGCCGAGGTGCAACAAGCCCTCAGCACCCGGCTTCAGCTCGATCCAAACGTCGGTGATAAGCTGGTGGAAGATCTGCTCCATTCATCAGCAGGCGAACGCTTTATCAACACTTTGCAGGTGGCGATCCCCGACAGCAACCCTGCCCAACTTCAGCAGGCGTTAACGCTGGCAGCCAAGCAGCCCGACCAAATGAGTTTGCTAGGGTTTTTAGAATCCTTCCCCGAAAAAACCGTCACCATTGATGCCTCTTCAGTGATCACGCTGGCTTCGCAGCTCAACTTACCCTACTGGCAAAGTCAAACCCTTAGCTCTATCGTGGATCGAGATTTGACCGTTCAGGGAAAACCTTTGCCCACCGGCTTAGACCCCACTCAACCCGGCAATAGCTGGGTACAGCATCAAACCATCGCCATGCGCGACTATGAACGCGATCGCACCGTTCCCGTCGATATGTACTGGGGCAACGAAACCCAAGGTCCCTTGGTCATTTTATCCCACGGGTTTGGGGCAGACCGCCGATTTTTAACCTACCTTGCCGAGCATCTGGCTTCCCATGGATTGACCGTCGTAGCCCTAGAACATCCGGGCAGCAGTGTCGCTTGGCTCACCAGCAGCGATATGGGTCACTCGGCAACCCAGGGAAATAACCTGCTGCCCGCCACCGAATTTGTCGATCGCCCCAAAGATGTCTCCTTTGTGCTCGATCGCCTCCGCCAGCTCGATCAGTTTTCGGCGCACCTCCGGGGCAAATTTAACACCGAAGAAGTCACGCTGATTGGGCATTCCCTCGGAGGCTACACCGCCTTGGCACTGGCAGGCGCAAAGCTCAGCCTCAAGCACCTGCAAGCCTTTTGCGACGATCCCAAGCCAGTCGTTTTCTCCCCCGCCGATTTGTTGCAATGTAACGCCGCCGACCTACCCGAAACTCCCCTTGATTTACAAGACAATCGAATTAAGCAAGCCATCATTCTCAACCCCGTGATTGGGCGCTTGTTCGATGAAACAGGTCTGGCACAAGTCCAGATCCCCACCCTCATGCTAGCTAGCACCGATGATGCCATTACCCCAGCAGTGAGCCAGCAGTTTTTGCCCTTCACACACCTGCAAACCTCAAAATATCTCCTAACTGCGATCGGCGGCACCCATCTCAGTGCGGGCGATCCCACTAACTTGAACCATAGTTTGACCCAAAGCATTTTTGTCAGAGAGCGATCGGCAGAAGCCACAGAACCGCTGCGAAATTTACTCAAGGGAGTCAGCCTAGCCTTCATCAAACAACTCACGCCCCAAGCCAAAGAGTATGTTCCTTTCCTGAAGCCTACCTATGCGCAGTCTTTCTCGACGGACACTTTGAAATTGCGGCTGAATGCAGATTTGCCTCCCAACTTTTCTAACTGGTTAAGAGTGGCGGCGCTGCCTATGGAAAAATTGGTTGCTAGTACGTTGCCCTCTCGACAGGCGGCGCTGTGTACTGACCTAGAATGCATCTTAAACCATAGCCTTCCTTTGGTCATGTTTATCTTGCCCGGAGACTTTCCGCTCATGGGGCATCCTTTCCGGCAATTTCGCCGCAAACGTAAAAAATAAGGCACAAAAATCAGGGCGCAATGATACTTGACCTCCACAAATCTGCCTTGCCGCTAAATTTAGAAGAGAATAAGGTCTTCAATATGCAGAGGCAGAACCGACTGTGGCTAATGTAGATTTAGTACAATTTTTATCAGATCAGCGGGCATACGCTTGGTTATTGACCGGGCTGCTCCTTTTAGGCGCGAGCATGGTTGCCGGAGAACCCGTCGTTGCTTCTCTGGGTATTGCGGCAGTGATCACGGCGATCGCCGCCATTACCGTCAAGTCGATCGCCATTGAACTTGTCCTTTGGGGCATTCTGTCTATTTGTTTAATCATTGTGCTGCGGGGCATGGTGCCGAAACAGGCGCTTGACCTGTCGCCCGATGCAGAAGCCACGGTTTCCGAAGTGATCACCAAAGGCGGCATTGGGCTGGTCATATATGAAGGTTCGCTTTGGAAAGCCCGCTGCCAAATTTCAGATATTGCCATTACGCCCGGAGAAGTGGTGCAAGTTGTCGCTCGGCAAGGCTTAACCCTTATTGTCATGCCTACCCGTTTTTTAGAAGAACCTAGCGATCGCCAGTAGTAGTCTGTCAAGGATGAAATGAGTGGAGGGGTAGTGGAGGGGTGGAGGGGTAGACGAGGAGATGAGAGGGCACCCCTCCAGCCCACTTCACCCCTACCCTCCAC
>JAAUPA010000162.1 GCA_012034615.1 Leptolyngbyaceae cyanobacterium CSU_1_4 | reverse complement strand
GATAGGAATCTCAGCGTTCAAATAGGGTTGCTATAGTAGTGTAGATGGAGTGGAATTTTAATTCCTAAATAACTCCTAAAGTTTGTATAGTTGTCGTTACTATTGATAGAGATTTTACAACGAGATGATTAAAAGCGAGTTGATTAAAGTTATTGACTCTCGTCTCGCTCTGTAATCAAGCTAATTACTACTTCAACCAATTTGTAGACATCAACTCGCTTAGAGAGGCATTTTTGAAAACCTGCCGCGCAGATCTCTTCTTGTTCCTGCTTTTCGGTATAGCTCGTAACAGCGATCGCCAACATTGAATGGCTCGCTTGAGTCGTTAAATCCCTTGCTTTGCGAATTAGAGTTAGACCATTTTCATCAGGCAAGAAAATTTCGCTGATTAGAACATCAGGAGGATTGGCTTGGATATGGGTTAATGCCTTTGCACAAGAGTTTGCAGTAACCACTTCGGCTCCTATTTCTTCTAACACCAAGGCAAATAACTCACAGATATCCGGGTAATTATCGACAACAAGGATTCGTAAACGATCGCAGAATTGACGCTGCGCAGAAAAAGCTTTGAGTTTCTGACACGACAAAATGGGTCTGGCAAACAATAGATGCAAAAGAACTAAGCGGACAATCAGGCTGTAGATTTAGTAACACGATTACACCTAACTACGATTGCTCCATAAGAAACCTATTCTGAGGCGTAAATTAAACAAGGACGTTCTCTGGTCGTCGATCGCTTTTAATGGACGACTAGGCAAGGTCTCGGCAGAGGGCTTCCAGGATAAGAATGTTGGTTTACATCTACAGTAAGCAGTTCATTAGCCATAGTCTGTACGGTTTTAAACAATATCCAAAGATTATTTCAGCCAAACTGTGCCAGATCACTCGACCCGCCCCTTAAATCTCCTCCTCTGGGAGACTTTGAAAGAGAACGGGTTCGGAAATCCCCCCAGCATAGGAAATTTATGAGGTGAGTGTAAGAATTTTTGAGAATTCTCAGACATTCTCTAAAACTGAGATTAAGTGGCTGCTCTTAGAATAGAATACATCATTACTTAACCCTCTTCTGTTACCCCAGGAAAAGAAAAAGAATGCTCATTCTCTTATGTTGTAAAAACTAGAAAATGGGCGTTTCATGAAGGCAATTTCAGCATTACAGATTTCTTCCGGCGAGAGTGATAAAAGAGGGTTAAACTGCCATTAAATTAAATTGGCATGAGTTAAACTGGCATTTCTTGATAGCAAGTGCCACAGCGCCAGTAGATTTCTCCAGAACGCGCATGGCGCAACAAAGTACTGCAACAACAGGGACAAGTGTGCCGACTAGCCATAGCCTGTGCTGCTGCTGTAGAAATGCATTTTGAGGCAAGTCAATAGATGAAAAACGTAATGTTAAAGGATGCAACTTTAGTTGGGAGTTCATGATCAAACCTTTATTAAAAAAAATTTAGGAAATATAGCAATCCTATTTGAACTGTGAGATTCCTATCTGCCCTCATCCCCAATTCTTCTCTCCTAAAGGGGGAGAAGGAAGCGAAAATTAAAGTCCCTCTATCGCTCTGGGAGAGGGATTTAGGGTGAGGGGAAAATCTGTGAACCTTAGAGGATGTTTTAAAAGTATCAAAGCACTTTACACTCGCCCCCAAAATGAGGGATTTAGGGGGCGGTTTGGGTCACAATCTATATTTCTAAAACATCCTCTTACACCCGATTTAGGATCGCTATGTCTAAGTAAGTAAGAACATTTAAGTGAAAACTAAGTGAAAACATTAATTGATTAAATTTGTATTCTGTTCAGAAAAACTCTATGTCTTCCCCCTGTTCCACCATTTAGTTCAACTCACTGACTAAGCTTTAAATAAAGTTAGGATTTTAGATACCTGATACAATCTATCTTTGGATAGACATCCATACCTTAGCCAGTTGACTACTATAAGGACATCTTTAATAACTGTCTTTAAACTTTTTGGATGAATAGTTTGAACGTCCTTGAGACAGTGGGTGAACAATATTGATGAACGATGTGACTAACTTCCTAATGGAGAAGATCTGAAATGGTAGGCATTAAGACCAAAACTATGAACTCGGTAGCCAGTAGCAATCGTCCTTTTCAAGCTCCAAGCAGACTGTCTCATTTACGAGATATTGTTAAGGCTTGTGTATTTCATAGAATTAGGGATGTTCGTAACGGTGTAGATGATTTGCAAGTTACGGTCGCCATTGCCAGTCCTTTATACGATTTGCAAGAGAGCTATGATGATATTTACTGCTTAGTGGATGAAGCGATCGCCGATGCTGTAGCTTTTTTACCAGAAATTTCTCCGAGTGATGCCGCAGACAGGGCAGTTCTGGAAGGGGCGATCGCAGGAATTGAGCTGACTAAACGTCAAGCCATTCTCAAAGCTCAGGTGGAGATTCAAAAGATTCAATCTTACATTGATGACCAAGAAGCAGAGATCGAGCAGTTGAACACTTCCATTCTAGATCATCTTCAAAATAGTTACTTTAAAGCTTTATCTTCTGGCGGTTCTCGGTTCATTAATCAGTAATTTAGGGAAATGGGAGAACTTGAGGGGAAAGCTATTTTTGTTAGCGATCCAGCTTAGGTCTAATCTGGCAGATGCAACAGGAACTCTCAGATTTTTATTGGCTACAAGACGTACTCTACCGGTTCAAAAACGGGTAAATCTCATGTTCAAAATGGGCTACACAAAATTATCCCTAGCCCTTCTCAATGGTTGGTAAAAATCTGTAGGAGGTATGGAGTAAAGCAGAGTACACCAAACTTCAGTAGCAGAGCCTTTGAGTGCCTCTCAGTTTCACAAATCCCTGATCTGTCCTTATCCCTGGCTCTTTTCCTAGAAGGAGAGCAAGGAGCCAGAATCAAAACCCCTCTTTTGCTCTGGGAGAAGGGCTCTGGGTAACATCGTGAATTAAAGCTTGCTGTAGCTAAGGTTTCTTGACTCAAGTCAGACCTCTGCCTTAATATATCCTCTATCTCACGATAGAGGATGTGAGCGTTTGATCTTATGATTGGCGTTCAGGTCTCTATAATTGAGCTGTATTTTTCAAAGTGTTTGCCTGATCCTTTTTTTGAATTTGATTTTGTAGTTCTTTAATTCTAATAGCTCGTCATATCGTCCGATGTAGAAGAGTAATTCACTAAGTTTGATGATGGACATAGGGATGATCTTGCAGGGGGCTGAAGGTACTCTTCAAGCTTGGAACACTCAGGCTGAAGAACTTTTAGGGCTAACGTCAGGACAGATGCAGGAATGTACTGGCTTTGCTTTTCCCCGATCGGCTGTGTATCTGGGTGGGAGGGTTTTTCCGGAAGAAGTTCATCCGGCTCAGGTAGCATTTCAAACCGGGCAAATTTGTAGTCAGGTGATGGGGGTTTATTCTCTGAGCAGAGAACTCATTTGGTTGACTGTTACTGCTCAACCTTTATTTCAAGCTACTAAGACTGCTCCTTATGCGGTAGTGACCACGTTCACAAAGTTAGCATCGCCTCTACAGAAAGCAGAAGTTGAAAGCGCTAAGGATGCCAATAGCCAGATATTTTCTCAGCATTTGTTAGAAGTTCTCGAAAGCATCTCAGATGCATTTTATTCAGTTGACCGAGATTGGAAATTTACCTATCTTAATTGCCAAGCAAAGTGTTTACTCGATGAGCGATCGGGCAGCTTGGTCGGAAAAAATGTCTGGGAAGAATTTCCTGAGGCAGCGGGTACTGTTTTTGAAGAATCCTATCGTCGGGCTGTGCAGGAGCAAGTGACGGTTAGCTTTGAAGCGTTCTACCCTCCTCACGATCGATGGTATGCAGTGCGGGCTTACCCTGTGGCTTCAGGGCTGGCGGTTTATTTTCAAGATGTGACTGAGCAAAAGACTACTGAGTCAGCTTCTTGGCAATACGAACAAACCGCAGAGCACCGTTTAGCAGAAATTGAAACGCTTTACGCTACAGCTCCGATCGGCTTGTGCTTTATTGATCCCCAACTGCGGTTCGTTCGGATTAACGATCGCTTAGCCGAAATTAATGGGATTCCGGCGGCGGCTCATTTGGGTAACAGTTTGCGGGAAATGTTGCCAGATATGGCGGATGAACTGGAGCCGCTGTATCAACAAGTGATTGAGACCGGAGTGCCTCTAGAGCAGTTTGAAGTCCATGGATCTAATGCGGCACAACCCGGAGTTGAGCGAGACTGGCTGCTGAGTCTTTATCCTCTGAAAACCAGCAACAATAATGATGCTTTGGTCTGGGGCATTAACGTCATGGTGGACGAAATTACGGAGCGGAAGCAGGCTGCCGCTGCTTTAGTCCGAGCCCACGGAATCTTGCGAGCGGTCATTGATGGTACAGAAAATGTAATTTTTGTAAAAGATTTGCAGGGGCGGTATGTGCTCGCTAATTTAACAACGGCTAATTGGCTAGGCACTACGGTTGAGGCAATGTTGGGGCAAGACGACACGACCTTGTTTCCTCCTGAAAAGGCACAGCAAATTCAGCAGATTGATCAACAAGTGATGGCAACGGGAGAACCCATGACTTATGAGGAAGAAGTGTTGAAGCAAGGCAGTTTGCGATCGCTTTTATCAACTAAGTATCCGTGGCGAGATGCTGAAGGTAACATTTTAGGAATGGTGGGCATTGTTCAAGACATTAGCGATCGCAAACAGGCAGAGCTAGAACAAGAACGGTTGCTTCAGCAAGAACAGTTTGCCCGCGAACAAGCCGAGAAAGCCAACCGCATTAAAGACGAGTTTTTGGCAGTGCTTTCCCACGAATTGCGATCGCCCCTCAACCCTATTTTAGGCTGGTCGAAGCTTTTACAACAGAGAAAGCTGGATGCAACTAAAACCCAAGAAGCCTTGGAAAGTATTGAGCGGAATGCCCAACTTCAGTGTCAGCTCATTGAAGACTTACTAGATATCTCTCGAATTTTACAAGGAAAACTTACCCTTAATATGGCTCCTGTGAACCTATCAACCATGACGAGAGCGGCACTGGAGACTGGTCGATTAGCAGCAGAAACCAAAAACATTCAAGTCCAAACTATTTTTAATCCCCAGGTTGGGCAAGTGTCGGGTGATGTGAGTCGCTTGCAGCAAGTGGTGTGGAATCTTCTCTCCAACGCCATTAAGTTTACGCCTCCTGGAGGACGGGTAGAAGTTCGGCTCACCGAAATCGATCGCTATGCTCAGATTCAAGTGAGCGATACGGGCAAAGGAATTAGTCCTGATTTCTTGCCTTATGTGTTTGAGCATTTTCGTCAAGAAGATGGGGCAACAACTCGCAAATTTGGCGGCTTGGGGCTGGGGCTGGCGATCGTTCGTCAATTGGTTGAACTTCATGAGGGGCGCGCATTTGTGGAAAGCTCTGGAGAAGGGCAGGGAGCCACATTCACCATCCAGTTGCCGCTCCTGCAAGCCCCAGAATTAATCGATGCTGCTGATTCTCCTCGATCTCTGACCAGCGATTCTATTTTTTGGCAGGGCTGAAAGTGTTGATTGTGGATGATGAAATAGACTCTCGTAGTTTTCTTGCCTTTGTATTAGAGCAAGCAGGGGCAGAAGTAGTTTCGCTGTCCTCTGCAATTGAGGCGCTACGATTGATTCCTCAATTTCAGCCCAATTTGCTAGTCAGCGATATTGGAATGCCAGAAATGGACGGCTATATGCTGATTGATTGCATCCGTCGTCAGCTTCCCTCGCAGTTTCAAACCTTGCTGGCGATCGCTTTAACTGCCTACGCCGGAGAAGCCAATGAGCAGAAAGTTCTGCAAGCCGGGTTTCAAAAGCACTTATCTAAGCCAATTGATCCGGGCGATTTGGTGCTGGCGATCGTGCAGCTCATGGCTTCGCAATCAGGCATTGATTAATTTGGAACATTGATGAATTTGGAAACTGTGGGGCAGGCATCTTGCCTGCGCAGGTAAGATGCCTGCCCCACAGGAAATTAATTTTTTCTTATCCCCTAGAAGTCAGAAGAGCCTAATTGATTAGTTGCCGTCTTTTTCGCCCCCCTAAATCCCCCAAATTGGGAGACTTCCGAGCCAGTTCTGTTCTTCAAAGCTCCCATTGGGATTAGGGGGCAGTTCGCCAGGAAATGGGCTATCAACACTCTCCCGTTGTGGGCTGTTGTAAGGGCGCAAAACTGGGATGCATCCGTTCGATAGTCAGCGAGAGATAATTCAAGATGTTGCTAAAAGCACGCTAACTTCTCCAAGCACTCGGAGAAGTGATATTCTTAAGTTAAGAAAAACTTCTTTTGTTTGACATCCCAAAGCGGCTCAAAATCCTCTTTCCTTGTCAAGTGTTCTTGCAAACTGACCTTAAGGAAAGCAGGTTTTCAATGTCTACTATTCAATCTCAGAGTCCTACCTCGCGTGCTAACTGGCTGTTAGCCGCTTTGCCTACCGAAGTTTATCAACGCTTAGAACCTAGTTTAGAGCCTGTTTCCTTTCCAATTCATCAGGTGATCTACGACGTTAATGAACCCATTCCCTACCTTTATTTTCCTCACTCTGCGACTATTTCTTTGGTTTATCCCATGCAAGAAGGCGAAATTATTGAAGTGGGTCTGGTGGGCATAGAAGGCATGGTCGGGCTGCCCGCTCTGATGGGCGGAACTACCCAAACCCATCGGGCGAATGTGCAAGTAGCTGGTGCTGTGACCCGTATCTCTACAGATATTCTAAGAACTGAGTTTAGACAAGGAGGCGAACTTCAAGACTTGTTACTGCGTTATTTTCAATCTTTTTTGGCACAAGTTTCGCTCACAGCCGTTAGCAATCGTTTTTACACCATTGAAGAACGGTTGGCACGCTGGCTTTTGTTGGTTTCAGACTCTCTCCAATCTGAAACTTTTGCCCTCACTCAAGAGTTCATTAGCCAAATGCTGGGGGTTCGTCGATGCGGGCGTGACGATTGCCGCTAGTGCCCTTAGTCAGTCTCAGCTCATTCGCTATACCCGGGGCAAAATTACAATTCTTAACCGAGAGGCTTTAGAAGAGTTTGCGGGAGAGCTTTACAGCTCAGGTCAAGCGGAACTGTTTCAGTTGCTGGGCGATCGCTCTGTTTAGTAGAGGATGTCTAAGAAGTTTTAAAGATTCTGATACTTGCCCCTAACCCCCTTAGAGGATGTTTTAAAGGTATCAACGCGCCTTACACTCGTCCCCTAAATTCCCCAAGTTGGGGGGCTGCCGAGCTAATTCTGCTTCAAAGTCCCCCAGAATGGAGGATTGGGGGGGCGGTTTGGGTCAGAATTTATACTTTTAAAGCATCGTCTTAGACTTTCCAGATAACCTCTTAAAATCATTATTCTAGATTGCTGTAGGTCTGTCTCATGAGAGAGTTACTGGTTAAAAAGTTTATATATGCTCAGGTTAATTCAGTTAATGTTTGTGCGCAAAACATGATGCGTCACTAAGCCTGAGTTTTTACTATATAGCTGAGCAAACAAGGAGAGCATTCTATGTCATTGCCTATTAGTCCTAATGACTTTCAGTTGACAATGGAACAAGAATTTATGTTGGTTCGTTATAACCAACAAATTACTGAAATCTCTCCTGAAGATTTACGTGCAGCTTTACTAGAAATTACTCGTCAGTTAATGATTAAGGACAACGTAATCAGAACGCTAGTGAAAGCTGGAATTTAACGGAGGAATGACTTATGGTACAACAACAACAAACCCAAACTCTACAGCCACCTCAACATCAAGAGCACCAGCCAGGAAGTGAGGCAGAGATGACCCCCAAACCTAAGTTTGAGGGAAGTGAATATCGCGCTAGTGGGAAACTTCAAGGCAAGGTGGCGTTAATTACAGGAGGCGATAGTGGAATTGGACGAGCGGTAGCTATTGCTTACGCTAAGGAAGGGGCTGATGTGGCGATCGCTTATCTTAACGAACATGACGATGCAAAGGAGACCCAAGCAAAAGTAGAGCAAGAAGGTCGTCGGTGTGTAACAATTGCCGGTGATTTAGGAAATGAGCCCTTTTGCCAAGAAGTGGTTCAACAGATTATTGATCAGTTTGGTCAACTGGATATCTTGGTGAATAATGCGGGGGAGCAGCATCCTCAAAATAGCATTGAAGACATTAGTGCCGAGCAGTTGGAGAGAACTTTTCGGACTAACATTTTTGCTATGTTCTTTTTGACTAAGGCAGCAATGCCCTATCTTAAGGAAGGCAGTTCTATCATTAACACTACATCGGTGACGGCGTATCACGGTAGCCCTTGGCTGCTAGATTATTCGGCGACTAAGGGGGCGATCGTAGCCTTCACTCGCTCTTTGTCACTAGCGCTAACTCAAAAGGGAATTCGCGTTAATGGAGTGGCTCCAGGACCCATTTGGACACCTCTGATTCCGTCCACCTTCCCTGACGAAAAGACGGAGAACTTTGGCAAGCAAGTCCCCATGAATCGAGCAGGACAACCCGAAGAAGTTGCTCCTAGCTACGTGTTTTTAGCTTCATCCGACTCTTCTTATATGAGCGGGCAAATGCTTCATATTAACGGTGGCGACATCGTTAATGGATGAAGATAAAATCAGAGATTTAAAGGGAGAGCAACCGCGGTTGCTCTCCCTTTTGCATTCTTACCTGTATTCATAAGTAAAAGATAAACTTGTCCTATTGCCATTCACTATCAACAGAATAGTAACTCTAGACAATATTGCTAAAGTGTATTGCTAAAGTGTCTTATTCCTCCTCCGTTTCTTTTAAGGTGACCGTCAAATTAGGTAAGCCCATCAATTTTTCTGTAGGTTGCACTTCTTCTACTTGAGGTGAAAACACTCTTAATGCTTGCGGTAAACATTCAACCTCAATGGGTGTATCTCCAATAATCTCACCATCTAATACAACCTTTTGAGGCGGATTAGTGGTAACGCGAAAACGCCGAGCCCGTAAGTAACCCACATCCTCTCGCTGGACTGCATCGCCTCTGAGGGCAGAAGTTAATAAATCATAGGAAGCAGCGATCGCATTGACCTTTGTTGCAGGTGAAACAATCGTTAAATCTAAAAGTCCATCATCAAAAATAACTCCGGCTGATCCTTGCGCCAAAATAGAAGTAGGGGGGGCTGCATTGGCGATCGTAATGGCAGAAGCAGTAACCTGAATAATTTTGTCTTCAGTTTCAATTTCCACCTCAAAGTGGTTTAGGCGACGGAGCTGCTCAATCCCTGCTAATACATAAGCCAACATTCCTAAGCGATCTTTAGAATCTCGATCGGCTAAATCTACTGTTTCAGCCTCAAACCCAATCCCAGCTAAAAGAACCATAGGCATTCCGTTGCAGGTCGCTGTATCCACTGTTCGGGTAGAACCCGCCAAAATGGTATGACAAGCTTCATCTATTGCGGTAGGTAAGTCTAAGGCATTCGCAAAAGCATTCGCAGTTCCCCTTGAGATAATGCCCAGTGGAATTTCAGTCCCTGCTATTGCGGCTGTTGCTGCCGAAATAGTCCCATCTCCGCCAGAGGCAATAATGGCTTCCACACCCTCTTTAATAGCTTGATGAGCCAGAGTAGCAGCATCAACTTCAGCAGTCGTAAAACGGATATCTAAGGCGATCGTCGGCTGTAAAATTGAGCAAATAAGTGCTAACTCTTGCTCTGAGTCGCCCTGCCCTGCAACAGGATTAAAGATTAAACAGGCTGAGCGTAACATATCGGAACCTCAATGCTAGAGAAACTATCAGCTTTTTTGACCTATCTCTCTTAAGATAAACTGTTTTGCGTTACTCCAGGAAAGTATGAAACCTAACTCGCTCCCTTGCTTACAGCAACGGGATTCAACGATCTCTCAAACTCTCGATCCGGCTTCTCTAGAGGGCGAATACCGTTCATGAAATTTAAATGTCTTAGCGCGTAAAAACCCTTCAACGTAAAATCCCACAAAAGCAGTTCTCTTTTGCAGGATCTTACATTCATTACTATTATTAGGAACGCTAAATTTTAATGAACTTCACGCACCTCTGAACGAGGGCTCCGCGTTCCCATTGATGCTCCGACCAGCGCTGCTGCTAAGCCTAACAATGAACCTAACACAAATGAGCCACCGACCTTAGCTGTGTTCCCGGCAATATCGCGCGTTTGTTGAGCTGTTACATCAGGAGCGTTAGCAGGAACATCAACAGCACCCTGCTGAACCTGACTAACAATATCTCCCGCATTAGCAGCAACTACTCCAAATGCGCCCGAAACACCGCTCGCTAACAACCAAGAACTGAGTGCCAAGGTTGTTGCCCATAGAATGGCACCATTGAGCAATGCCGTGCTTTTATTCATAGGACCACAGGCACGAGCCGTAACCCAGCCTCCCACGAACAAAGAAATAAACAAGCTGATAATAGACCAAATGCCAACCGCAGCAGCAGCATTATCCGCATTAGTCCGGGGAGCACCTGATCCAGCGATTGTAGTAGCTCCGATCGCAGCTCCTAACGCACTCAAAATAAGTTGAGTCGCCAGCGCTATCACCAAACCCGACAAAATAGGACCCCAGCGAACGCGGTCATGGTAGTCAGAGACAGGGACTGCCATAGGCTGCATTACGTTGACAGGTCTGTCAGGAGTCATGGGGCGTTCAGAATATGTCATGATTAATAAGTTCCTGATGGAAGTGTGAAATTGCTGTTGCATTACCATATGACGATCGCCTAGGACTCACACCTACCCTGGGATAGATTAAAACCTAGACCAGTCTCTTCCTTATGCGGGAAGACGAGCGAACTGAAAAGATTTCTAGGGAATTAGAAGTATTTGCTAAATTCTGATGATCTACGAAGGTTACGAAAAATCCTGCCTAGATTCTGTTTCTAAAAGCTCTAGACAGGATAACATAACACAAGCTAAAACCTCGGAAGGTCGATAGGTCAGTGTCTTACTTATTTAAGTATCTTACTTGCAGCGAACTGCTAGAAGCAATACTCAAGCTGTGAAAATTCGAGTGAGTAGCCCGGTCTAATTAAATGTAAGACGTGGGGTGGGCATCCTGCCCGCAAGCGAGACGCTTGCCCCACGGCTATCTATAGATTAATTACGCCTATCGACTTACATCCATAAATCCCTAAGCCGCCCTTCTCCTGCTCTAGGAGCAGGGAGCCAGATTCAAAATCCCTCCCCCAGAACGGGCTACCGTGTATACACAAGTGATCGAATCTAGCCAAGTCCCCTGGCGAACCGCCCCTGGGGGACTTCCGATCCAGTTCCGT
>JAAUPA010000161.1 GCA_012034615.1 Leptolyngbyaceae cyanobacterium CSU_1_4 | reverse complement strand
TGCCTGCGCAGCAAAATGCCTGCCCTACAGGAATTTTTTTCTGATCACCTGGAAGTCAGAAGAGCCAAGAAAAGGGGCTTTGCGTGGATTCGTACTTTTATTCGGCCGGACTGAAAATCTAATGACAATCTCACGACAATTTCATGATCTTCACAGGATAAACCGTTAAATTCTAGAGTGAAGAATTCAATGGGTTTGGTCTTAAAAAAAGAACGGTCAATACCAAGGTATTCTAGTCAAGGTGTTTGCAAAGTCACGTTCTAATGGATGACTCATGACTTATTTTAGTTCGACTGCTCTAGTTCCAACTCACCTGTCCACAGCACAAAAATATCAACAGGTTCGTCAACTGAGCGAACAGATTTGTCATCCGTTATTAACGGAAGATTATGGAATTCAAAGTATGCCCGATGTCAGTCCACCCAAGTGGCATTTGGCACATACAACCTGGTTTTTTGAAACATTTTTACTAGTTCCAAACTTACCAGGCTATCAAGTTTTTCATCCTCTGTTTGGCTATTTGTTCAACTCTTATTATGAGACGGTAGGTCAACGCCATCCGCGCCCGCAGCGGGGGCTGCTCTCTCGTCCGAGCGTGGCAGAAGTTTATCAGTATCGGGCATACGTTGATGAAGGAATGCAGTCTCTTTTTTCTGAACTCGATTATTCTGCTCTAGAGTCTTTAATTGAGCTAGGATTGCACCACGAACAACAGCACCAAGAATTATTGCTGACTGATATTAAACATGTTTTGGCGATCAATCCTCTGCGTCCTGCCTATCGATCGGACTTGCCCTGCATCGCTCAATCTGTCGAAGCCAAAGAACATTGGCTAGATTATCCAGGCGGCGTTTACCTCCTGGGTCACGAGGGTCAAGACTTTGCTTTTGATAATGAATTACCTCGGCATCCGGTGTATCTGCAAGATTATTGGCTTGCCGCTCGGCTGGTGACCAATGGGGAATATTTAGAGTTTATGCAAGCAGGCGGCTATGAACAGGCTGAGCATTGGCTTGCAGAGGGTTGGGCAACGGTGCAGGGAGAGGGCTGGCGATCGCCGCTTTACTGGGAGCAGAACGAAAATAATTGGCAAGTGATGACGCTGGCAGGAATGCGATCGATCAATCTGCATGAACCCGTTTGTCACGTAAGTTACTACGAAGCGGATGCCTACGCCCGATGGGCAGGAAAACGCTTACCCACAGAGGCAGAATGGGAAATTGCCGCCCAAGTGCCTTTGCAAGGAAACTTTCTAGACAGCGGCTATCTGCATCCTATGCCCGCAACGGGCAGTACTCGCCCCGATCAGTTATTGGGTGATGTGTGGGAATGGACGCAGAGTGCCTATCTTCCCTATCCGGGCTTTCAAACTGCGCCGGGTGCGGTGGGTGAATATAACGGTAAATTTATGTGCAATCAAATGGTATTGCGGGGTGGTTCTTGCGTTACTTCCCACGGTCATGCGCGATCGAGCTATCGTAATTTTTTCCCGCCTGCAACTCGGTGGCAGTTTAGTGGAATTCGGTTGGCAAAGTGAGTTGTTTTTAGTTTTTGATTAGCTTCCTATCTTGAATGGTATTTATGACTGCATCGAGCGATCCAAAGGTTAAGCTGTACGATTTGCATCCTCCCCTGGATGACTTTCGGGCAGAGGTTTTAGCAGGGTTAGGGCGATTGCCCAAGTCGGTTTCGCCTAAGTTCCTCTATGACAAGCGGGGTGCTGAATTGTTTGATGCAATTTGCACTTTAGATGAGTATTATTTGACTCGGACTGAAATGGCAATTTTGCAAACCTATGCTGGGGAAATTGCGACGCTGATCGGTGATGGCGCGTTGATTGAGTTTGGGAGCGGCAGCAGTCAAAAAGTGCGGATTATTTTGGATGCGATGCCCCAATTACCCGTTTACGTAGGATTGGATATTTCTAAACAACATTTGCAAGAATCTTGTACGCAATTGGCTAAAGATTATCGGGGGTTAGAGGCGATCGCCATTTGTACCGATTATACGCAGCCGTTGCAACTGCCTGATATTCCTGCTATTGGCAATAAGCACAAAGTCGGCTTTTTCCCTGGTTCTTCGATTGGCAATTTAGAACCTCAAGAAGCGGTACAGTTTCTTAAAAATACTGCCCTCTCGTTGGAGGAGGGAGATTTGTTAATTGGGGTAGATCTTAAAAAAGATAAAGCTATTTTAGAAGCCGCTTACGATGATGCTCAAGGTATTTCTGCCGAATTTGCCTTAAATCTGCTGACGCGAATCAATCGAGAATTGGGGGCAGATTTTCAGGTGGAAAACTTCGAGTATCGGGCAGTTTATAACCCTGTGGGACGGATTGAAATGTATCTGATTAGCCTCATCGATCAAGTCGTGCATTTGGGTGATGCAACCATTTCTTTTGATGCAGGCGAACAGTTGCAAACTGAAAATTCTTACAAATATACTATTTCCGAGTTTCAAAAGATTGCCACTTTGGCAGGTTTTCAAAGCAAGCAGGTTTGGACTGATCCGCAGCAGTGGTTTAGCCTCCATTACCTACATTTAGCCTCGCAATAACTCGGTTGATGCAGGAGCAAACTACACTGAAGATAACGGATGCTGGCACGATCGACGAGTACTGACAGGAGGCGAATTCATGGGTGTTGAGTTTGGGCGAGAGATTTGTGGCGATCGCCAGAGTGCTACTTCGCGGGAATGGCTAGTCACCAACGGCATCGGCGGTTATGCCTCTGGCACCGTGGGTGGGGCGCTGACTCGACGCTATCATGGGCTATTGGTTGCTGCCCTAAAGCCACCCCTCGGTCGCACTTTGCTGTTGACAAAATTAGACGAAGAAGTAGAGTATGACGGATGCTCATATCCACTGTATACTAACGATTGGGCAACCGGTAGCACCAACCCCTTAGGATTTCAGAATATTGAAAGTTTCAAGCTAGATGGAACGGTGCCAACCTGGAAATTTGCGATCGGCGATGCACTTTTGGTGAAAAGCATATGGATGCATCAGGGAACAAATACAACTTATATTAAATATCGGTTAAAGCGGGCAACACAACCCCTAAAAATATCCCTTAAAGCATTGGTAAATTACCGCGATTACCATGGTGATACACAAGCAAAAGACTGGATGATGGATATTGCTGCGGTTGAGCATGGTATTCGGATTACTGCGAATACGGATGCGATTCCATTTTATTTACTGAGCGATCGCGCCACCGTTTCCTCAGCCCATCAATGGTATTACGGGTTTAGTCTGGCAGTAGAACAATATCGGGGAATGAGCGATCGGGAAGATCATCTTCATGCCGCCACCTTGGAAGCCACCCTGAACCCTGGGGAAGCCCTGACTATCATTGCCAGCACAGAACCTCAGCCCGACTTGGATGGAGCCGCTGCCCTGAAAGCGCGTCACGTTTATGAGCAAAAATTAATCGGTTTTTGGGATACTAATCGTTCGAGTACCTCTAAAAAATCGCCTGCTTGGATCAATCAACTCGTTCTCGCGGCTGATCAATTCATTGTCAATCGTTCTGTACCTAACGAATCTGCCCTCAATGAATCTGCGCCTAACGAATCTGTTGGAAAAACCATTATTGCAGGCTACCACTGGTTTGGTGATTGGGGACGCGATACGATGATCAGTTTACCCGGATTAACGTTGGCAACAGGTCGCCCAGAAGTAGCCCGTGCCATTCTTCGCACTTTTGCTCAATACGTTAGCCAGGGAATGCTGCCCAATCGTTTTCCTGATGTGGGTGAAGTTCCCGAATATAATACTGTGGATGCAACGCTCTGGTATTTTGAGGCGATCCGTCAGTATTACAACGCGACGGATGATGACGGTCTACTCCACGATCTCTTTCCTGTTCTCGCCGACATTATTGATTGGCATTGCCGAGGGACACGCTATAACATTCACCTTGATCCTTCTGACGGTCTATTATATGCAGGTGAAACAGGCGTACAGCTTACTTGGATGGATGCCAAAGTGGATGATTGGGTGGTCACTCCCCGCATGGGTAAGCCTGTTGAAATTAATGCGCTGTGGTACAACGCGCTGCGAACGATGGCAAAATTTGCTCGCCAGGTGGGGGAACCCCATCAAGAATATGAAGCGATCGCCGATCGCACTTTAGCAAAATTCCATCGGTTTTGGAATGCTGAAACAGGCTATTGCTATGACGTTCTCGATACGCCCAACGGTAATGATGATGCCCTTCGCCCGAATCAAATCTTTGCCGTTTCGTTGCCCGAAAGTCCGTTATCTATGGCGCAACAGCGGGCGGTGGTAGATGTTTGTGGTCAGCGCTTAGTGACTTCCTACGGGGTGCGATCGCTCTCGACAGATCATCCTGATTATCAAGGGCGTTATGGAGGCGATCGATATCAACGGGATGGCGCTTATCATCAGGGAACGGGATGGGGCTGGCTTTTAGGTTCGTTTGTAACCGCGCACTTACGAGTCTATAACAATCCAGCACTTGCCCAAGAATGGTTAGAGCCAATGGCGCAACATTTGCGGGCGCACGGATTGGGCAGCGGTAGCGAAATTTTTGATGGCGATGCTCCAATGATTCCACGGGGTTGCATTGCTCAGGCTTGGACCGTGGCGGAGGTATTACGGGCTTGGGTGATGATAGAAAAAGTGAAGGGATGAGCGAGAATTTAAGAAAATATTTTTTCTAATCGCTTCTGCGCCATCCTGATCATTCCAGCTAACATCAAACTCTCTCCACACATCTCCCCAAATTCTTCGATCGCCGTCCGAATAGAATCCACTTGATAAAACTTCCATCTGCCAAAAAGCTGATACCAGTAAGGCTGTTGCACATAAGCTCGAAAAATTTCTAGACCAAATGCACCTGTCACAAAAACCACGATACCGATGACCATTAGTTTTGCTGCTTTGGGATGCATTCGCCATAGGCGCACAAAATCGCGGCGAAACAAAAGGGGCATAGAGATCCCTAGGGTAATGTAAATAAGTCGCCACAAATGGTGCTGTTTGAAGATTTGGTTGAGTTTAAAGGTTTCATCGACGGCGGCATAGAGAAAGAAGAAAGAGGCGATCGCCAGTAACATTCGAGAAGGCGGCACTTGCGGATTTCGATAAGTCAAACACATCCCCAGCGGCAATACTCCTAGTAAAAATAGCTGCGTTGCTTGCAATATCGAAGGAATGGTTCTTAACCCATCGACATCAAACGCAGGGAATGATTTTCCTCCATTGAAATGAACGCTAACTGCATAAATAGTGACCAGGATAAATTCCAAGCTAATGACAACGGGCAACCAAAGTTTTTGAGAGGACATGGAGATCCTTGGCGATCGGTTTGTAGTGTAGAGTACCCGGTGCTTGATTGATAAATTCTTATGGCTCAGTACGTAGTTGTTGTCATCTTTCTAGCCTCAATGTCCGTTCACGATATTTGAACTGAAGTAACTCTTGCAGTGTTCGCAAAGCAACCTGCATCTTGGTTTTTAGATAGATTGCAAGATCATTAGATTACAAGATCATCAACGATCGCACACTGATCGCACACTGATCGCACACTATCGCATACTTTGCATAAGATTAAGGTGTGGTATAACATTGCCTAGATAGGCGTTTGATCTAGATAGTCGTTTGGGCGTTGCTGAATCACAGTATGAACTTGTCCCCTAAATCCCCCGAGGGACTTTGAAGTTCGGAAGTCCCCCAAGGGATTTAGGGGGCGGTCAGAGCAATAGCATCTCAAGGATTCATCCTTCCATTCAGCAATGCCATCATTTGATGCTGATCGAGATGCAAGCAAATCTAGTAAGAGGAACCTGTCATGTCACTTCCCAATGGTCCTAAAACTCCGGCAATCTGGCAAATGTTTGACTGGATTACCAGCCCCTTTTCATTCATGCGCCGCTGCGCCCAAGACTATGGCGACTGCTTCACGGTAAAGCTAGGTGAGAAATTTGCGCCTGTTGTTTTCTTTAGCCATCCGCAAGCCCTGCAAACTATTTTAACGAGCGATGATTCTAAGACGTTCGATGCACCGGGTGAACTCAACGGTTTATTTGAACCCTTTTTAGGAACGCAATCGGTCATTGGGTTAACTGGCGATCGCCACCGCAGAATGCGTCAGCTCATGATGCCACCGTTTCATGGAGAACGAATGCGTTCTTACGGGCAACTGATTGGCGAAATTACCGAAGAAGTTATCTCCGAATGGACGGTGGGTCGATCCTTCTCGGTTCGAGAGTCGATGCAAACTATTTCGATGCGAGTGATATTAGGGGCTGTGTTTGGTTTAGCCCAAGGTTCTCGCTATCAGCAGCTAGAGAAACTTCTAGGAATCATGCTGGATGAAATGAGCAACCCTTTGAGCGTTAGCCTTTTATACTTGCCCATTCTTCGCCAAGATTTAGGAGCGCTCAGCCCGTGGGGTAACTTTATCCGTAGACGAGAACAAGTAGACCAAATTATTTATGCTGAAATTGCAGAGCGGCGATCGCACCCAGACCCCGATCGTCATGATATTTTCACGTTGCTGATGTCTGCCCGTGATGCCGCAGGCGAGGCGATGACAGATGTGGAATTACGGGATGAATTGATGACGCTTTTAGTGGCAGGTCATGAAACAACAGCCACTGCTCTCACTTGGGCATTGTACTGGATTCACAAATTTCCACCCGTCCGCGATCGCCTGTTGCAGGAACTTCAAGGACTTGATCACCCTGATCATCTTTCTGATGCCAATGCCCTTTTGCGCCTTCCCTATCTAAATGCAGTCTGTTCTGAAACGCTACGCATCTACCCAGTCGGAATGCTAACCTTTCCCCGGGTTGTGAACGTGCCTGTTGAAGTCATGGGGCATTCCCTCGAACCAGGAACGATTGTGATCGGCTCTATTTATCTCACCCATCACCGCGAGGACATTTATCTAGAGGCAGATCAGTTCAAACCTGAACGCTTTTTAGAACGTCAATTTTCTCCCTTTGAATACTTACCGTTTGGTGGTGGGAGTCGGCGTTGTATTGGCATGGCGTTTGCTTTATTTGAAATGAAAGTGGTTTTGAGCAAAATCTTGTCACAAGTAGAATTAAGTCTAGCCGATACTCGTTCAGTGCAGCCTGTGCGCCGAGGATTAACATCCGGAGCGTCCCCAGTCCGCCTAGTGGTCAAAAACCATGCACCGATGGCTACCAAAAATCGTGCTCCAGCCTCTTCCCTTTCCTGAGAAGATCGCGTTCAGATTCGCCTTGATAAAATTATCTACTAGATGTTTACCACCCTTTCCTTTCCCTGTATCACAGCGAATCATCCACTCATTTACCCATCCACCCTCCTACTCTCCCAAAAGGCTCAGAAGTATTGAAACTTGATAATATTGCATTGCAAAACCTATGGGTTGGTGTAAAGATGGCGATGAGGTAGAACTCAGATTTTCACTGCTCTCTCTTTCTCAGAACAATGGCTGAACTAATAGGTCAGGTTCTACACGATCGCTACTGCATCCAATCTTTGCTGGGTCGCAAAACGGGACGGCGAACGTTTTTAGCCAGTGATGTACAAACTCAATTGCCTGTCGTCATTAAGTTACTGCTGTTTGGTCCTGACTTTACTTGGGAAGATTTAAAGCTGTTTGAGCGTGAAGCAGAGACTCTCAAGTATCTAAACTATCCAGAAATTCCTCGGTATCTCGACTCTTTTGAAATTGAGACTGAGTTAGGGAAAGGTTTTGTGTTGGTTCAAACTTACCTTGAGGCGCGATCGCTTCAAGAATGGATACAGTCTGGGCGTTCCTTTAACGAAGTAGAACTGAAGATCATTGCCAAACAATTATTAGGAATTTTAGATTATCTCCATAGCCGTCAACCTCCAATCATCCATCGGGATATTAAGCCGAGCAATATTTTGTTGGGCGATCGGAGCGGTAATAATCCGGGACAAGTTTACCTAGTTGACTTTGGTTCGGTGCAAACCACAGGAAATGGAGGAACTGTGACCGTCGTTGGAACCTACGGCTACATGCCTCCAGAACAATTTGGTGGGCGCTCCTTGCCCGCTTCAGATCTCTATGGCTTGGGTGCCACCCTAATTTATTTATCTACAGGTCAGCATCCAGGTGACCTACCGCAGAAGGATTTGCGAGTTGAGTTTGAGAGCGCTACAAATCTGAGCCAGCCTTTCATTCGGTGGATACAATGGCTGACGCAACCCAGCCTGTCAAGCAGACCCGCCTCTGCAAAAGAAGCGCTTCGGTACATTCAGCAAACTCCGAATCAAGCCGAAATACCTTCGTCCAACCTACGTCTTTCCCAAATTTCCCGCTGTCCAAACTCCAAAATTCAGCTTCAGGTAACGCCCAAAAATCTTGAGCTTAAGGTTCCGGCAAACCAAGCTTATGTTTTAAAACTGTTCTTACTCAGATCCTTAAACATCCCTCCCGCTATTAAACGTGTTGCAATCTTAGGGTTTGTCTCTACTTCCCTAGTGCTCCTGATTTTAGGGTTGTGGGGAGTGGTTTTTCTTTTAATATCTTTTTTACTATCCCTTCTTCCTTTTGCTCTAGTTATTTTATTAAGTTATAGAATCTTAAGAGCTTTCTTTCCAGAAAAAGAAGGATTTTACAATATTACTTTCTCCTCGGAAAATAACTCGATTCACGTTTCACTCAATTTAAGTAAACTAACCGATTCTCCAGTCTTTTCTAAGGTAAAACTACGCTCTATTTCGGTTGGACATGACAATATGCCCAGATACCAGCTCAATTTTGATTTTCATGGCAGCGGGAATAATAACTTTTACATTATTGGAAATCGCACAGAAATCCAATGGCTTTGCGATGAGCTCAATGAGTGGAGTGGAATTGAGATTTCCTACCGACCACCCTCCAATAGTTAGAGGGAACCTCGAATACTTAATTGAATGAGGACAAATGAGTCCATTATTTAAGGTGCTCTTAAGACGATGGAGAAGTGAAAAACAGAACCTCGTAAGTCCTTAGACAACTCACGCCAAAACGATTATTTAATTAAACTTCTAAACTTCTTGCATGGATGGTAAATGACAAAGTTTAAAACTATAGCAATCCTAAATCAGGCATGAGATGCACGGATTTTCCCTTCACCCTAAATTCTTCTCTCAGAGCGGCAGAGGAACTTTGATTCTGTCACCTTTCTCCCAAGGCGGGAGAAGGGTGGGGATGAGGGCGGGTAAGGAATCTCACAGTTCAAATAGGATTGCCATAGTAGTCCTTTTCTTTCGAGTTGAGTCGCACTTTGTGTTCTCCTAACAAATTAGCCTTGCTTCCGGAGAAGGCATAGGAGCCAAATGCTCATACTTTCATTTAGCAACGCCCAAATCTGCCTCTTTTGCTAAACTTCGGCCGCATCTTTTTCCGATGCGGCTTGACGTTTTGCCCAGGCAGGGATGGCGGCAGAAGTCCCTGTGGATAATTGAGCAGCCGCTTCTTGCAAATATTCTAAAAAGGTTTCGGCAACCACCGAGAGCCGCTTGCCCGAAAGGGAAACGATGTACCACTGGCGGGGCAGAGGAAAGCCCTCAACATCCAAGATGGTTAAGTCTTCGCTGTCGGAGGTGAGGGTATGGCGAGAGAGGACGGAAAGCCCTAGTTGTCCGGCGATCGCCTGTTTAATGGCTTCATTGCTGCCCAATTCCAACCGGACTTGCACCGACAGATTGTGGGTATCTAAAAGCTGTTGAAAAGAACGGCGGGTGCCAGACCCAGGTTCACGCATAATGAACGTCTCTTCGACCAAACGCTTGAGAGGAATATTGTGCATTTTGGCAAGGGGATGGTGGCGCGGAGCCACCACCACTAAGGGATTTTCTAAAAACGGATAGGCTTTAACGTCTAGATGCTCGGGCAATTGGCTCATGACATAGAGATCGTCTTGGTTGTGAGCTAGGCGCTCAATCACTTGTTCATGGTTTGTGACGGTGAGAGAAACATCAATGCCGGGATAGAGCTGACAAAAAGGACCTAAAAGGCGAGGCATGAAGTATTTGGTGGTGGTGATCACCGCGATCCGAAGTTTGCCTTGCTTCATGCCTTTAAGGTCAGCAATGGTCATTTCAAACTGATCGAGCTTAACGAAAATTTCTTCACAAGTGGAAAAAAGCTGCTTGCCTGCTTCGGTTAGATAGAGTTTTTGCCGACCTGCTCGAACAAAGGCAACCCGATCGCCTTGGTGAGTTGCTTCACCTGCATAGAGACGGTGGGCTGGGTTAAAAACAACTCCTCGGCAGCCCGAGTAAAACTGCTATGGCGGGCAGTGGCTTCAAAAACTTTGAGTTGATGTAAGGTTGCGTGAATCAATTGCCATTTCTCCTGTGCGATCGCGTGGCTAGGCAGCGGAAGGTTTATAGGCTTAAGTCTATCATGAATATTAAAACGAGTGAGTTTTATCTATGGAAAATCGAGTATAGTTATTTTTACTGGCAACGGCTAGGGGGGTGTCAATTTTTAGTGAGGGGGTAGAGGCGATCGAATTCAAACTTCAAACTTCAAAATTAAAGGCTATTCATTTTGAATTGATCATTTTGAATTCTTTCATCCCCCATCATTTATTTCTTGACAGACCACTAGGAGTTCCCTTCCAGTCAGCGTTGGATGCTTCCAGATCGGCGCGTTGAATTGAAGCTGCTGTTCTCAACCCTGAGTTAGCGCTCTAAACTATTGGCGATCGCTCTGCTGGCAAACAACGCTTTTCCTCTATTTTTTAGCAACATGAAACCTATGGCAAACATTGTGGATATTGCATCTCAGGCAGGTTCCTTCAGCACACTGCTGGCTGCGGTAGAAGCGGCTGGGTTAGTAGAAACGCTCAAGAGCCCGGGACCGTTCACCGTTTTTGCTCCCCATGACGAGGCGTTTGCGAAACTCCCTCCCGGCACCCTCACCACGTTAGGACAGAACATTCCGCAACTGGCACGCATTCTGACGTTTCATGTCGTGTCAGGCAAACTCAGTCAAGCGGATTTGGTCGCGTTAGGCACCGTGACTTCGGTAGAAGGCTCACAAATTCCCATTCGCTGCAATGGAGCATTTGAGGTGAAAAACGCCACGGTTGTTGCGGCTGATATTGAGGCAGACAATGGCATTATTCATGTAATTGACACTGTAATTTTGATGGGTTGATTTTGGGCGGGTGATGCCGAAATAATGAATATCGGCTGTTTTGACCGCAAAGGTAGACGAGGCTGGTTGGCTGTCAAGGATGAAATGAGGGGTGGAGGGGTGGACGGGTGGAGGGG
>JAAUPA010000160.1 GCA_012034615.1 Leptolyngbyaceae cyanobacterium CSU_1_4 | reverse complement strand
CCGAACCGCCCCCTGAATCCCCCATTCTGGGGGACTTCTGAGCCAATTCTGTTTCAAAGTCCCCCAGAAGGGGGGATTTAGGGGATAAGTGTAAAGCGCTTTGATACTTTTCAAACATCCTCTAAGCAGAAATACACCATAGGAACAGTCATTGCTGACGGCGAAGTGTCATCAAAACTCTACTCATGAAGAACTCTTTGAGCAGGGATCAATCTCGATCGCTGGCACTGCTACGATTTAGCATCATGCATCAAAAAATCTAACTTATTATTCAAAGTTTAGCCATAGGATATTCAAGGGAGAAAACTGAATTTAGCAAACGGCTCAGAACTCGGCTCAGATGTCCTGGTACTTCCTGTCATTACAAATTTGAGCAGGTACGGCGAACAAAGTTTTTCTCGTCTAAGGAATTAGGGTGTTTGTCCATTGATGAATCTTATATGAATCTTGAAAAAGCCTCATCGTGAATGCTAAAAGTTAATGGTTCTCAACGTTGAGTTACAGCCTGTTTGTAAATTGAAAAAGTGGTAATAAATAGCCCGGTCTAATTAAATGTCAGACGTGGGGAAAGGTCGGACGTAGTGTGGGCATCTTGCCCGCAAGCGAGAGGCTTGCCCCACAGCTATCTGTAAATTAATCACGCCCACTTACGATCTTTTCTGAATCATACCAACTCACCCACCCCTCTACCCATTCACTCTTCCATTACCCGTCCGTAGGGCTATTTTCCGAAATTGGGATGACAACTGTTTAACTCAAGAACCAGAGGGCACTGCAAAAAAAGAGGCGTACAGATCTGTACACCTCTTGGTAGTTGTTGAGCTAACTTTTTAGCGGTTAACTAGGCGATTTAACCAGGCGATCGCTTCATACCCATCACCCTATTCAATTACTTCAATATACCCCTGGGTTTACTCAATGATTGGGTGAGAGGATTAACAGTCATAATACATTTCAAACTCAAGGGGATGAGGCAGCTTGCTTAAAGGCTTCACCTCAGTATCCATTTTGAGAGAAACCCAATTGTAGATAAAGTCCTCAGGAAACACGCCCCCTGCCGTTAAGAAATCATGATCTCGCTCCAGGTTGCTTAATGCTTCCTGCAACGTGGCTGGCGCTTTAGGCACCTTTGCCAACTCTTCCGGAGACAATTCATAGATATCTACATCCAGAGGTTCGCCGGGATTAATTTGGTTTTTGATGCCATCCAGACCCGCACATAGCATTGCCGAGAAAGTTAAGTAGGGGTTGCTAGAAGCATCGGGACAACGGAACTCTAGGCGCTTTGCCTTGGGGTTAGTTCCCGACAAGGGAATGCGGATGGATGCTGATCGGTTCCCGGCTGAATAAGCCAGGTTAACCGGAGCCTCAAACCCAGGCACCAAACGCTTGTAAGAGTTAGTGGTGGGGTTGGTAAATGCCAAGATCGAGGGCGCGTGTTTGATGAGACCGCCAATGAACCAGAGGGCAGTTTGGCTCAGCCCAGCGTAGTGATCTCCGGCAAACAAGGGCTGTCCATCTTTCCAGAGAGACATGTGGCTGTGCATTCCAGTCCCGTTGTCATCGTGGATGGGTTTGGGCATGAAGGTTGCAGTTTTGCCATGCTTGCGGGCAACGTTTTTCACCACATATTTATAAGTCATGACGTAATCGGCAGCATGAACTAGATCTGAAAACCGAATGCCTAACTCACACTGACCGCCGCCTGCGACTTCGTGGTGGTGTTTTTCAATGGGCACGCCGCACTTTGCCATGGTGAGCAGCATTTCGGTGCGGATATCTTGCAGCATATCGGAGGGAGCAACGGGAAAGTAGCCCCGCTTCTTGGTGATTTTGTAACCCAAGTTGCCGCCTTCTCTGCCCGTGTTCCAGCCGCCTTCATCCGAGTCGATGAAGTAGTAGCTTTCGTGCCCCGACTGCCCGAAGCGGATGTCATCAAAAATGAAAAATTCGGGTTCGGGACCACAAAACACGGTGTCGCCAATGCCAGTGGCAATCAGGTAATCGACGGCTTTTGGTGGATCGATCGCGGATCACGCTCATACATTTGGCTAGTGCGCGGATCAACAATGGTGCAGACCATGCTGAGGGTCGGCACTGCCATGAAGGGGTCGATCCAAGCTGTCGTGGGGTCGGGCACCATTGCCATGTCAGAATTGTTGATGGCTTTCCAACCGCGAATGCTAGAACCGTCAAAGGCGACTCCGCCCGTGTTCACAAAGGAATCTGCGTCAATCAGACTTTTATGAAACGTGCAATGCTGCCAGATGCCATATAAATCTACAAATTTTAGGTCGATGAGTTCGATGCCCTGCTCATCAATCATGTTTAGAATTTCTTGTGCTGTTTCAGCCATGAACGACTCCTTAATCCTGTGGTCTTATTTCTGAGTTGATTGGGGCAAGAAGCTGTAAGTCCGGCTTACCGAGGAACGAACTCTAACGAGGTTGAGTCGGCATCGCTGCTGCATCTCAGGCGTTAGGTCTACTGACCGTTAAGGAGGATACATACTTCAAATAAATCTCTAGATTCTTCAATCATCCTAGAAACAGGTCTTGCAGTATTTTGTATCAAGAAATACAGAACTGCCTCTCATTGCCTGAGATTCAAAGGATTAGGGACGGAGCAACCCTTGGAGAATTGGCGATCGCCCCCGCACAGACAGGCTTTTCTCCATAAAATCTAAATCATTCGAGGTGCCCTTACGCGGGTTGGAGAAAACGTCCCCCATTTCTGTTACTAAACTTAACGCCCTAAACGCCACCCATCAGCGCTTTCAGCCCAATTCTAAGAAACGCACCATGATAAACTGAAGGGCGAATCATAAACCAACTATAGACAGCACATTGGGAGACGAGACCTCATGCGGGACGCGGTAACCAGTCTAATTAAAAACTACGACAACACAGGTCGATATCTAGATCGGGATGCTCTCGATACCCTGAAGTCCTATTTCAACACAGGTATGGCGCGAGTTCAGGCTGCCGCCGTGATTAATGGGAATGCTGCCGCTATTGTGAAGCAGGCAGGCTTACAGCTTTTTGAAGATGTTCCTGAGCTCATTCGTCCGGGAGGCAATGCCTACACAACCCGTCGCTATGCCGCTTGCTTGCGGGATATGGACTACTACCTCCGCTATGCTAGCTATGCGTTGGTTGCGGGCAACATGGATGTGTTGAACGAGCGGGTGCTGCAAGGATTGCGGGAAACCTACAATTCTTTGGGTGTGCCGATCGCGCCTACGGTAATGGGCATCCAAATTATGAAAGATGTGGTGAAGGCGCAGGTGACAGCAGCAGGGATTGAAGATACCTCTTTCGTTGACCAACCGTTTGATTACATCACCCGTGAGTTGAGCGAGCAAGATATTTAAAACTTCTAGTTTCTAAAATCTTGATGGGCTGAGATAATTTCACTTAGATAATTTCAATGGGTAGGCATTTCGCCTACCTTTTTTGTTCTTGAGATTTTGTTCTTTAGATAGGGAGCGATCGCTAAGCTACGCCAACAAATTTTTCAGCACCAGCACAAATCCAGGTAATACCTCCTCTCCAGAGAGCGTTGCAGGCGCTAGCAATACCTCAACCGCTTTACCTGGGCGATAAATTTCCACTTGATGATCCTGCGGATTTAGCAGCCAGCCCAAGCGCACACCATTGGCGATATATTCCTGCATCTTTAACCGGACATCCTCTAGCTCATCGGTGCGAGAACGCAGTTCCACCACAAAATCAGGAGTAATGGGGGGAAAGCGTTCCTTTTCCCTAGGGGTGAGAGTTTCCCAGCGATCGCGTCTGATCCAAGCAGCATCAGGAGAGCGCGTTGCCCCATTAGGAAATTTAAACGCAGTCGAAGAGTCAAATCCCAAACCAGTCCCGTCTGCTTCAACCCAGACCCCCAGTTGAGCAGTCAGGTTGAAATTCCGATTTCCTGTCTCTCCCCCAGTTGGTGGCATAATAATCAGTTCTCCTTTTGCCGTTTGCTCAAATCGGATGTCTGGATTGTTTCGACAAAGCTCATAAAACTGCTCATCGCTGAGGTCAATGGTAGGTCTTAGGCTCACAGTTAAGGCAGTCATGCTCATGCCTCCAAGGGTTATGGGTTGTTTTCATTCTAAGCTGGAGGCTAGGAATTCTCAGAAATTCAGCGATCGCCCCTTCGTGAGCGCTCTCGTCTTTCATTGACTTCTGGTCTGTTGCGTTGTTGGGTAGACACCGCAGGAAGAGAAGTTGGAGGCGCTCCAATCCGGGTCAGCGAAACCCTGCCTGGGCGATCTGCCGAACCAACGAGCATGGCTTGGAATGCATCATCCCGATCGCCCAGTGATTCGTAAAAGAAAAAGGAGAAGCCTGATAAACGGCGATCGCGGGCAGTTTGCACCTGTTTCTGAATTTGGCTAATGTCAATATTCATCACCCGTAGCCCAGTCAAAATGCCAACACTGACTGGAATGCGTTGCCGAATACTAACCATTTCAGGGCGATTAAAATCTGCCAGTTCATACAAATATCGGCTGAAATCATTGCGATAAACTTGCACAATTAGCTCATCGACAAATCCTAAACGCGCCCAGCTTGCCCAGTCTTGTAGGAACCTTTCGTAAGAAAATTCTCTCGGATTGGGAGACACTGAAACGATGCAATTGGGCTTGCGCGTTTTAATGCCCGAATAGATAGCCAGCATCAGGTCAGTCACTTTGCTAGCCCGCCAACGCATCCAAGCCTTATTATTTGGGTTAGGCGGTGGCGCTTTGCCTTGATGTTCTTTTTTATAAAGCTCAACGGTGTACTCGTCGTAGCCCAGTTCCACAGGCATGCCAAAGTGGTCATCGAGCTGTACGCCATCGACATCGTACTTTTGCACCACCTCAATCATCATGTCTCGAATAAAATCTTGCACCTCTTCATGGGCAGGATTGAGCCAGACCATCTGCTTATTGTGCATGGTGTAAACTTGGCTGCCATCTTTGCGTTTGCCAATCCAATCCGGATGCTGCTTCACCAATTCCGATTCTGCCGGAGCCATTAACCCAAATTCAAACCAGGGAATCACAGTCAGGTTTTGCTTATGCCCCAGATCGATCGCTTCTTTCAGCATATCGCGCCCCTGTAGCCTGGGTTCCGGGTCTAGCTTAATGCCTGTGACGCGCTCGGCAACTGTGCTGGGATAAAGCGTATAGCCTTCATTCCAAACGGTGGGATAGATCGTGTTGAACTTGAGATTTTTGAGCCGCGCGATTCCTTGCCTGAGGTTGCTTTTAGAAAACAAAACTTCGCTGTCCACGTCGGTGAGCCAAACGCCTCTGAGTTCTGAGGCAGGCAGATTGGGTGCAGGCGGCTGTGATGAAGCCTCTTGAGCGATCGCCACCCAGGGTAAGTGAACCATCAGAGCCACGGCTAGACCTGTTATCCATAAGATCAGCGATCGCCCTTTGCGTCCCCATTGCCGCCCAATTCTGGTTCCTAACAAAGTTTTTTTACTCCCCATACCGCAGACCATCCTGCCTCCAAAGTTTAAAAGCGATCGCTTTTATGTTCTTCGGCACAAGATAGGTCATTTCTGGGTCACTTTTTTTATTTTTTTTATCTAGCCGGTCATTTTTACAGTATTAATACGCAATGTCTCGGAATAAACTCACACGACTTGTCAAGTCCTACGCTAGAATTATTGAGGCTTCTTAACTAAAATCCTTAATTAAGTTTAAAGAAATCAAATTGCGAGGGTCACCCTGATCCCTTGTGTCGATCTCGAAAGCCAGTACCCTATTCAGACTTTTTTGTCCCATACACTGGAACCATTCTTATGACTCTGCCTATTCGCAATGTTGCCATCATTGCCCACGTTGACCACGGCAAAACAACTCTGGTTGATGCACTGTTGAAACAATCCGGCACATTTCGAGAGGGCGAAGAGGTTCCGATCTGTGTGATGGATTCCAATACCCTGGAGCGCGAACGGGGGATTACTATTCTCTCGAAAAACACCGCAGTGAATTATGGTGACACCTTAATTAATATTGTGGATACCCCCGGACACGCTGATTTCGGCGGTGAAGTCGAGCGAGTTCTAGGCATGGTAGATGGCTGTATTTTAATTGTCGATGCGAACGAAGGTCCGATGCCCCAAACTCGCTTCGTCCTTAAAAAAGCCCTGGAAAAAGGCTTACGTCCCATCGTTGTCGTCAACAAAATCGATCGCCCCCAAGCCGATCCCCATGGCGCGATCGATAAGGTGCTTGACCTGTTTTTAGAGCTAGGCGCAGACGATGCTCAGTGCGAATTCCCTTATCTCTTTGCTTCGGGTTTGGCGGGCTACTCCAAAGATCGGATGGATGAAGAAGGGACAGACATGAAGCCGATGTTCAACGCCATTCTGAACCACGTACCGCCTCCGGTAGGCGATCCGCTGAAGCCTTTGCAGTTGCAAGTTACGACGCTAGACTACTCCGATTATTTGGGGCGAATTGTCATTGGGAGAATTCACAATGGCGAAATTAAAATGGGTCAACAGGCGGCGCTGATTACGGAGACTGGGGCGATCGTTAAAGCCAGAGTGACAAAGCTCTTGGGCTTCAAGGGTTTGAACCGAATTGAAATTGAATCTGCTACAGCGGGCAACATCGTTGCAGTGGCAGGTTTTGCCGACGCTAACATTGGTGAGACCATTACTGATCCTAACGACCCTCAAGCGTTGCCCTTGATTAAGGTGGACGAGCCAACGTTGCAGATGACCTTCTTGGTCAATGATTCGCCGTTTGCAGGTCAGGAAGGCAAATTTGTGACTTCGCGACAACTGCGCGATCGCCTGTTCCGCGAGCTAGAAACCAACGTCGCCCTCCGAGTAGAAGAAGCCGATTCTCCCGATCGCTTCTCTGTAGCCGGACGAGGCGAACTACACCTGGGCATTTTGATTGAAACCATGCGCCGCGAAGGCTATGAGTTCCAAGTTTCCCAGCCCAAAGTGATTTACCGCGAAGTCAACGGTCAGCCCTGCGAACCCTTCGAGCAACTCGTCCTGGATGTGCCTGAAGATGCCGTGGGCGGCTGTATTGAGCGGTTGGGTCAACGCAAAGGCGAAATGCAAGATATGCAGGTCAGCGCTAACGGGGGGCGTACCCAGTTAGAGTTTATTATTGCGGCACGGGGCTTGATTGGTTTCCGGGGCGAGTTCATGCGCCTAACTCGTGGCGACGGCATCATGAACCACAGCTTCCTCGACTACCGACCCATTACCGCTGCAATTGATGCTCGCCGCAATGGGGTGTTGATTTCTTTTGAAGAAGGCACTTCCACCGCCTATTCCATGAAGAACGCTGAAGACCGAGGCGCATTCTTTATCTCTCCTGGCACCAAGGTCTACAAGGGCATGATTGTGGGCGAACATAACCGCCAGCAAGACTTGGAGATCAACATCTGTAAGTCTAAACAACTCACGAACCACCGAGCATCGGGCGGTGAAGAATTGGTTCAACTTCAAACTCCGATCGATATGGGCCTAGAGCGGGCGCTAGAGTACATTGGACCCGATGAGCTTTTGGAAGTTACCCCAGATTCCATTCGTTTGCGGAAGATGTCGAAGAAGTTAGTGAAACGCTAGAAATTTCTAGCTTGATTAAACTGGCTTGATTAAATTGAAAGGGTGGGCAATGCTCACCCTTTTTTCTTAGCTAATTCCAGCGATCGATCGCTTCTAACATTTTTGCTTCAGATAAAATTTTGTGCCCACGACTGTTTTTCCCGATCGCCTCTAAAACTTCAGCAAAACTCTTAAACTCCTGTCCTTGTCGCTTTTTCTTAAACTCTTGCAACCTTCGGACAATATCTTGAGCCTTTTTACTGCCTAAAAACGTCATTTTATTAATCGCATCATGGGCGATCGCGGGTTCCTCAATCCGGTTAAAAGCTTCTAATGCCGGAATCGGTTTTGGTAACTTTGTGTCGATCGCTTCCAGTAAATCGATTTTGAGTTGGGCGATCGCAGTCTTCATTTGCTCTGAGGCTTGCGTCACTTTTCCTTCTAAGTTGTCTAGTCTGAGGTCTAAGTTAGTAGGACTAGAACCGTCAGGTTTAGGATTAGACGCTTGATGGATTTTTTCTGTAACTTCTAACTGACCCAGAATATCAGCCTCATTTTTGGCATCCATGATAAAAACCATGAGGCGATCGGGCAGTTTTTCGTCTAACTCCCGTGCCTTGAGATAGGCATAGTAGGCAAGGTGTTCTGAAACAAGTTCGTACTCATCAATGCCGAGCGATCGCACTACTGGAATATGAATAGACGCTTCTAAGTGCAAAATTTTCCGTGCTAAAGCTTCAATTTCTGTAGGATGCGATTCTGGCTTAAAGTCAGAGATTGGAACCTGAATACTTTCTAAATCAACAATGGAAGTGAACAAAGCCATAGAGCAATACCTCAGAAATCTAGTTCTTTCTCTTACCGTTCAGACAGTAGTTCAAGATTGGATTAAACTCAGCACTTCCTGCGCCAAATCTTCAAACTCACCCGCAGCCTGCGAATCCGGTTTATAGTCCAAAATCGAGGTGGGATTCGGAATATCCAGTTCACCGACTTCTATAACTTGCTCCACGGCTGCCGAGGTATCACGGCGCTCAAAAATCTTTGACTTTAGCAGCGAGAACCCATATTGCGCACTGACTATAGTTTCCATCTTGGGTAAAGTGTATTCCACAAATCTAGCCGCAGTGTTGATCTTAGATGGCAACACTCCCAAAATTTCTAAAGCACTCCGACTCATCGACTCGCGGATCTCATTCACATCATTGACGAATCGCCATACATTCCGCAGTCCTTCATTTGCAAAGGGGCGCAAATCAGAAGGAATAATGAGGTAGTCTGCGGAAATTAGCGCAATGCGGGCATAGATATTCAGTGACGGTGGCGTATCAATTAGAACGATATCATAGCGGCTTCCAACTTCCTTCAGCTTTGTAATTAGACGACTTTGTGGAATTTGAACTATTTCTTGTTCATGCTCCATCAAATCAATGTGACTAGGAATCACGTCAAAAGGCGGTGTCGTAAAATCCGATCGCCGCACAACTTCGTGAATCGGGAATTTATTCTTCTCAACAATGACGTGATATACGTAATTGCTTTTAATGGTGTCACTCAACTCATCTTGAAACTTCACTAATCCAGTCGCAAAAGTGGTGTTAGCTTGACTGTCTAAATCAATAACTAATACTCTTTTCTTTAGTTTGCTTAAAGCGGCGGCTAGATTGATCACCGTGGTGGTTTTTCCAACACCACCTTTGTTGTGATAAATTGCGATCGTTTTCATGGGTTGCTTTTCCTGCGTTTTAGAAATGGGAAAACTGGAGGGAGAAGGCGGCGGTTTTTGCTGCAAAGCTTGTCTGCCAATCAATGCTCGTAGTTCATCAATTCGCTGTGGAGCTTCTTGTCCTAAGATTTGTAGCCGGAGATGCAATCCTTCTGAAGTACGCTCATATACTCGTATTTGCTGCCCATTGGTTAACAAGCCATAACGTACATTTAACTGAGCGAGGTAACGGTGAAATTTGCGAACGTGGTGCGCCAGATTTTGCTTGGGATGCTTTGCCTCTATGACCACCATAAGATGACCATGCCAGCCTAAAAGCGTGGAGGCAATCGCTAAAAAATCTAAACGAATATTGCCAAACGTGACTTCTTGATGCCAACTCTCTGGCGGATAGCCCAAAGCAGGTAACAAATACTGAACAATGAGCTTACTCTCAACCTCCGACTCATTTCTACATTTTTCTGGATCATAGAAATTAGGCAAGGGTTGAAACATCTTCCAGCTCAGCATCTCATCAAGGGATCTAGCCTCCCAGTCTACCCATAATTCACCCAGCCACGGCTGAAGGACGTTGTGAAGAATTTTCTGCCTTTGATCAAGTTAAGCTCTAAGAACTTTCAACTAATAAGGCTGGAGTGAAGCGATCGCCTCTACCCCAGCCTTGCCATTCATGCAGTATCTCAGCTACATAAACCGGCCAGCCATCGACATCAAGTCACCCAAATCGGTGTCTCCATCCCGATCGCTATCCAAAAACGAATTTAGTAAAGGATTTCCACTCGCACCCGGTGCGCCACCTTGAGTCAGTGCTCCAGATTGCAATACGCTCATAATTACAGGAATCAGGACAGGTAGCATTGCCTGAATCGTGTTGGCATTAACGCCAGATTGCTGCGACACCGACTGAACCACCTGCTGCTGATTACCACCAAAATTGCATCGATCGCCCCAGCACTAGGATGAGTGCCACTAAGCTGATTAACCATCGACGCGACACCCTCCGCGCCTCTCGTCTGCTGTTGTTGCTGCAAAGCCGTTTTCACATGTCCGCCCAGCGCCGACAGCACCGACTGAGTTGCAGATGAGTCAACGCCCTGATTACCAGAGATCTGTTGAACTGCGTTGAAAATAGCGCCGAGTTGGTCAGAGCTAGCTTGCTGGTTGGGATTGCTAACAGCACCCATGAGTTGATCTAAAAGTCCCATGATTTCTTTCCTTATCCCTTAAAGTCTTGGTCTAAGTCCGAACCTATCAAAAATAATAGGATTTAACAGACGAGTCTAGTGAACCACATAACTCGAAATTTGGGTGATTTCTAGGTAACGCACAGAGAATCTTCAGCCTTTTGGATATTACGAACTTTAAAGTTTTGCAAGCATTCTCAGAACTGCGTAAAAGCGCTGCTGTAAACTGGTTTCGATTGGAGAACTCAGGGTGCGGTTTATTGTAGGAATTTAGCATCTTGTATGAGTTCCAACACTAAAGCCGTACACATCAAATAGTTTGGAGCCACTATATCAATGTCTCATTCAGTCAAAATCTACGATACCTGTATTGGATGCACCCAGTGCGTTCGTGCTTGCCCTACTGACGTTCTGGAGATGGTTCCTTGGGACGGCTGCAAGGCTGCACAGATTGCTTCTTCGCCTCGCACAGAAGACTGTGTAGGCTGCAAGCGGTGCGAAACAGCTTGCCCAACCGACTTCCTCAGCATCCGGGTTTACCTGGGCGCAGAAACCACCCGTAGCATGGGTCTGGCTTACTAGGATGGCGAATTAGGGGCGCTTTAATTGAAGCGTCTTTTTATAATAAGGCGGGGGGATTTCCCCCTGTTTTTTTGTGCCATTTTCTTTACCTAGAACAAACATGACCCTTGATTTTTTGAGTAAGACCAGCGGAACTTGGATCAATGTGGTGACGATCTTAGCCGGTACAGGACTGGGGTTGTTGATGCGGTAGGACGGTTGCCAGAGAAGATGCAGCGGGTC
>JAAUPA010000159.1 GCA_012034615.1 Leptolyngbyaceae cyanobacterium CSU_1_4 | reverse complement strand
GCGGCGCCTCCGGCTCGTGCTCCGCAAGGCGTCGTCGCTGATCCACCTCGGGCGGTTTCGCGAGGTCCTGGGGGTCCTGCTGCACTGGAAGGCGAGCCTCGACCGGCTGGACGACGCCGCGCTGGCGGCCGCCGGGGTGGACGAGCTGGACCTTCAGGACCCGCGCTACGTCAAGGCACGCGCGTGCTGGCGGACATCGAGCGCTTCGATGCCGGCTACTTCGGCTACACCGCTCGCGAGGCCGAGACCATGGATCCGCAGCACCGGATCTTTCTCGAAGAGGCGTGGACGGCTCTCGAGCACGCAGCGATCGACCCCGAGCGCTATCCCGAGACTCGGACCAGCAACACAGGATCGGCGCGCCTGAAGTACTACCTGCCCTGGCGTGCAGCGGTCGATGGCCATTACCGCTTTTTCACCGACACCTGGGGCATCGTCGCCCACACAGCGGAGCTGGGCTACACACAGCCGATGTGGGGCAGCTGGGTGTTCGATGCGAGCTATCGCTTCTACAAGCAGGATGCCGCGGATTTCTATCGCGATCTGTTCCCACGCCGCAACACGCTGAACTTCCAGGCCCGCGACAAGGAACTCTCCACCTATACGGCGCAAACCATCGGGCTCGGCGCCTCGTGGGAGTTTCGAATCAGCGGATGCCGTGGCTCGAGGATCGCTCGAGTGGATTCTCGGCGACCAGGTGGCTGTACATGTACACCGGCTCACCGGCGGCGCCGCCCAGGACGTACCGCTGGGCTTCGGCGTTCTCGTTGAAGCACTGGCCGTTGATCGTGATGCTCGTGTTGACGCAGCTTTCGGTCGGAGCGTTCCTGGTCGGGTTCGCCTTTGTCTGTTGGTATGTCTATCGGATCCTGTCTCGAGCCGTAAGATGGTGCGTGTCCTCTCAGTCAGTCGTGCCCCCTGCTTCCCAGGCTCCGTGCACATCCACAGATCAGCTTGCGTCGTTTCTCGTGTTCGTTCTTTGCCCTTGATTCTGCAAGATCTCATTTCAGCGCTCGCGCAGAACGCCGTCGCTCGCGTACCTCATCACGAGCTTCCGACAACCCGACGGGGTACTCGTACACGAGCGCCGAGCTGCGCGGCGTGAATGCCGATCGGCTGCGTCCCGCAGCGCGACCGCGATGTCGGGGCTGTTGACGACGCCCGGCCTGCAGACGTTCGTGCTGGAACGCGACACCGTGGTGACTGCCTATGCATGCACCGGCAAGGGTGCCGACCTGCAGGGCCACTGGCACGAACTCGGCGGCAGCGACGCGGACGTCGCCGAACTGCTGCTCACGGCGCCCTATTGTCATGGCTCGTGCCCACGCACGGACTGTGGGGAGCTTGCTGGGCGATCATCTTGCCCAACTGGGTTTAAGCAGTGAGGACATTCCTGACAACTGGAACGAGTTTTGGCAGTTTTGGCAACAAGCTCAAACCCAACTTCGTCAACTCGGAGAATCTAAAATCTATGGGCTAGGACTAACACTTTCCCCTGCATCTAGTGATCTGTTTGTTCTATTTGAACAAATCTTAGAAGCCTATGACATTGAACTCTTAAATGCACAAGGACAGTTACAGTTAAAAGAACCCCAAGTGCGTCAGGGAATTATCACGGCAATGCAATGGCTAACTCAACTCTACCAAGATCAATATGTACCGCCAGAATCATTAAATTGGGTCGATTCGGATAACAATGTTAACTTCTTAAACCACAACATGTTGATGACTGCAAATCCTAGCCTTTCTATTCCTGTTTCCCAACGAGATGATCCCGATCTTTACTTTCAAAAAATTGCTACCCGTGAATTTCCTAAGAAACCTAGCGGAGAACAAATGCGAACCTTGATTTCGGTCAAGCAAGCACTAATCTTTAAGAACGCTAAAAACATCAATGCTGCAAAAGCATTTCTAACCTATTTTATTGAACCTGCTCACCTCAACTCCTATCTCATTAACTCCCGAGGGCGATCGTTTCCGACCATGCCCAGTTCGCTTAAAAACCCCTTCTGGCAAGATGCTAACGATCCTCATATTTCCAAGGCAGTGCAGCAATTTCAAGGTCAAACCCGCCTCTTCTACCATGTTCTTAATCCAGCCTATTCCCAGGTTCAGGAGGATAGCGTCTGGGGGCAAGCGCTTCAACAGATCATCGTCAATGGCAAATCTCCTGAAGCCGCAGTAGATGAGGCGATCGCCCGCATTCAAAAAATATTTGACGAATGGCAAAATATTTCATAAACCTGTCCCTCCTCAACCCTTTCCAAAACCATGCAATTCTGGAAACGCAGCCTTATTGTTCAAATGGTTGGATACTTTTTAATTCTGTCTTTTGTAACAGTAAGTACTATTTGCTGCGTTGCATTTCTTCAAGCTCGGGCAGCCCTAAAAACCTCAATCATTAAGCAACTTTATTTAACCGCCAACCTCAAAGAAGACGAACTCAACCGCTGGGTTGCAGATCAAGGCGAAGAAGTCAGAACCCTGATCAAAACCCCCGCAGTTCAAGCTTTTGCTCCTTTGCTCATCCAAAGCGATCGGCAAAATAATTTAAATGCTCAAACCGAAGCTTACCAAAGGCTTTCTGGGCTATTGTCGGCGATCGACACCCAACATTCTAGCCTTGACGAAATTCTAATTTTAACGAAGGGCAGCAAAGTGGTGCTCTCCACTCAGAAATTTAACGAAGGCTCCTACGAACCGCTGGTTCAATATAGTTATCTGCCCAAAAACCACGAATTCCAGTTCTCCCCAATTTTATCCTGCCCCACCACTGGCGATCCACGAATGACATTTGCCACCCCTATTGAAAGCGCCACAGGTCAGCAAATCGGCATATTAGCCATTCATCTCAATCTCAGCCGCATTGATGAAATTTTGCGTAAACGTCCAGGATTAGGAAAAACCGGCGAAACTTATTTAGTCGGCAACACTTTACCCAATCAAGGCGGCAACTTAAAAAGCTACAATATTTTCATTTCTAAAACCCCTTCTCCCCAACCCGCAGTTCGGGGCGTTTACAGCCAAGGAATTGCCCTAGCATCGCAAGGGTTGGCGGGCAGTGGAGTGTATCGGAACTATCGTGGTGAAGAGGTGCTAGGAGTGTACCGCTGGTTGGAGAATCATGATTTAGCCCTGTTAGTAGAAATAACGACTGAAGAAGCCTTTGCTCCTGCACAACAGCTTGCCCAGACCATTTTCACGACAGGATTAGGGCTCGTGGGTTTATTGGCGATCGTTGTGTACTATGGCACTCAGCGCATCGCCCACCCCATTTTGGCAATCACTCAAACTGCAACGCAGGTCGCATCGGGCAATCTAGCTTCGACGGCTCCGGTGCTCACTGAGAATGAAATTGGTATTTTGGCAAAAGCATTTAATCAAATGATTGAACAACTGCGAATGCTTTATACCCAGCTAGAGATAAAGGTGGAAGAACGAACTGAAGAACTTAGACAATCACGACAATTCTTAGATAGTATTATCAATAGTTTACCGTTGGCATTATACGTTAAAGATGTAAAACAAGATTTTCGCTATGTTTTAGTCAGCCGAAACTCAGAACATATTTTAGGATTTTCGCCAGAGAATGCGATCGGGCATCATGATCAGGAGCTAATCTCCTCTGAACAAGCCGCTTATCATCTTCAAGAAGACATTGCTACTTTGCAGCACAGCGGTTTATTAGAATTGCCTGAACACTGGATTGAACGAAAACCTGGACATCGGATCATGGTTAGAGGTTGGAAACTTCCCTTGTTCGACGCCCAGGGACAACCTAGCCATATTTTAGGCATCTCTGAAGATGTTACCGATCGCAAGCAGCAAGAACAGGCATTGCGTTTATTTTTAGAAGGAACAGCGGCAAAAACAGGAGATGATTTTTTTAATACTTGTGTGTCTTATTTAGCTGAAGTATTGCGGGTGCGCTATGCATTTGTGACTGAGTTTATTGAGCACCCTGAGGAGACCGATCGCCAGAGAGTTCACACGTTAGCCTTTTGGCAAGGAGTTGCCCCAGGAGAAAACTTTGAGTACTCCATTGAAGATACTCCTTGTGAAAAAGTACTGAGCGGAGATCTATATTCGTGCCCGACTAATCTGCTAACCTTATTTCCTCAACTGCTAGATAAACTGGCGATCGCCGCTGTCAGCTATTTGGGCGTTCCTCTAACCCACTCATCGGGAAAAATCTTGGGACATTTAGCTGTTTTAGACGTAAAGCCCATGGAGCAAGATCCGAGCCGAGAACTGATCTTGAAAATTTTTGCAGCCCGCACAGGAGCAGAGTTAGAGCGTAAACAGGTAGAAGCCTCGCTGTTGTTAGCTAAAGATGCGGCTGAAGCGGCAAATCGTGCTAAAAGTGCTTTCTTGGCAAACATGAGCCACGAACTACGAACGCCATTAAACACTATCTTAGGATTCTCTCAGCTTATGGAAAGAGATGTTCTGCTAACTCCTAACCAGAAAGAGTTTTTATCAACCATTAACCAAAGTGGAGAACACTTACTAAACTTGATTAATGATGTTTTAGAAATGTCTAAAATCGAAGCCGGTCGAATTACCTTGAACCCAACGACGTTCGATCTACGGTTCCTATTGCACACGTTAAAGGAAATGTTTCAAGTTCGGGTTAAAACTAAGAATTTATCGCTAGAGTTCAAATTAGATAACAATTTGCCTCAACATATTTTAGCAGATGAAGGGAAACTTCGTCAGGTACTCATTAACCTATTAGAGAATGCAGTAAAATTTACTCAAATAGGACACATCCAACTGCACGTCACCTTCACTCGACCGCAGCCTGTACCCAGTATTCCTAAGCTCTGTTTTGAAGTTCAGGATACGGGTTGTGGCATTGCGGCTGAAGACTTGGGACAATTATTTCAACCTTTTTCGCAACTGTTTACTAGCGCTCAGATGGGTCAGGGCACGGGATTGGGGCTGGCAATCAGCCGACAGTTTGTGCGTTTAATGGGGGGAGAAATGGGAGTAATGAGTCAAGTCAATCAGGGTACTACTTTCTGGTTTGATATTCCTGCTGCTTCTGCTAGTCCGCTAGAAATATCGCCCACCTTACCCACCCAGCGAGTTTTGCGAATTGCGCCCCATCAGCCACATTACCGGATTTTGGTAGTGGATGACCGACAGGAAAATCGGGAGTTAATGGTGCGGTTACTTAACTTGGTAGGCTTTGAAACTGCTACAGCAACGAACGGGGAAGAAGCGATCGCTCAGTGGCAAACTTGGCAGCCTCACCTGATTTGGATGGACATGCGAATGCCAATTATGGATGGCTACGAGGCAGCAAGACGCATTCGCGCCCAAGAGCATACTCACACCACAAAAATTATTGCTCTGACTGCTAGTGCTTTTGAGGAACAACAAGTGAGCATCTTGGCAGCAGGCTGCGATGATTTAGTCTGCAAACCCTATAAAGAATCCATTATCTTTGAAAAAATTACGCAGCATTTAGGGACTCAATATCTCTACGCTGACCCTCCTCTGAGCCTGCCACAGAATCCTGTTGATCTCAAGGATCTGACTTCAGATCTGTTGAGTATGATGCCCGTAGAGTGGATGGCTCAATTGTACCAAGCAGCGCTCCGAACCGATGAACAAACCATCCTTAAGCTAATTCAACAAATTCCTCCTGCTCATCAAGCGATCGCCGATGCCTTGATTGATTTGGTGCATAATTTTCGTTGTGACAAATTGATGGATTTAACGCAACCCTTTCTACCCGCAAACTTTTCCAATGAACCCTAGCTCAGCTCCATCCCATCGGGGAAATATTCTGCTTGTCGATGATACGCCTAACAATCTTCGTCTCCTGTCGGCAATGCTAACCGAGCAAGGGTATGAAGTGCGTCGAGTGGTGAATGGTCAAATGGCTCTGAAAACTGCCCAGGCGAACCCACCAGATTTGATGCTTTTAGATATTAAAATGCCAGATATGAATGGTTATGAAGTCTGCCAACGATTAAAAGCAGATGCAGAAACACGAGATATTCCTGTGATTTTTATTAGTGCTCTAGATGAAGTGCTGGATAAGATGAAAGCTTTTGCAGTGGGCGGAGTAGACTACATTACAAAACCTTTTAGCGAAGAAGAGGTTTTTGCACGAGTTGAAAATATTTTAACTATTCGTAAGTTGCAGCAGCAGCTTAAGCAACTCGAAGCCAGACAGGCAAAAAGCGAGGCAAACTATCAAAGTTTGTTTAAAATTTGGGGACTTTGTTTGGTGCAAAGGGCAGGTGAGACTGAAGAAACGATAACGCCTAATGAACCAGAAGAAACGAACTTTTCGTAAGCTGATTGACGGGCTTTTGGGCTATGTTTAGAAAGCGATCGCATGGCGTGGCGATCGCTTTTTCGCGGTCATCTGTAACAATTCTGATCTAACTTTTTCAAACTGACGAACACAAGATTAGCAACACCAAGAACTTAACCTCCTGGCTTAGTCCACTGCCAAATTTTGATAGTTTTATCTGGACTGGCACTCACCAAACGTTGATCGGCTGGACGGGCGGTTAGGGATAATACCGTTTCTGTATGAGCATTCTGGATTTCTTGAAACGTTTCAGACTGAGTGTCCCAAATTCGGATACTTTTGTCGAGACTGCCACTGGCAACGGTTTGGTCATTGACAAAGGTCACTGCCATGACTTTGTCTTGATGCCCTGTAAAAGTGCGGAGAATTTTTCCAGTTTGCAAATCCCAAAGCTTGATATCTTTTTCCCAACTGCCGCTAGCCACCTGTTTGCCGTCAGGGCTAATGGCAACTGCACTAACGGCATCGCGATGTCCGGCGGGTTGGCTAAGGGTGCGAACTAATTCGCCGGTTTCGGTGTTCCATAATTTAACGGTGAAGTCTTGACTGCCGCTGGCGATCGCCTTGCCATCGGGACTCAGAGCTACGGCATAAACCTTATCGCTATGCTCAGCTAAAGTATGACGCAACGCTGCGGTGGGCACTTCCCAAACTTTAATGGTGTTATCTTCGCTGCCACTAACGACCGTTTTGCCGTCCTGACTCAGTGCCACAGAGGTCACTGGTGCAGCATGTCCTTTCAGCGTGTGCAGCAGCTTTCCGGTGGGCACTTCCCAAACTTTAATGGTGTTATCTTTGCTGCCACTGGCAAGCAGGGTGCCATCTGCACTGAGGCTAAGGGCAAGGATGGGGGCAGTATGTCCATCGTTAAGAGTATTGGGCACTTCTGCTGTTGTGAGATCCCAAATTTTGATAGGAAACAACTGTGGATTAAAGGGATCACGGTCTTCACCCGCACTGATTAAGGTACGCTGGTCGGGGCTGAGAATTGCGGTGGTAATCGTCTGGGCTTTTTGGGGATTTTCGGCAAGGGTTTGCAGCAGAGAAATTTGATGAGTGCTGAGTGAGAATGGATTTTGATTTGCGGCCGTAATGCCTGAGGGAACTACAGAAGGAAAGAATCGAGGAACGCTATATAGGGCGATCGCTCCTAGCAACAGTGCACCTCCGAGATAAAGCCACGGGCGCGATGAAATGAACGAGGTTTTACCCTGAGCCGTCTTCGGTCTTACAACGGTTTCTGGTGCCGCAGAAACAGGGGGGAGCGAGACCGGCATTCCAGTGCTCACAGCTTGCAAAGCCTGACTGAGTTCGGCAACTGAGGCAAAGCGATCGCTCGGCTTTTTCTCTAAACAGCGCATGATAATGGCTTCTAGGCTGAAGGGCAAGTCTTCGCTGCCGGGCTGCGATCGCAAGGGCAATGGTGGTTTACTGGCATGGGCGGTCAGCCAAGTGTCGTTGCTGATTCGATTATTTCTAAAGTCAAACCCAAAGGGATCAACTCCAGACAGCATTTCGTATAGCATCATGCCTAGGCTATAAATATCTGCCCGTTCATCCACTTCGCTCGTCACATTGAATTGTTCGGGCGGTGCATAATGACAGGTTCCTAGAAACATGCTTGTGGTGCTGGCGTATTCGTTTTGCAAAAATGAATTTTGGCGATCCCAAAATCGATCACTTTTGCGAGCTCACCCAATGCTGTGGGCACTAAAAAATATTGGCAGGCTTTAAATCTCGGTGAACAATTTTGATTTGTTCACTCGTTCCGGTTTTGGTATCCCAAAATGTTACGCCAGTATGGGCAAGCCGTAACCCATCACAGACCTGGCTCATAATGTTACAAGTACGCTCGATCGACAGACGTTGTTCCGATGCCATCACATCGCCCAAGGTCTGCCCTTGCAAATACTCCATGACGTAGAACGGGTAGCCTTCTGAAGTTACGCCATAGTCAGTCACTTGAACAATGTGGGGGCTTTTGAGAGCAGCACAGATGGAGCATTCCTTTTCAAAACGTTCTCGAAAATCGGTGTCGTTGGCGATCGCTAACGATTCTTTTAAGAGCTTGAGGGCAACGGGCTTACCCAAACGGGTATCCATTGCTAGGAATACCTCGCCCATGCCGCCGCCGCCCAGCAGTTCATCTAAACGATAACGATTGTTGTCACCGACAAAGCGACCGAGCCACATAGACGAGGGATTGGAGAAAGAATGCTGACTCATGGCGATTACCTTGTCACTTGATTTTATGATCGATACAGTTGTCTATCTCGGCTCGGCTCTAGACCAAATGGCGATCGTGCCGTCTCGTCCTCCCGTCATCAGCGTATTACCATCTTGGCTAAATGCCACCGATAACACCCAATCTGGATAGCCTGATAAGATTGCTAAGGGAATTTGCTGTTCTAAATTCCAGAGCCGTACCGTGTTGTCGATCGCACCACTGGCTAAAATCTTACCATCTGGACTAATCGCTACAGAAACTAATCGATCCGTATGTCCCCTAAAAGATTGCAACTCTTGCCCCGTTGCCACGTCCCACAGCCGGACAGTGCTATCCCAGCCACCGCTGGCAATGCGGGTGCCGCTCGGATCAAAGGTCAGCGCCCTGACCGCGTTAGTATGTCCAATCAATGTTTTCAGTTCTTTACCCGTCTGCACATCCCAAAGTTTGATCACTTTATCCTTACCGCCACTGGCAACAGTTTTTCCATCAGGACTAAACGCCACTGGAAAAATCCGATCTCTATGTCCTGCTAAAGAAAGGGTGAGCGTGCCTGTTTTTAAGTCCCAAAGCCTGAGTGTATTATCGCCGCCGCCACTTGCCAGCAATTGTCCGTCTGGAGAAAAAGCGACTGACCACAGCACGCCCTTATGTCCGTCTAAGGTTTGCAGCAGTTCCCCGCTTTGAAGATTCCAGAGTTTGATGGATTTATCTGCACTGCCCGTTGCCAAAACTTGGCTATCGGGGCTAAGGGCGATCGCATGGATGACATCTTTATGTCCTTTTAACGTGTGCACAATTTCTTGAGTTCGCAAATTCCAAACAATTACAGCATTGCCGCTGACCGTGGCTAACAAATTCCCATCTGAAGCTGGGGCGACCCACCAAGTTGCGCCCAAACGTCCAAACAAAGTACTGAGCTTTGCCTGTTCCCAGCCTGCTCCTGCGGCGCAGTGAGGTAGGGAAATTTTGGCATTGAAGGGCTGATTCGGGTCAGGATTTTGGACTGCTACCTTGAGTTCGCAGGGCTGAGAATTCAGTGCTGCGCCCGTCGATAATTGCAAGTTTTGTCCGTTGAAAACTTTAGGTAGCATGACAAAGGCTGCCGCTGCCGCTACGAGACCTAGGGCTGCATAGCCAAAGACTGCTAGTTGGCGGTTCGTCGCTTTTGTCACTGCAATCGTCTCATTCTCTGAAGTGCGGGTTTGTTCGTCGTCAGGGTATGTCATGATTTTCTCCTTGGGAAAAGTCAGGGAATGGATTTGAGCTTTAATGGTTCGATCTTTAGTACAGGTAAATTGACGTTTTGGATTTAAGCATCAATCACCACTCGTCCGATTGGACAAGCCACACAAGTCAACACGTATCCCGCTGCTTGATCCTCAGGTTCTAGAGCATCGGGTTCAGTTTCATATTTCACTTCGCCTTCTAGCTTGTGTTTTTTGCAAGCCCCACATACGCCTTGCCGACAGTTACTCCGAATTTTCACCCCTTCTTGCTCTGCTAGTTCTAAGATGGATTCTGAACCATCTCCCAAAATTTCCTTCTTCGATTTTGCAAAACAACCCGTGGCTGAGATGAATCTCCGTTTGTGGCGATCGGTAACGCTTCAGGAATTGCTGGCTGGGCTGCTGGCTTGACTGCGGTAGCTTTCTTAGGCGCGCCAAAGCTTTCTTCATAATAGTTCTGCATTGGAAATTGAGTCCAGCCATCAGGTCTTTGGTTGCCTGCATAAAACCATTGGGACCACACACATAAACTGTGCGCTCTTGAAAGTCTGGGGCAATGCTCTGCAAAACTGCAACTGTTAGTCTGCCTGTTAAACCGTACCAAGGCTGACCCAGGGGCGATCGCGTGGTGGAAATGACTAAATTAAAATTGGGTAAGCGGGCTGACATCATTTCTAGTTCTTGGCGGAAAATAATGTCTTGGGGCGATCGGGCGCAGTGGTAAAAAATAATGTCAGATGGAATAACCAGATCTGTAATCCAGCGAGACATCGACATCATGGGTGTAATGCCACTACCCGCAGAAATTAGCAATAGCTTGGTCGGCGGAGTCGGAGCACAGGTAAACTTGCCCAATGGTCCGTTCAGTTGAATGGAGTCGCCCACTTTTAGATGATCATGCAACCAGTTGGAAACCAGTCCAGCAGGCGCTTGGGGCGCATCGGGCGCAGCAAGAACTCGTTTGACGGTAATATCTAAGGTATGGGAACGGGAAGGAGAAGATGAAATAGAATAGGAACGGAGAACAGACTCTCCGTTGATATTAAGATCTAACGTGACAAACTGACCAGGTTTATGGCTAAATCGAACGGGGTGATCTGCCATAAAGGTAAAAGTTTTGACATCTGCGGTTTCATCGGTAATGCGAACACAACGAACGGTTAGATCACCTTGAACCCATTCATTGCTGTCTGTCCGCTTCATTAAAACTGAGGTTTCGTTATCAGGTGATGAGACTTCAATGGTTTCCACTAACAATACAAAATCTGCAATTCGGAGCAAATCACCAACCTTAAGCGGGTAACTTTGGTTGGCTTTGATGTCTTGGCTGTTCAGTGAGGAACCGTTGGCACTGCCCAAATCGATGAAGAAATAGGAGCCTTTTTGTCCCTGAATTTTGGCATGGCTCCGGCTCACGTCAGGGCTCTCTAAAGTCACGTCACATTCGGCGGTGCGTCCAATTAAGCATTCCTGTTTGGGCTTGCTCTCGGGGGTGAGGCTGGTTTCTTGAAATGCGCCAGTTTGATAGTTGAAGACTTTAATTTTAA
>JAAUPA010000158.1 GCA_012034615.1 Leptolyngbyaceae cyanobacterium CSU_1_4 | reverse complement strand
CATAATCCCCCGATTCTTGGGGACTTACCGAACCTCAAAGTCCCAGAATAGGGATTTAGGGGGCGATCGGAGAAATAGCATCTCAAGGATTCATACTTCCATTCAGCAATGCCCGGATTCTTCATCTGTCCATCCTGGTTCTGATGTTCAGCGCTTTACAAATAGTGAAACCCTTGCAGAACAAGAAAATGTCATTCTACAAAGTTTCCCCCATGCTCAACCAGATTCAGAAAACCGTTCTTCTTTAGAAGAAACTGGTTCAGAATTAAGTAATTTAACAGACAAAACTTCATCCGATGCGATCGCTCCACCTCATTCTTTCATTCATCCCAGTTCTGATATCCAGCGTTTTACAAATAGTGAAACCCTTACAGAACAAGAGAATATCATTTCACAAAGTTTCCCAAATGCTCAACCAGATTCAGAAAACCGTTCTTCTTTAGAAGAAACTGGTTCAGAATTAAGTAATCTAACAGACAAAACTTCATCCGATGCATCCGAGGCGATCGCTCCACCTTTCAGCGAACCTGCGATCGCCATTTCACCCGTAGAACTATCCTCTCAGGCGAGCGTGAATGCTTCGTCATCCTATGATTTAACCCCAAATGGTCGTAGAGATGCCCAAATTGCCGCTTCAGAGAATCACTCGCGGGTTGAAAGTGAGCCGTCTCTAATCCTCCCCAATTCTCTCAGTTCTGATATTCAGCGGCTGGTGGATGATTCTCCTGAGCCTTCTTCTGAGCCTTCTTCTGAGTCTTCTTCTGAGTCTTCTTCGGTTTTTCAACTGAATAGTTCCGAATCGTCAGAGATAGCAACGCCTTTATTTTCTGAGCCATCTGTTGCGTTGCCCCATGAGTTGCCCCAGTTGCCTAGATTTTTAAAGAACTTAACTGTTCTAAAACCGTTGGTACAGCGATCGCCCCTCCTCATACCCGATGCAGTTCAAGCAGATACTTTGGAGCAATTGTCTCTTAAATCTCTATCGGAGGCGATCGTCCAAACTTTTAGCGAATCTGGTTCTAGCGAATCTGGTTCTAGCGAATCTGCGATCGCCCTTCCACACCCAGAGCCATCTTCTCAGGCGATCGGTAATACTTGGGATACTTCATCTTCCTACGACTCCACGCCGAATGGTCGCAGAGATGCCCAAATTGCTGCTACAGAGAATTGTTCGCCGGGTGAGAATGAAAGTCCTCAGGGTTTTGCCAGTTCTCCCAGTTATGATATTCAGCGATTCATCGATGATTCTTCTGATTCTTCATCACCCTCTGCCCAAACTGATAGTTCCGCGCCATCGCATCCGGTAAACTTTCCGTCCTCTCAACGAGCCGCTGAGTTACCGCAATTGCCTAGATTTTTGAAAGACTTAACTGTTATAAAACCCTTAGTGCAGCGATCGCCTTTACATCATCTGTCCAATGATCTACCTGTAGAGCCCTCTGTAAAACCAGCGAATCATTCCGTCCCTCTACCATCCCAAAATTTATCCCCTCACAATTCTTCACCTCATCACAAAAATCATAATTCAACAGCTCAACCTCAACCCTCTTCTAGTCTTCAACCCTTTTCTAGTCTTCAACCCTCCTCCAATCTTCAACCCTCCTCCAATCTTCAACCCTCCTTCAATCTTCAACCCTCCTCCAATCTTCAACTCTCCTCTAGTCCGCCACCCACTCCAACTACAACCTCCTCCCATCCCGGCACCTCACCCAGCGCTTGGTCGAGTCTTGCAGAACTCATGCATCCAAAGTCCCCTCAGCCCCCTGCAAGCTCCTCCACAAATTCTTACTCGCCCCTTGCACCCCGCCTCATTCAAGCCAAATTTGCGACCCCAACCCTACAAAAAGAGCCTGCTCCTAACGCCCCAATTGAAGTTGTCAATGCGCCTACCACGACCCTATCTAGCAATGACTTTCAGCCGGAAGATCGGCTTGATATGCTCCTCGAAACCCTAACTCAAGAGATCTACGGTTTGCTGCGCCAAAAAATGGAAATTGAGCGAGAAAGACAAGGAAGAAGTTTGGGCAGAATGCCGTGGTAAATCCCTAAAAAAATAGCCATAAATCGAGAAAGTATATGACTGAACAACCTGTTAAAGCCCACTTAATTAGCCAAGACAGCACAGACAATATCGAGTTTATGTTCAACCCGACAGAGCTTCGCTTTAGTCGGAGTGCCACCATCAAAAGCTCTGAAGGTGCAACCACGGCTGGAGGATTGCCTAAGGTGAGCTTTGGTAGCCCGCAACCCTACAGCCTGAGCATTGGCAACATTTTGTTTGATACCTATGAAAGTGGCAAAGATGTTATGAGTACTCACATCAACAAATTGTGTCAAGGCGTTGAATTTGCCGCTTCGTTGGGGCGACCCCCCGTTTATATTTTTACCTGGGGCAGTCAGCAGTATCTGAAATGCTTTGTCAAAACTTTGTCCTATCGACTCACAATGTTTCTACCTGATGGGACTCCTGTTAGGGCAATTGTGGATTTGTCGTTAGAGCAAATTGACACCACTAGCAGTTCGTAAAAGCTAGAACTGTAATGGTCTGTCAAGAAATAAATGATGGGGGATGAAAGAATTCAAAATTCAAAATGAACAGCCTTTAATTTTGAATTTTGAATTGATCATTTTGAATTCGATCGCCTTTCCCACCCACTCATAAATTGACAATCCCGCAGGAGAGGGTTCGACTTTTGGAGAGTAGTGCAGTTTGCTGTCATTGATTAACCTGAGGGTGCTCCCCTGGGTAGAACCCTATGCCAAATTATCTGGCTAAACCGACTTTAAAAATTAATGGTCAACCTGCTTCAGATGCCGTCATGGAGGATATTCTGCAAATTGCTGTGGAAGAAAGCCTGCATCTGCCAGGAATGTTTACCTTAGTCATTAATAACTCTGCTTTTTCGGGACGCAGTGGAGATACTTTTTGGAAGCATACCGATGTATTTTCGATTGGTGATCCGGTAGAAATTGCCTTTGCTGCTAGTACAACTAATTCGAGTGAGTTTGATGATGCTAATAGCGGTACGGTGTTGAAAGGTGAGGTCACGGCGATCGAGGTGAACTTTACCAGCGATTCTCAAGCGCCTATTATCATTCGCGGCTATGACGTATCCCATCGGTTGCATCGAGGACGAAAGATTCGTTCTTTTCAAGATGTCACCGATAGTGATTTGGTGAACACCGTGATTGGAGAAGTCGGAATTACAAGCGGAACCGTCACCACGACTAGCACCAAATATCCCTACGTTTTTCAAGAAAACCAAACGAACATGGAGTTTTTGCGAGAGCGGGCGGCTCGTAATGGCTTTGAATTATTTGTCCAGGATGGCAAGCTTAATTTTCGTAGCCCTACAGCAGGTACGAAAATAAATTTGACTTGGTTGCGCGATCTCAATAGTTTTCGGGTGCGGGTCAGCAGTGCTGATCAGGTGAGTTCGGTGGAAGTGAGAGGCTGGGATTATGTGAAAAAAGAGGCGATCGTCTCGACCAAAAGTTCGGCAACGACGGTACAAACTTCCAATGATCATGGGGTGGGGGCAGATACCAGCAGTAGCTTTAACGGCAAGCCTGCTGCACCCAAAATTACGGTGGTTGATCAACCCGTAGGCAGTACCACTGAGGCAGATGCGATCGCCCAAGCCCTAATGGACGAAATGGGCGGCGAATTCATTTATGCCGATGCCAAAGCCGAAGGCAACCCCCTCATCCGGGTCGGAAAAGTCGTCAGCCTCAGCAAAATGGGCAAATACAGCGGCTCTTACTATATCACCGAAGCCCGTCACCTTTACACAGGCGGCTTCTATGCCACAGAATTTAGCGTCCGGGGTTTACGTAGCAGCGATCTGATGTCCACCTTATCCTCTCCAACCCGCCTCAAACCCGGACAAACCATGCTCGTGGGCATTGTCACCGATAACAAAGATACTGAAAGTCTGGGACGGGTGAAAGTTCAGTTTCCAACGCTGACAACAGCTCATGCTAGCACCTGGGCGCGGGTTGTGGGAGTCGGTGCGGGTGCAGCCCGAGGATTTGATTGCCTACCCGAAGTAAATGACGAAGTGTTAGTTGCGTTTGAACATGGGGATATCCATCGTCCTTATGTGTTAGGAGGGGTTTGGAACGGCACCGATGCTCCGCCGACCATTCCCGAAAATTCTGTGGGCGATGATGGGGTGCGGCTCCGAACGCTTAAAACTCGCCTGGGGCATGTTCTTCAGTTTGTTGAAGAAGACAAAGATGATAGTAAAAAAGGAGTTTATTTAACGACAGTAGATGGACACAAGTTACATCTAGATGACTCGACTAAATTTATCAAAGCTGAAACCGCTGGGGGTCACTCTATTTTTATGGATGATGAGGGGAAAAAGATAGAAATTAAAACGACTGGCGGACACACTTTAACGCTGGATGATAACTCTCCAGGCAAGATTGATTTTATCTCCACTGGCGATATTAATATGACGGCGGGAAGCTCAAATAAAATCACGATCAAGGCAAAGGACATTGAACTTTCTGCCACCTCTTCGTTCCTAGCAAAAGTCATGAATAATAAGCTTGATATCAGTACTTCAGCGCTTAATGCTGAAGGCACTAATGCAACGCTAAAAGCAACGGCAGCCGCGAAGGTTGAAGGACTGAATACGACGGTGTCAGGCTCGGCTATGGTCAAGGTTGAAGGAGCACTGGCTAGCCTCGAAGCCAGCGGTATTGCTAAGGTTCAAGGTTCGTTAGTCAAGATTAACTAGAGGTTATCTATCATGGCTCAACAAGTTTGTGCAGGCGCAATGATGATGTGTTCGTTTGGAGTGGCTCCTAGCGCCTTAATCGTCATTCCTAAAGGGATGCCCGTAATGGCAGGAGGACCTTTGGCTGCCACGATTATGGATTTTGCCCCGATCGCCAACATTCCCCCTTTTAGTATGTGTACCACGCCGTCCAATCCTATGGTTGCTGCTGCTACGGCGGCGGCATGGGGTGTATTAACGCCAATGCCTTGCATTCCAGTCACTCCTGCCCCTTGGATTGTAGGCGCGCCGACGGTATTAATTAATAACTTCCCAGCGTTAAACAGCACATCTAAATGTATGTGTGCTTGGGGCGGCGTGATTCAGTTTACTTTTCCGGGGCAGGTCACGGTGCAGGTTCCCTAGGTATGATCCAGGCTTTAAGGCTAGCTATCGACAGATTTTCAGCATTTGGTTCGCTCCTTTTTGAAATTCGTACGGTACTGGCTTAACCTCTGCTTTATACCCCAGCCGTTGCATCTGAGCTATCACAGCAGGCAAATAAGGGGAAGGTTCGCCCGATACTTTTAATAAGGGAAAAATTCGTACTTCAGCCGCAACGCGACAAAGTTCTTGCACAGAATCTAAATGAAACTGCTCTGACAAGTGATCAGAATACGTCAATAAAAAGTGACTACAGAGTGCTAAATCAAACTGAGACTCTTGGAATGGCAAGACTGGCAATTCGTGTGCCGCATAACGTCCGGCTTTTAATCCCTCTGGAAAATCCTGCAAAAATTTCCGCATTGATTCTAGCCGAGTAGCGCCAAGTGCCTCTGGTGAGGCAAACCGATTCCAAATATAGTCATTTTGGTGAGCGGTCACTTTGTCTTTAAGAATTGCCCAAGTATCTTGAATCCGCTGCTCAATGTCTGCGACGGAAAACTGGTAAATGGGGTCACAGGAGATGACCGAATGTCCGCTGCTTGTCATCTCTGCATTAAAGCTGGCGGGACCTCCAGCGCAGTCAAGAGTGTGGCGTGGTCGATCGGTTGGTATCAGATCAAACATCTCGATGTATTCTTCGAGCGATCGCCCCCAAGGCACTACTTGTTCAAGGGTCAGTCCCATGTAGTTAACTCTCCTTCCAGAACATCCTTCAGCATAGCCTGACTCCTCATCCCGTTCTCGATAAGCTAAAGTTGTCTCAGTGTTAACACTCGTCAACCTCTCTAAGATTTATGAACGCAACGGGTAAAGTGTTGCAGGGCGGCAAATATAGCCTCGACCAACTGCTTGGCGAAGGGGGCTTTGGCATTACCTACAAGGCGACTCATCATTATTTGGGTCAAACGGTGGTGATCAAAACCCTTAACCCTGCCAACAGAAATCATCCACAGTTTGCAAAATTAGAGCAACAGTTTCAAGATGAAGGACGCAGATTAGCGTTGTGTGTGCATCCTAATATTGTGCGGGTTAACGACTTTTTTATTGAAGAAAGCGTGCCGTATCTGGTGATGGACTACATCCCTGGCGAAACGTTGGAAGCCGTTGTTTTTCCAGATCAGCCGCTGCCAGAAGCGATCGCCATTCACTACATTCGGCAAGTCGGCGCAGCGCTGCAAGTGGTTCACCGCAACGGTCTGCTTCACCGGGACATTAAGCCCCAAAACATCATTTTGCGGCAAAATACTCAAGAGGTGGTGCTGATTGACTTTGGCATTTCGCGAGAATTTACCCCCGGTGTGACCCAAACCCACACCAGCATGATTCCGAGGGCTATGCGCCCGTTGAACAATACATTGCCCAACAGCAGCGAACCCCCGCCACCGATGTTTACGGGCTGGCGGCAACGCTGTATGCCTTGCTTACGGCACGGGTTCCGGTTGCGTCAATTCTGCGCGATCGCCAAACCATGCCCACGCCTGCCGAATTGCAGCCCCATCTCAGCCCCAACGTAAACCAAGCGGTCATGAAGGGAATGGCGATCGATGTCCACTACCGTCCGCGCACGATCGAAGACTGGCTGTCTATGCTGCCCGATTATGCGCCCATGGCAGGAGAACCCATGACTCAGCCGCCTAGCCTCCTGGCGGGCAGCCCCCCACTGCGCCCACTGTCGCCGTCAGTCCTCGCTATGCCTCCCAGGCTCCTCAGGGTTCTGGGTTGCCCGCCACGCCTTGGATATCGCCTTATGCTGCTCCCAACGGTTCTCCCCCCGCTCCCGCCCACGTCCCGACGAACGTCCCGACGAACGTCCCGACGAACGTCCCGACGATAGTAGGACTTGCGCCCGCTGCTCAGCCTCCCAATCATCCAGGGCAAAAAAAATCAGAAGGTTGGGGATTTGCATTCTTAGGATTTGTGGCGATCGCCAGTATTGTCACCGCTGCGGTAGGAGCTGTCTGGTTTCGCTCTCAGCAAGTTGCCGACCTACCGCCTCCTTTTCCCAGCGCAGCGGCAACACCTTCCCCCGAACCTTCGCCCTCTCCTGTCCCTGAACCTTCCCCCGAACCTTCGCCCTCGCCAGCACCTTCGCCTGAGCCGTCTCTATCGCTTGAGGAGATTCAGCCCATCGAACCCATTAGACCTAATAAAGCTCGTAAGGCAGAACGGGAGCGCGATCGCTCTGATGATGATGACGATAATGAGGATGGAGGTGCTTCTGGGAGTGCCCGCCGGAGTGTCCGGGGAATTGCTACAGGCACGTCGCAGCAGGAAGTGGAGGCGCTTCTGGGGAAACCCGATAGCGAAGATAGCGATGCTTATTGGGAAAACACCCGCTCCGCTCGATATGACGTGGTTCCTGACCAAGTGAGTTTGGGTTACATCTATGACAAGGAGAGCCGCCGCTTGCGTCAAACCGAGGCTTCGTTTGTTCAGTCGGTAGATACTTTAACGATGCGGGTAACGCTGAATGGAATGTTGTCGAACCGGCTGACGGAAGAGATTGAGGACGGGCTGGCGGCAGTGCGCGATCGCCAATCGAATCAATACAACTTTCAAGTAGGATCGCTTCAAGGTGTCATTCAACGAAATGCGCAAGACCGCGTGTACATGGCAGTCTGGGAGGAAGGTCTCCATTAAAATTATGATGATTTTGTAATTCCCTTTATTCTATTTTCTCAATGCCGACACCCCCGCTAACACTATATGTTGCTGTGACTAATCATGGCTTTGGGCACGCCACTCGGATGGCAGCTCTAGTTGCCGAAATTCAGCGCCGTTGCCCAGAAATTCTAGTGATTCTTGCCACTACGGCTCCTCGGTGGCTGCTAGATTCTTATATTTCAGGAAACTTTATCCATCGGCATTCGGCGTTGGATATTGGCATCATTCAAAGCGATAGTGTCACGATGGATCAAGCGGCAACGCTGGCAAAGTTGAAGCAGTTTCGGGCGGAGGAATCGGCGATCGTTGCCCGTGAGGTGACTTTCCTGCAACAAAATCGAGTGGATTTGGTGTTGGCAGATATTCCCCCCTTGGCAACGACGATCGCCCATGCCGCCAAAGTCCCTTGCTGGATGATTAGTAACTTTGGCTGGGATTTTATTTATCGTCCTTGGGGCGGCGAATTTGTAGAAATGGCTGATTGGATTGCTGAGAAATTTGGCGAATGCGATCGCCTGTTTCGGTTGCCCTTCCACGAATCGATGAGTGCCTTTCCTCACCTCACAGAGGTGGGCTTAACCGGAGGCTTCCCCCACTTCTCAGCGACCGAAATACGAGAAAAATTTGGCATCACCGCACCCCTCGAAAAAACCATTCTGCTCACGTTTGGCGGTTTGGGGTTAGCCAAAATTCCTTACTCCAATACTCAAAACTTCCCCGATTGGCAGTTCATTACCTTCGATCGCCAAGCCCCCGATCTCCCCAACTTAGTCAAAATAACAGGCGGTCAATATCGCCCCGTAGACTTCATGCCCCTCTGCCGCGCTGTAGTTTCCAAACCCGGATACAGTACCTTTGCCGAAGCCTGCCGCATGGATACGCCCATCATCACCATTACCCGCGAAGACTTTGCCGAATCGCCCGTGCTCCTTGCCGGAATGCAAGACTGTCACCCTCATCAAATCTTGATGCCCGACGAATTTTCTCACGGCGATTGGCAGTTTTTAGAGCAACCGTTTCAGCCACCTCGAACCGATTGGCGACCCGAAAAAAATGGCAATGAGGCGATCGCGCAAGCTGTAATGGACTACGGGCAATAGAATTGTCTCTAGTTAAAATCTTTTCTAACGCAGTGTACGACTTTCTCAAACCGCCCTCACCCTAAATCCCTCTCCCAGAGCGGGCTACGGTGTATACACAACTCTAACCTGGCTTCGTTGCAGTCTTTTCGCCCCCAAAATCCCCCAAATTGGGGGACTTTGGGGGCGGCTCGCCGGGGTCGTAGCTGGATTCAACACTTGTGTGTACACGGTAGCCTGCCCTGGGAGACGGGGCTGGAGGTTGAGGGCTCAGGTTAGTTACACATCACGTTTTTCCATACTTCAGTTCCGTGAGTTTCTCTCATCGAGCCCGAGTCTTCGGTTTTGCTGTTGCTTTAGATGCAACCGTTACGGATGGATTATTCTGATTGCGGGTGTTAGCAGCTTGCAACAATAGAGAATCGGCAAAGGCGATCGCCTCTTGATCCGATTGTCCGCCTGCGAGTTGCGCCAATTCTTCTCGCCGCTGATGTTCGTTTAAGGGCATGACTCGAACCACAGTTCGCACGTCTTCCGGGGCAGAGGATTTAGCTTTGCCCCGTTTCCCATGGCTGGGATCAATGACCTGTTTGTCAACGCGAAAATGATGATCGGCGATCGCCGCCACAATCGGTTGGTGGGTCACGCACAAAACCTGATGCCGCTGACTCAGTTGATGCAGCTTTTCTGCGATCGCTGGGTGACTCGCCCCGAAACGCCCACATCAATTTCATCAAATACCATTGTGCCGACCGAATCCACCTGAGAGAAGCAAGCTTTGAGCGCCAACAAAAACCGGCTCATTTCACCGCCCGATGCAATCTCGGTCATGGGCTTGAGGGGTTCGCCTGGGTTGGGGCTAAAAACGAAGCTAATGCGATCGCCCCCCGTCGCGTTAGGTTGGCTGGCGGTAATGTCTACCTTGAACTGCACTTTATCCATGGCGAGCGGCTTCAACTCTTTCAGCAAAAGGGCTTCTAGCTGGCGGGCGGCTTGCTGGCGTTGCTCACTGAGTTTGGCGCAAGCTTGCAAAAGTTCTGCTTGAATGGCTTGATAATTTTGCTCCAAAACTTCTAAAGATTGACCGCTGTCGCCAAGTTCGGCAAGCTCTTGCTGGACGCGCTGGCTGTGGGCGATCGCTTCAACCAAGGTGGGACCGTACTTCCGACAAATTTGCTTCAGCTCGAGAATGCGATCTTCAACATTTTTGCAAACGCTCAGGGTCAGTTTCCAGAGCTTCTCCATAGGCATTGATCTGTCGTCCTGCTTCTTCGACTTGCGCCATGGCTTCAATCACCAGTTCCAAAATGGGTTGCAAGGAACTGTCGTAGCGGGTCATGTCGATCAGCGTAGTTTCGGCGCTGCCCAGCAAATCGGCGCAAGCTTGGGAGCCGCGATCGTTTTCGTAGAGAGCTTGATAGACCTGATAGCTTTGCTGCTGAAGTTCCACACTGTGGCTGAGGCGTTGGCGCTCTTGTTCAAGCTGCGTCAGCTCGTCGGGGTCGCTTAGGTTGGCGGCGCTCAATTCCTTCGCCTGATATTCAAAGAGATCAAGCTGCTGAAGGCGCTGCTGTTCAAATTGACGACGTTTCTCTAAGGCTTTCAAAGCTTGCTGGGCTGCCATATAAACATCGGCGACGCTCTCCCGCTGTTCCACAAGCTGCATGCCGCCAAAGCCGTCTAGCCATTCGCGCTGAAGATTTGCTTTGCCCAGCAGCAGAGTTTGCCCCTGGGCAGTAATTTCCAGGAGGCGATCGCGCAGAGCATCCATCTGAGCCTTATTCACCAGCACGCCGTTGACCCGCGATCGGCTGCGGACACCACTCTGCGCTGCCACCAGTTCTCGGCTACACACCAGCGATAGATCATCCACTAATTCAATTTGCTGCTCTGCCAACCAACCCAATAGCCCCGGATCAAGGTCAAAGGTTGCTTCAACCACTGCCCTTTCTGCGCCGGTCCGAATGAATCGGCTAGAGATTTTGCCGCCCAGTGCCGCATCCAGCGCATCGAGAATAATAGATTTCCCGGCTCCGGTTTCTCCGGTCAAAATGTTTAACCCAGCGCCTAATTCTAGGTCAAGGCGATCGACCAAGGCGAAGTTTTCAATCTGGAGAGAGATCAGCATAAGTTCAATACGATGACCGGGGGTTGATACTTACAAGTTTATCGAGAATCAGAGAAGGAATAGTGCTCTGGGGGATGAAGTACAGGCGTTCTAAATAGATTAGTACAAATGTAAGCGAAGAATGCCTAGTTTTGACCCGGCGTGAGAGAGAATATCGTGAAGAAAATCAGGTGCTTTTTAGCAAAGCAGTCAACAAGCTCAGACGAAGAAGAGTGTTAGACGATATTCTGGAATTTTTGAGGATAACCTGCCCCAGGAAAGCGATCGCCCCTGTGCTGACCACCTCGCCGGTTCTGGATATCCCAATTGAATCTACCGGGCGAATGATGGAAACAATCTTAAAGCTCCTGTTACAATACGTTACATATAATATAGGAGTAATTGATCTACTTTTTGTTTCGCGCTATCCCTCCCTTAACTGTCCTTGGGTTCTGTCAAACTTACCTTTAAAGAAAATTAGGCATTGCTGAATGGAAGTATGAATCCTTGAGATGCTATTTCTCCGATCGCCCCC
>JAAUPA010000157.1 GCA_012034615.1 Leptolyngbyaceae cyanobacterium CSU_1_4 | reverse complement strand
AGGTGAAACGATAAAATCGTCACAGCCTAGCTTTCTGCTTACTCAGAAAATCAGGTTAGCTGGTTAGTTGTGTTGGTAGCACTTCTAGCCAGCGTCCTCACCTTAAGCCTGTCTACTGGTATCAAAAAACCAGTGTTAATGAGCATAAGGGCAAATGCAGGTTTAGCACAAGTACTTGCCAACAAATTTAGGCAAGGTTGCGGTGAAGTCGGCAAAGCAGCGAGATCCCTCTTCCCTCACTGCTCTGCTGAAGGAAAGTAGCTTGCAATTGAGCGATCGTAGTGGCTCGATTGTCTGCCTCAGCCTGACAAGAGGGATCAAGAAGCGCCATCAAATCTAAAATCGCCTCAGCTATAATTTGGCGACGAAACCCCCAGCACCGATCCCAAATCGGGCGCAAACTCAACCGTGTAATTCGGCGAAACTGTGGCACTGTCGTTCCTGGTCAGCGCCGTCTTATCCGCCTTGCGGGGAGCAAACGCCGAATCTGCCTGCACTACTAAGTTATTGCCGTTAAGAGACAAGTTTTGGACAAACACCGAATTCGTCTTTGTGCCATTTAACGCCGTTAGAAACGAGGCATTGATCACATCGCCCGTCAGAGGATCAAGCTTGGCTAGAATTGCCACCCTGCCGCCACCGCCACCGCCCGGACTAGCATCGCTATAGCTCTTCAGCCATCCGGCACTCGCAAAGCGGCGAAAATCTTGCTCTGGGGTGCCTTGAGTGCCCGTAGCGGTAAACGCCGCAAAGAGATTGGTGCCACCATCCCACACCAAGTTAGTGCCTTTACTGTCATCGGGCGTGATTTCATAGTCACTGCGATACCAATTCAGCTTACCGCCAGTAAAACTAGCCACCCAAGGGTCTTGATTTCCATTATCGTTGCCGACGGTAACCTGGTTGAACCCGGTGTAAAGCGTCGTGGTTCCAACCGTTACTCGGTTCGTGGCTCGGCTCGTTGCTTCTGCTTCAGAAGGATCAAAATCTGCGATCCCTAAACTGCCGCGGCTAACGCCTTTAAGCACTGCTAAATATTTTCCAGTTGCCTTATCCTGCACCGTTGTGTCAGAACTTCCAGGCGCTTGAGCCAAGGTAATTTGGCTAAAAGTCAACCCTTCTAATTGCAGCGTGTCTTGAGTGTGCACAAAGTCGGTAATGATCACGGCTTGTTTCAGGGCAGCAGAATTTTTTGAATTAAGGACAAAGCGATCGCGCCCTTGTCCACCCGTTAGCCGATCTTTGCCACCACCACCCGCCAAGACATCATTGCCAGCAGCGCCCAACAACACATCATTGCCCTTGCCGCCAAACATTAAGTCATTGCCTACACCCCCCAAAAGAGTATCGTTACCCCGATCGCCAAACAGTTGATCAGCCCCTTGTGCCCCCTCTAAGCGATCGTTGCCCCCTGCCCCTTTAATGAAATCATTGCCCTTACCGCCCTTCAAGATATTCTTACGACCATCTCCTACTAATCGCAAATCCTTAGCAATCATCTCAACCGCAACCGCAACCTCGTCTCCATGACCCACATGACGAGCGCCGTAGACCATTGCCTGAGTCTGAAACGTCGTTAACGTTGGATGAGTGGGAGCCAGCGCCGATGAATTGGAAAAATGAGAGTCTGAAGACAACATAGGAGATTCAAGCTTAAGTTGACCTGGTGAGCATTCCCCAAATGAGTTGCTTGAGCTATCAACTTGTTCATGGCGATTAAGTTGGCAATGAGATCTGACCCTGCCGATAAACTTCGCTCGCTGCCCGATGCAGTAATGAGTGGCGATAGATCAGTGCGTCAAAATCGTGGGCATAGCCGCCACCAATCACACAGGCAACCGGATAGCCCAACGACACACAAGTGCTTAAAACCTGCATTTCTCGACAAAAAAGACCCCGATCGCTCAATGCCAGCTTGCCCAAGCGATCGCCCTCATGGGTATCGACCCCCGCATCATAAAACACCAAATCCGGCTGCACCTGCGCCAATAAATCCGGCAAATATGCCGCCAATGTTTGCAAATAAGCTTCATCCCCCATGCCTTCTGGCAACGGCACATCCACATCACTGCGCTGCTTTGTGCCCGGAAAATTGACCTCGCAATGCATCGAAAAGGTAAACACACTCGGATCATCCTGAAAAATGTATGCCGTTCCATCACCTTGATGCACATCTAAATCTACGATCAAGATCTGCTTTGCTAACCCTAGTTTTTGTACGACACGGGCGGCGATCGCCAAATCATTAAAAATGCAAAACCCCGACCCATATCCCGGAAACGCATGGTGCGTTCCCCCCGCCGTATTGCAAGCCAGCCCACATTCCAACGCCAACCGCGCCGTCAAAATTGTCCCGCCCACCGCCGTCCAAGTCCGATGTACCAACGCCGGACTCCAAGGCAACCCAATCCGTCGCAAGGCTTTAGGCTCAAGCGTTCCCTCACAGTAAGCCTGAACATATTGCCGCTCATGCACCCACTCAATCCACTCCCTCGGCGGCACTTCGGGTGCATAAAACTGAGACTCATTCACCACCCCATCGGCAACCAGCAAATCCCGCAATCGGCTAAACTTCTCCATCGGAAATCGGTGTTCGGGCGGCAGAGGCGTGACGTAATCGGGATGATAAATGATGGGAAGATCCATTAGCGCTAGCGTGTTAAAAGATAGAGAAGGTTTAGTTGGCAGTGTGGATTTATGAATATTTTGATTGTGGAAGATGAAGCCGAAATTGCCCAACTGATTCAGCTTTACCTGGAAAAAGAAGGGTTTGCCTGTCGCATTTGTCGAGATGGCATTACCGCATTGCAGATCTTTCAAGAGCTTCAGCCTGATTTAATTGTGCTGGATTTAATGATTCCAGGCTTGGATGGGCTAGAAGTTTGTGCCCGCATTCGCCAAAAACCGGGTGCAAAAGATCCTTATATTTTGATGCTGACGGCAAAGGGCGAAGAAATCGATCGCATCATTGGTCTTTCCACGGGCGCAGACGACTATCTTGTCAAACCCTTCAGCCCCCGCGAACTGGTCGCGCGAGTTCGGGCACTGTTGCGCCGCACCCTGCGCCAAGGCGGACAAACCACGGGCTATCAAACGCCCCACTTTGCGATCGACACCGACCAACGAGTCGCCCATCGCCAACTTGCCGGAGCCACCGAATCGCTTGACCTGACCGCCCTAGAATTTGAACTCTTGGCAACCTTCCTCAGCTATCCGGGGCGAGTATGGAACCGCACCCAGTTAATTGAAAAACTTTGGGGCGGCGACTTTTACGGCGACGAACGAGTGGTGGATACCCACGTGGCGCGGCTGCGGAAAAAAATTGAGCCTGACCCAGCTAACCCGACGTTTCTGAAAACGGTCATTGGTGTGGGGTACAAGTTTGAAGACGTGGCGGCGTAGGGCAATGCTATTCTGCTTTGCAACGGATACTCTACAGATTTTTACCCACGATTGAGGATGGGAGGATTGCCAGAGCCGCAGTGTAACCAGTCAACGCCTCCCGTCTCGTTTAGGTGAAAACCGTAGACTGTTGAGCCACAAATTCTTGATCTGGATACAGTTGGGCTTGATGCAGTTGGGCTTGATGCAGTTGGGCTTGATACAGTTGGGCGGCAGCCGCTGCGGGTAAAGGTTTACTGAAGAAGTAGCCTTGCATGGCATCACAATCCACTGAGCACAGAAAATCCTGCTGCTCTGCCGTTTCTACGCCTTCTGCAATCACCTCCAAATTCAAACCATGCCCCAACGCCACGATCGCCCGAATCAAAGCCGCATCTTTAGCATCGGTTGTTAAATCTTTGACAAACGCTCGGTCTATTTTCAACGTATGTAAGGGAAAATTCTTCAGCGTTGCCAATGAGGAATAGCCCGTCCCAAAATCATCCAGGGAAATGTAAACGCCCATTGCCCGCAATTCTTCCAAAATTGAAATCGTTATGCCCATATCCTGCATCGCAATGCTTTCGGTAATTTCAACTTCTAAGTATTGAGCCTCTAACCCGGTTTCAGCCAAAATGCGATCGATAGACTGGACAAGATTGTGCTGCTGAAACTGACGGGCAGAAAGATTCACCGCCATCCGAATGGGGAACAACCCGGCATCCTGCCAAGCTCGATTCTGGGCACAAGCAGTTTGTAACACCCACTCGCCGATCGCCTTAATCTGCCCAGTTTCTTCAGCCAAAGGAATAAATTGACTGGGCGGCACCAACCCTCGAATCGGGTGCTGCCAGCGGACTAGCGCCTCCATAGCGACAATTTTTCCCGTCTTCAGGTTCACTTGCGGCTGATAATGCAACACAAACTCACCCCGATTTAATGCCCGGTACAGATCATTTGCCAGCACTAGTTGATCTAACGCCTGAGTGTTCATGTCGGGCATATACAATTGGAAATCATTTTTGCCCTGTTGTTTTGCCCGATACATTGCCCTATCGGCATTTTTTAACAGCGTTTCTGCATCGCCTCCATCGTACGGAGCCAAAGCAATTCCAATACTGGTGGTGACATGAATCTCTTGCCCGTGGCAATCAAAGGAGGTTTTGAGGGTTTTGAGAATGCGTTGGGCAATTTTAGTGGCATCATGAGCCGATCGCACCTGAGGCAAAATCAGCGTAAACTCGTCGCCGCCCCAACGGGCGATCGTATCGCTGGGTTTGAGACATTTTGCCAATCGATCGGCGACTTGTTGCAGCAATTGGTCACCGCTAGCGTGCCCCAACGTATTGTTAATGGTTTTGAATCGGTCTAAATCCAGAAACATCACTGCCACCATTTCGCCCCACTGATGGGCGTAAGCCAATGCCAGCGAAAGCCGCTGATCAAACAAAAAGCCGATTGGGTAATCCGGTTAAAGGGTCATGGGAAGCTTGGTGCCGAATCATATCTTCCACCCGCCGCTGCATCACCGCCATGTAGAGATGCGTTCCTAAGGCTTGTGCCAGCTTAATATCTTCTAAACTCCATTGTTGCGCCTGTCCTTTTTTGATTTCCTGCCAAGCTTCAAAAGATTGGCGAGGACGAGTATTGCGATCGTCTGGATTGCACTGACCGGCCCACAGCTTTTCGGTGTCAATTTCAGCCCGAAAAATACTGAGACAGCCAATGCATTGATTTTGATATTGCAATGGAACAATCAAAATTGAGCGAATTTCTGTGTGCTCGAAGGCTGGGGCTAAATATTGCAGGTGCGGGTGTTGGTAAAGATCATCAATGCCGTGAATTTGGGGGATCACAGTAGAACTTTCAGCCAGATGGCGATCGCTAGTTGCAGACAAAATTGTCTCGCGATCATCCAAAGCATTGCCCTTCCTAGCCTCTAATTCATCGCTCCTTTCTAAGGAACGGTCTCCCAGAGAAATCTCCCCGGGAGAAATCTCTCCGGGCATCCCCATGGCTTGTTGCCAAAAGCGGCTTTCTTCCAGGCTAACCCATGTTGGTAGCCCATCTTGGGGTTGTTCACCATAAAAATAGAGCTGAGCGGGCTGCCCAATGGAATCATCGCCCACATAGAGCCTGCCGCCATTTCCCCCAAAGGCTTTCACAGCCTGGTCTAGCACAGATTGCCTAATTTGAGTAATGTCGTAAGGAGAGTGCAAAAGCCGACTGACCTGGTTAATCATCGCCTCGTGACGAACTTGCTGGCGAGTTTGAGTTAAAAGATTCGCTTGAGCAATGGCGATCGAGAGCTGATCGACTAAAATCTGCACCACCTGCAACTTATCTTGACCATACTGATGGGACTCGGCATGATGCGACACCAACAACCCCCAAAGCTGGTTCTGGTGAAGAATAGGAACGACCAAAGAAGAGCAAACCCCCATGGTTGCCAGGTATTCAGCATGACAAGCATCGACCGGACTGTAGCGAATCGGCTCAGCGTCTAAGCCCTCTCCTGTTTCTGAGGGGTCAAGCTGACTAGATATTTTTCGCTGAGAGGCAACATCCACAATGACTCTTAAGCGAGACTTAATGAACAATTCACGGGCATGGGCAGGAATATCACCTGCCGGAAAGCTGAGCCCCCGCAACGACGGCAACCGGTTGCCCCGAATCGACTCGGCTAACACCTCCCCACTACCATCAGCGTCAAAGCAGTAGATTTTGACTCGATCTGTTTCTAGAAATGCACAAGTTTCTTCAGCAGTCGTATCCAGAATCTCTTGCAGTTCTAACGATTGGCGAATTCGGTTAATGATGCGGTGAAGTACGCCTTGGTAATCGAAGACTGGTCGAGGAGGTTTTGTCTGGTTTCTGCGTTTCATGGCGGGTGAAAATTTTATTTTTTAATTAAGGCTCTATTCTTCAAAGTACCCTAAATGTGTTATCCGACACTGTAGGTGTTTCGGTTACAATTCGTTTCATTCACGGTTTGATTCTGCAAGTATTTCAGTTACGATTTGTTTCACTCACTTATTAAAAGGCTTTGGCTCCAGGTTAATGCAATAATTTCTCATAAATAGGAGTTTATTCAAGCGATCGCGTTAAGCTCAAAGATCAAAGATCAACTCTAGAAATCTTGACAAAAGCTGCCTTGGCGGGCGATCGAACGGTTAAAACGAAGGGTTTTGTTGACCTAAGATAGACTCGTAGAATGGTCATCATGAGAAGCTAAATTAATTGCTATTTCTGTGCCTTGATAAATCATGAATCAGTGACCAGTTGCGTAGCCAATTTAGACGACTAATTTCATTAAAAACGGATGTAATAAACTAGAATTCCGATAAAACAAGCTTGTACCTAGCACATTTGAGTCAGGTCTATAACAACTTAAACTATCCTCCTAACCTCATCAATTCAGTTCTTCAGGAACCAGCCTTGAGCGACAATCCTCGATCGGGGGTAAAAATTTGTCGGGTGTATAGCAATCCTATTTGAACAGTGAGATTCCTATCCCTAGCCCTTCTCCCAGAGCGGGCTACCGTGTATGCACAAGTGATCGAATCTAGCCAAGTCCCTGGCGAACCGCCCCCCAACCCCCAAATTGGGGGACTTCCGATCCAGTTCTGTGCTTCAAAGTCCCCCAAATTGGGAGATTTAGGGGGCGAAAAAGCTTGGAACGAAGCCAGATTTCGACTTGTGTACACACGGTAGCCTAGAGCGGGAGAAAGGAGTCGGAATTGGGTGCATCTCAATGTTCCACCCTACAAATCGTGCAGGGCGATCGCGGGCTGCGATAGGGTTTAGATAACACCAAAATCCTGTACCTCTCTAAACTGCCATGTCCATGACCCTTACCCAAGTTTGGGGACTTCTGCTCATCCTCATGCTTTGCCCCATTTTGGGCGGACTGCCTCTCATTCGATGGATCACCCGCAGCTTGACTGGCAAAGACCTTGCCAAAATCGGCACAGGCAACGTCAGCGTTTCGGCAGCTTTTTACCACGGTGGACAAACTGTGGGCATTTTGGCAGTCTGTTCAGAGGCATTAAAGGGCATTGCCGCCGTGCTTTTAGCCCGATATTTTTTTCCTGCCGATGCTGCCTGGGAAATAGTGGCATTGATGGCGCTGGTGATGGGGCGCTATTGGCGAGGCAAAGGCGCAGGTACAACCAATGTGGTCTGGGGCTACATTGTCCATGATTGGGTGGGTGCAGGGCTGATTTTTGTCATTAGCGGTGCCATTTTTATCTTGCTCCGCGAACGGCGATCGGGCAAACTAGGCGTTTTAGTCTTGATTCCACTCATGACCGCATTGCGCCATCCGCTAGAAGGATCGAGGATAGGAGCAACGGTAATTTTGTGTGCGTTAATTGCTTGGATTTACCAAAAAATTCCCGACGATTTAGAACTGCCAACCGGAACTGTTCAGGGAGCTTCTCGCCAAATGTTTCGTTTCTTTCAGGGCGATCGCGCCATCCCCACGCTCAACCAAATCCTCCACCCGGACAAAGTGGGCGCAAAAGCCGCTACCCTTTCTCAGCTCAGCCGTCACTATCCTGTTCCGCCCGGTTGGGTGCTGCCTCCCGGCGATGACCCGGCACCTCTGATTGAGCTCTTGAATCCTTCCGCCGAAACCCCTTTCATTGTGCGATCGTCAGCCATTGGCGAAGATTCAGAACTAGCTTCCGCCGCCGGACAATACGAGTCTATTGCCCATGTCACCAGCAAAGCGGCACTAGAACAAGCCATTTTGCGGTGCCAAAATTCTTACAATGCGCCCAACGCTTTGCAATATCGTCAAGACCAAGGCGTTGCTGAACAAAGCATGGCAGTTCTGGTGCAAGTGCAAGTGCAAGGCGTATTTTCAGGCGTGGCATTTAGTCGAGATCCGATCGCCCGTCAAGGCGATGCTGTCGTCATCGAAGCCCTTCCCGGCATGGCATCTAGCGTGGTCTCCGGACAAGTCACCCCCGAACAATACCGCGTCATCATCAGCAGTACTGTCCCTGGTTCAGAGCCCAATTCAGCTCCCGGTTCACGGTCAACAGAAAATAGCTCAAGCTGGATTTTCCCAGACGACCTGGCTCTAGAAGTCGAAGGCCGGGGCGAAATTCCGCCCCGGCTCATCCAACAAGTGGCTTACCTGGCAAGGCATTTAGAAGAACATCACCATGGCATTCCCCAAGACCTTGAGTGGAGCTACGATGGTCAGCAATTGTGGGTGCTGCAATCTCGTCCTATCACGACTCTATTGCCCATTTGGACCCGCAAAATTGCTGCCGAAGTGATTCCCGGATTCATTCATCCGCTCACTTGGTCGGTAAATCGTCCATTAACCTGTGGCGTGTGGGGCGATATTTTTACCGTGGTGCTGGGCGATCGGGCTCGGGGGCTCAATTTTGCCAAAACAGCGACCCTCCATCACTCTGCCGCCTACTTCAATGCTTCCTTGTTGGGGCAAACCTTTCAGCAAATGGGCTTACCCGCCGAAAGCCTAGAGTTTCTCACCAGAGGCGCAAAATTCAGCAAGCCGCCCCTCGGCTCGACTCTGCGCAATGTGCCTGGGCTGTGGCGCTTGGGGCAATGTGCCTGGCGACTAGAACAAGACTTTAGCCGAGACGTTCGCCAGCACTTTGATCCCGCCTTTGCTCTGCTGTCGCAGTTGCCCGAATCCCTCCCTACGGCACTGTTATTTCGACGAATTGAGCAAATTCTAGATTTGTTGAAACGAGCGACGTATTACAGCATCATGGCTCCCTTGAGCTTGGCGTTGTGGCAAGCCTTGCTGAAAGTAGAGGGGTTAGATCAGCAGCAATTACCCGAGGTTGCTTCGTTACGATCGCTCCAGGCGATCGCCGCCCGCACTACTTTTTCCCAGCCCCCGCCATCCTTTACTGACCTGGCTTCGACTGCCGCCGGACAAAGTCTGTTGCAAGAGTTCGATCGTTTCCTTCAGCACTATGGCTACCTCAGTGATGTGGCAACCGATATTGCGGTGCCCCGCTGGAAAGACTCACCGCAAATGTTACAAAATCTGCTGATGGAATATCTGAACCATCCTGGAAAATACGACTCTAAAGAAATCAAAAATGGGCACCCTCGCCCCACCTGGAAAACGAAGTCAGTGCAGCGACGGCTCGACCTCAAGGGACGAGTCACCACGGTTTACAGCAAGCTGTTGGCAGAATTGCGTTGGAGTTTTGTGGCAATGGAGCAGCGCTGGTTAGCCGCAGGCTTACTTGCAGAACCGGGGGATATTTTCTTTCTAACGCTCGACGAAATCAAACAAGTGATTGCCGAGCAGTCTTCTCTCCGCGATCGCGCTGCCCTCATTGCCGAACGAAAGTTGCAGTTAGAAAGCGATCGCCAAGCCACGCCCGCCACGCTGGTCTACGGCAACGATCCGCCCCGGCTGGCTGCTCCCACCTTCGCCCCGTTGCAAGCCACCCAACAGCTCCAAGGCATTGGTGCAAGTCCGGGGCAAGCAGAAGGCTGGATTGTCGTGGTTCAAAATCTTCAATCTATTCCGCCCATCAACCGCGAAACCATCCTCGTCGTGCCTTATACCGATTCGGGCTGGTCGCCGCTGCTCGCACAGGCAGGCGGACTGATTGCGGAGGTGGGGGGACAACTTTCCCATGGAGCGATCGTGGCGCGCGAATACGGCATTCCTGCCATCATGAACATTTCCCACGCCACTCAAAAGTTGCAGAACGGGCAACGGGTGCGGATGGACGGGCGATCGGGAAAAATTGACATCCTCCAATAGATACATTACGCTTCGTTGCAAAGTTGCAATATCAGTAAATGTGATGTGCTACGGTCATTGAGGTTATGAATCAATGTTGTCAAGTACCTACTGAGAGGTTAATCGCTTTGAACTCGCATTCTGCCCAGTTTTCAGCCCCTTCATCCCATGAAGACCTGAGTGAATACGTAGCTCATCTCCAGCTTCACATGGCGTTGCAAGCCCGCAACTTGGTGCCCCGGCTCAACCCCCAGGGCGACAGCCGCGAGCAAATGCTTCAACAAACCCAAGCAGACTTTGAGAAATTTATTTCTCGCCAAGTGCTCTAGGCGATAAAAATTTTTAGAATGTTTAGAGCTGGCAAAGTGCTATAAGGCACAAGATGCGGTATAGTTCCAGTTTAGATAAGCTTGATTTCAACCTAATTGAGTCAGAGCCTCGCGCTCTGACTTTTTTTTGATTCCTTATGAGTAAACCTAGTGTTCTCGGTCATATTAGCCCGGTGATTCCAGCCGGAACAGACGTGGCAGGGGCGATCGCTTTTTATGAAGAACAGTTAGGTTTCACGACGATTTATACCGAAGGAACTCCGATTACCTTGGCGATCGTCAAACGCAACTCTGCCGAAGTTTTTTTGTATCAAAACGATGATCCTCACCTTGCCCAATGGACGACCTTTCGCATCCAGGTGGAAAACATTGAGCAACTCTACGAAGAATTTCAAGCCAAGGGCGGAGCCATGTTCCATCCCAATGGGCAACTTCAGACACAGCCGTGGGGCGCAAAAGAATTTGTGGTGTTAGACATTGTGGGAGTCTGCATTACCTTTTATGAGACGGTTCTTTAAGAGGTGATCTGAAAAGTCTAGATTGCTGCCCGATCAGCCCCTAAGTCCCCCTTCTGGGGGACTTTGAAGGAGAACAGGCTCGGAAGCCCCCTAGAAGAGGAAAATTTTAATCTAGAGCGGGCGCTTGGAGAAGGGTAGCCACCGACTTGGACTGCCCTTGCCACTCCGCGACTGTGGTCAGCGATCGCTGTAACTGAGCAGTAATCGCTTGTGTCTTCACATCGTAAATCTGAGTCAGCAGCTTAGGATACAAACCAATCCCAATGATAGGAATCAAAAGACAGGCAATAATGAACACCTCACGGGGTTCAGCGTCAATTAACGCCTCATGAGAGGTCAGCTCCTTATTTTCAGGTCCGTAGAAGATCTCCCGCAGCATCGATAGTAAATAGATGGGCGTTAGGATGACCCCAACCGCTGCCAAAAGCACCACAATCACCTTAAAGGTCAGGTCGTAGGCAGAGCTAGTAGAAAAGCCAACAAAAACCATCAGTTCTGCCACGAAACCACTCATTCCAGGCATTGCCAAAGATGCCATGGAGCAGGCAGTAACATGGCAAAAGACGGGCATTTTTGACCGACTCCGCCATTTCATCCA
>JAAUPA010000156.1 GCA_012034615.1 Leptolyngbyaceae cyanobacterium CSU_1_4 | reverse complement strand
AACCGTACTTATATTGAGCCGCTGACCCCGGAGATACTGGAGAAGGTGATTGAGGTGGAGCGCCCGGATGCGTTGCTGCCGACGATGGGAGGACAGACGGCGCTGAACCTGGCGGTAACGCTGGCGAAGACGGGTGTGCTGGAAAAGTATGGCGTTGAGCTGATTGGCGCGAAATTGCCCGCGATCGAGATGGCAGAAGATCGCAAGTTATTTAAAGAAGCGATGGTGCGGATTGGGGTGGGTGTTTGTCCCTCTGGGCTTGCCGAGACGATGGCTGAGGCAAAGGCGATCGGCATCGAAATTGGCTCTTATCCGCTGATTATTCGTCCGGCGTTTACGATGGGCGGTACGGGGGGCGGCATTGCCTATAACCAAGAGGAGTTTGAAGAGATTTCTCAGTCGGGGTTGGATGCTAGCCCGGTTTCTCAGATTTTGATTGAGAAGTCGCTATTGGGCTGGAAGGAGTATGAGCTGGAAGTGATGCGCGATTTGGCGGATAACGTGGTGATTATCTGCTCGATCGAGAACCTTGATCCGATGGGGATTCATACGGGGGATTCGATTACGGTGGCTCCGGCGCAGACGTTGACGGATAAGGAATATCAGCGGCTGCGGGATGCATCGATTAAGATTATTCGGGAAATTGGGGTGGAGACGGGCGGGTCTAATATTCAGTTTGCGGTGAATCCGGTGACGGGTGAAGTGGTGGTGATTGAGATGAATCCGCGTGTGTCTCGGAGTTCTGCTCTGGCTTCTAAGGCGACTGGCTTCCCGATCGCCAAATTTGCGGCGAAGCTGGCGGTGGGTTATACGCTAGACGAAATTCCTAACGATATTACCCAAAAACTCCGGCGAGTTTTGAGCCAACGATCGATTATGTGGTGACTAAAATTCCTCGGTTTGCCTTTGAAAAGTTTCCTGGCTCTAGTCCGGTGCTAACCACGCAAATGAAATCGGTGGGTGAGGCAATGGCGATCGGGCGGACGTTCCAGGAGTCGTTCCAGAAGGCGCTGCGATCGCTGGAAGTGGGGCGCGCTGGGTGGGGCTGCGATCGGGCGGAGAAGTTGCCTAGCTTAGAGCAGATCCGCGCCGGGTTACGAACGCCCAATCCTGACCGAATTTTTACGGTGCGCCATGCCTTTCAAATGGGTATGACGGTGGAAGAGGTATTTGATCTCACCTCGATTGATCCTTGGTTTTTGGATAAGTTGCAGTCTCTGTTAGAAACGGAGAAATTTCTGAAGCGATCGCCGCTTAAGAGCCTGACGCGGGAGCAACTCTATGCCGTAAAACAGGAAGGGTTTAGCGATCGTCAAATTGCTTTTGCTACCAAAACCACCGAAGACGACGTGCGCACCTATCGCAAGAATCTTGGCATTATTCCGGTCTACAAAACGGTGGATACCTGCGCTGCCGAGTTTGAAGCCTTCACGCCTTACTACTATTCCACCTATGAATCGGAGGTTACAGAGCTGGTAGATGGGCAGGAGCCGATCGTAAGCACTGAGTCGGAAGTTTTGCCTTCTACCCGTCGCAAGGTGATGATTTTGGGCGGTGGTCCGAACCGGATTGGGCAGGGAATTGAATTCGATTACTGCTGCTGTCATGCCTCCTATGCGCTGCGGGCAAACGATTTTGAGACGATTATGGTCAACTCCAACCCTGAAACGGTTTCGACTGATTATGATACGAGCGATCGCCTCTATTTTGAGCCGCTGACCAAAGAAGATGTCCTTAATATCTTGGAAGCCGAAGATCCTGAAGGTGTAATCATTCAATTTGGCGGACAAACGCCGTTGAAACTTGCCGTGCCACTCCAGCAATATTTAAGCGGTACGCCTGAAGTCTCTACTAAAATTTGGGGCACGTCGCCAGAGTCGATCGATGCAGCAGAAGATCGGGAGAAGTTTGAGAAAATTTTGCGGGAGCTAGATATCCGCCAACCCGCCAATGGTCTGGCTCGTAGCTATGATGAAGCCCTGCGCGTGGCACAACGCATTAACTATCCCGTTGTCGTTCGTCCGAGTTATGTTTTGGGTGGACGCGCAATGGAAATTGTCTATTCCGATGCGGATTTAGAGCGGTATATGTCCTATGCCGTTTTGGTGGAACCCGACCATCCCATTTTGATTGATAAGTTCTTAGAAAATGCGATCGAAGTGGATGTTGATGCGATCGCGGATCACGATGGAAACGTGGTGATTGGCGGCATTATGGAACACATTGAACAAGCAGGAATTCACTCTGGCGATTCGGCTTGCTCTATCCCCACTGTGACGCTCTCAGAACCCGTGCTAGACGTGATTCGCACCTGGACAGTACAGCTAGCAAAAGCCCTAAAAGTCGTCGGTTTAATGAACATTCAGTTTGCGGTGCAGGGCGATCAGGTTTACATCATTGAAGCCAATCCTCGTGCCTCTCGAACGGTGCCGTTTGTCTCGAAGGCGATCGGGGTGCCGCTGGCAAAAATGGCGGTGCTGGTCATGTCGGGCGAAACTTTAGAATCTTTGGGCTTTACGCAAGAAGTGATTCCCAAACATATCTCGGTCAAAGAAGCCGTCTTGCCCTTCGATAAGTTCCCTGGCACTGACACCATCTTGGGTCCCGAAATGCGATCGACGGGCGAAGTTATGGGCATCGACACCGACTTTGGTACAGCATACGCTAAAGCAGAACTTGGGGCTTCTCAACGCTTGCCTCAGCAGGGCACCGTGTTTGTATCAATGAACGATCGAGATAAGGTTGCCGCCGTCCCCGTCGTGCGCGATTTTATTGACATGGGCTTAAAAATAGTCGCCACCGAAGGCACTCGCAAAGTGCTGTTAGAGCATGGGCTGAAGGTCGATTTGGTGTTGAAGCTGCATGAGGGCAGACCTCACGTTTTGGATTGGATTAAGAATGGGCAGGTGCAACTCATTATCAATACACCTGTAGGGGCAACGGCGCAAATTGACGATCGCCTGATTCGACGCACGGCTCTCACCCATAAAATTCCCACCATTACCACGATCGCCGGGGCAAAGGCGGCAGCAGCAGCAGTGCGATCGCTCCAATCGCAGCCCTTGAGCGTCAAGGCGTTGCAGGATTACGAGAATTAGTGGCTGGGCAGCATAAGAAGCAAGGTATATGTTTGACAACCTTTCAAAATTCCTGGTAAAGCAGTACTCGCAAGACTTTGCCTCTTGGCTGATTGGGGAACCGATCAAGCTCACCGAGCTTCAACCGACGGAACTTTCACTGGAACCCATTCGAGCTGATTCTGTAACTCTATTGAAATCCAGACGGGTGATTGTCCACTATGAGTTTCAAACTGATCCCGATCCAGATAGGGGATTTAGGGGGCGAAAAAGACTGCAACGAACCCCGTTTAGACTTGTGTATGCATGGCAACCCTCCGGAGAGATCTGGGGAGAGGTCTCTCTCCCAGATTTTCCCATCCAGCATCAAACTTATCGCTTGTTGAACTGTAGAGCGTTATGCCGTTACTTACTCAAGTCAGAACATTAGCCTCATTGATTTCCCGAAAATACTCTCCCGGTGGCAAAAGAATAACTGCGGCATACGGCTTGGCATTGTCGCTAATGGCGGGCTTGAACATGGTGTCGTACCAAAATGCAACCCAGTTGACCGAAAACAATAGTCAGGTGGAGCAAGCTTACAAAGCCCTGGATCTTCTCAACGAAATTGAAACGAACTTATTGGATGCAGAGCTAGCGAGACGAGGCTATTTTCTATTGGGTGATGCTGCTGAACGAGCGCGCTACACGTTAGCAGTCGAGGCGCTGTCATCCAAAGTTACCAACCTTAAGGTGGCATTGTCTGACCCAGAAAGTCGTAAAAAGCTTGAACCCCTGAACGTGCTGATTAAGCAGCAGCTCAGTCTGTTGCAGCGATCGATAGAAGCCTTTGAACAACGCCAAATACAGCCTTCTTTAGAAAATTCCCTTATTGTCAAAACCCAGCAGAATAGATATGCCATCCACCAACTGTTAGAGCAGTTGCGAGTTCAAGAGCAACGGTTGATCCAAGTTCAGCAAACCGAAACCCAGGGTACTTTGCGATCGCGCCTGCGAATAGAATGGCTAGGGAACACGCTCACCTTTTTCATTTTGCTCGGGGTATACCTCATTCTTTGCCGTCAGAAATTTCGCAGAGAAAACGCGGAAGCTCAGCAACGCCAACTAGCACAACGCAACGAGCTCAACGAACTAAAGCTACAATTTTTTCAATGCTGTCCCACGAGTTTCGCACCCCTTTGAGCCTCATTACCGGTTCTGCCCAACTGCTGAAAGAAAGCCTGAAGCCTGTGACAGAGCCCAGTAAGCTTAAAAATCTCTCCCGCATCCAATCCTCGGCAAAACTCATGAACCAGCAACTCAACGACCTGTTGCGAGTGGCAAGAGCAGATGCTGGCAAGATGGAATTTAATCCTGTGTCTTTAGAAATGCAAACTTTTTGCCTCAATTTAATCGAAGATTTTCAAATCTTTGGTGAAACCCAGCGAATCATTGAGTTTAGCAAGAGAGGGCAAAGCGTTCACGCCATGGTGGATGAAAAGCTGCTGTACTCCATTCTCAGTAACTTGCTCTCCAATGCCCTCAAATATTCTGATCCTCAAAGCACCGTCTATTTTTTAATCATTTGCGAACCTCACGCTGTCACCTTTGAGATCCAGGATGAGGGTGTAGGCATTCCTCTAGAAGACCAGCAGAGCCTCTATAGCTTATTCAGTCGAGGCAGAAATGTTCGGGAAACTTCTGGCAGCGGTTTGGGATTGGCGGTCGCAAAGCGGTGTGTGGATTTACATCAAGGAAAAATTTTGGTGGAGAGCCAAATCAACGTGGGCACGAAGGTTACAGTTAAGCTCTCGAATTTAGGATATTTGAATTAATGAGGATATCTGAGAAGTCTCAAAGATAACCGCTAGGGGCATTTTCTTAAGAGTGCTTAATCCAGCGGTGTTTCTAGGGAATGTTGGCTTTTGGCAGGGCATTTGTGCACGGCATTTGTGCACGGCATTAGGAGGGATGCGAACCTCGAATTTCGGCAATTAGATATTCTCGCAGTTCAACAAATGCTTTAGACGATCGCACTTGCGAGGTCGAGTAATGCCCCAACTCAGGGGCGAAGGGGTTAACCATTTCTTTGACAATTCGCCCAGGATGAGGAGACATCACCAGCACACGGGTGGCTAGAAGCAGCGCCTCTTCTACATCGTGAGTAATAAAAAAAATACTTTTGTGGGTTTGTGCCCAAATTTTCTTGAGATGGACCTGCATCATTTCGCGAGTGATGGCATCAAGAGCCGCAAAAGGTTCATCCATTAAGATAATTTTGGGGTTGGCAGCCAGAGCCCGGGCGATCGCCGTTCGTTGTTTCATGCCCCCCGATAACTGGTAAGGCAATAATTTAGCAGAATCGTGCAGTTCCACCATCTCTAGATAATGCGCGACCTGTCGTTGGCGATCGCCCGCGCCATTCCCTTCATCTTCAGCCCAAACTCAACATTTCCTTCTACCGTCAGCCAAGGAAAAAGATTGGGCTGTTGAAACACCACACCCACCTCAGCATTTGGTTGGGTATGCGGTTGCCCCGCCAGAGTCACGGTGCCAGTGGTGGGTCGGACATATCCTGCCAAGATGCGCAGCAGAGAAGTTTTACCGCAGCCCGATGCCCCAATCACACACACGAAATCCTGTTCTCCCACTTCTAGGTTAACGTTCCTCAACACTTCGGTCGTTTGCTGCACCCGCCGATCGCCTGGATAGGTTAAACCGACTCCTCGCAGACGCAGGAGAGAACTACGGCTGGTGAGCGGAACAGAATCATAAGTTGAGGGAGAGCGTTGAGTCATGGCAGGGTGCGATCGCAGGTTAGGTATGGCGAACAAGAGTGAACGAAGCCAGTTTAGACTTGCGTATACACGGCAGTTCTGAGAGAAGGAATGGGGGAGATCTCTCCTCTTTGTGTTGCTGCCGAGCCCACCCCAAATTAAGAACAGAAAGAAAAAACGATTGAGCTAAACCCCTATTGAGCTAAACCCCTATTGAGTTAACCCCCCGCTGTAAATGCCCGCCTTGAACACCTCCAAACTAGGAACCGTTGGAATAGCACCTTGGGCTTTCATGAACGCGGCTGAATCTCTGAGCACGCTGGCAAAGGCTCCGGGTTTTTCGGCAGAACCCAGATATTTGCTGTTGGCTTGCTCTGATGAATTGAGCCAGACTAACTCTTTCATGACCTGAAGGCTTTCGGCAGGGGAAAGACCTAACTCAGGGGCGATCGCTGCTGCCGCCGCCTCTGGCTGCTCCCGATAAAACTTCACAGCCTCATCTAACAGCGCCACATACTTTCGCAACGTTGCCGCATGTTTTGCAATAAAGTCTTTGTGGGCAACTCCTACATCGGCAGTAATAATTCCTTTTGGTAAAGATCTTTAGCAGATAACAAGACCGAGCCTTTAGCGCTAATCATTTTGTTCAACGTTGGCTGCCAAACAAAACCCGCATCAATATCGCCCCGTTGCCATGCCGCCAGCATTTCAGGAGGCTGCATATCTAAAATTGTCACTTCATTGGGGTTTAGTCCCAGTTCTTGAAGTGCAGAGAGCAAACTAAAATGCGTGGTTGAGCCAAAAGGAACAGCAACTTTTCTTCCTTTTAAATCAGCCAAAGATTTAATCTCGCCTTTGACGACCAGCGCTTCATTGTCGCCAATTACATCTTGAATGAAATAAACCCGATAAGGGAGCTGATTTGCGATGCCAATGGAAGTGCCAGTCGAACCCACCATCCCTAACTCCAGACCGTTTGCTGCCATTGCTGTGTTGACATCTCGTCCAGAGTCAAACGCTTTCCAACTGACTGTGGAATTAGGAAAAGCTTTTTCAGCAGTTCCCATCGCTTTCACCAATAGTTCTGCGTTAGGAATGACTTGGTAGCCAATGCGAATTTCGGCGGGGTCGGTGCTGCTGCTGGGCGAGGTAACGGTTCCGGTGGAGCTTGGAGAGCAAGCCGAAAAAGTCAGGGTCATGCCGAGAGCTAGGATCCCTAGCAAGAGGTTGAACTGACGACGATCAACGATGCGACTGAGCCACTTTTGAGTCATGATTTTTGCATTATCCTTTTGACGATGTGGTGAACCTTAATCGATTAAATACTGAGCTCAATGTTGCTGAAAATCTTCTGGGTGAGGGGTTCAGGGGTTGCTTATTCGCGTCCCATCCAAGGGAGTTGGCGATGCTGTATCCATCGAATACCCCCATCTATTAGCATGGCTATTCCTCCCATCAGGAAAATTCCAACGATCATTACGTCACTCCGCAAAAACTTGCTGGCATCTAAAACCATCCACCCTAGACCCGAAACCGCTGCAACCATTTCAGCAGCAACCAAGGTGGTATACATGAATCCGATCGCCGTTCGCAGTCCGGTAAATAGTTCGGGTAGGGTAGAGGGGAAAATAACATAGATAAAAACTTGCACCCCAGATGCACCCAGGGATCGGGCTGCGTTAATGCGATCGCCCGGAATTTTTTTGACTCCTGCCAGCGCTGCCAGATAAAGCGGCGCAAATCCTGCGAGGTAAAGCAGCGCAATTTTAGACTGGTCTTCAATTCCTAGCCCAATGATCAACAGAGTGTAGTAAGCCAGGGGGGGCAGGGGTCGATAGAACTCAATGAATGGATCAAGTAGGGCTTGAACTTTGCGCGAGCAGCCGCTGAGTAACCCTAAGGGAATAGCGGTGGCAACCGTGAGTAGGAACGCCCAAAACAAACGATTCAAGCTGGCGAACCCATGCAGCCAAAGGGGCTGACCTTTGTAGCCCTGCTGAAAGATGTTGAAAAAGGCTGCCAAAACTACCTGAGGTGCAGGTAGAAATAAAGGCGACACCCACTGGAGAGTGCTGGCTATGAACCAAAGCAATAAGACGATCGCCACCGCAATTAATGAAATTAACCGGGTCGAAGGTTGAAGCAATGGCTTACGAGACGATCGCGTCTTTCTAGTCATAGGGTCATGGTAGCGACCTAGCTCCTCTTTGGATCGTATTGTACGATACAACCCCCACTCTAAAAGAAGATTTGGCAATGCTGAATCGAAGTAAAAATCCGTTCAGGCGCTCTAACCAAACCGACCTTCTACATAATCTTGGGTGCGTGTGTCGATCGCCTCTTTAAAGATTTGGGTGGTGGTGCCAAATTCCACCATTTGCCCAATCTGGCTTTCATCAGTGCTAAAAAACGCCGTGTAGTCAGAAATTCGTGCCGCTTGCTGCATATTGTGAGTCACAATGGCGATTGTTAACTCCGATCGGAGCGAATGAATTAACTCCTCAATTTTGCGAGTGGCGATCGGATCAAGCGCTGAACAAGGCTCATCCATCAGCAGCACCTTAGGCTTGATTGCCAGCGCCCGCGCAATACAAAGCCGCTGCTGCTGACCTCCCGAAAGCCCCAAGGCCGACTTACTCAAATAGTCCTTCACCTCATCCCACAGCGCCGCCCCCACCAGTGCCGACTCTACCACCTCATCTAACGCCCGCTTCGGCAGAGACCCAGACACCCGCACCCCATAAGCCACATTATCGTAAATGCTCATGGTGAACGGATTAGGCTTTTGAAACACCATGCCAATTTGACGACGCAGCCGATTGATATTGACCTTGGGGCTGTAGATATCTTGTCCAAAAAACTCTACTTTTCCCTTCACTTGTACCTGCGTTTCCAACTCACCAATGCGATTGAGAGACTTAATAAAAGTCGATTTGCCACAGCCAGAAGGACCAATAATGGCGGTCACGTGCTTTTGGGTAATGGGCATGGTCACCCCTTCTAGCACCAAACGAGTGCCGTAGGAAAAGCTGAGGTTTGTCACCCGCATTGCCGCAGGAGCATCAGGATACAAAGAACCAGAATCATTAGGAGCAGAATAAGACATTAATCTATAGCTTTTTACGAGTGAGCAACCGAGCGGAAAGATTGAGGAACATGATTAGACCGAGCAGCACCAGAGCCGCTGTCCAAGCCATATTATATTTTTCAACAAAACCTTTAGACTGATGTAGTTGTAAATTAGGACAGAAAGGGAAGATGTGGGGCTGAGCAGATTATCAAACCAACTGGTGCTAAACAGTGCGGTAAAAATCAGCGGGGCAGTTTCGCCAGCCGCACGGGCGATCGCCAGCAAAATACCCGTCATAATTCCGGGCAACGCCGAGGCTAGCACCACCCTAAACGTGGTCTGAAACCGACTCGCCCCTAGCCCTGCTGAAGCCAGCTTTTGGGCAGTTGGCACCAATAGCAACGCCGATTCGGTTGATAACACCACAATGGGCAACATCACCACCGCCAGCGCGAAGCTACCCGCCAACGCCGAAAACTCCTTCGTTGCTAGCACAATGACACCATACGCGAACACGCCCACCACAATAGAAGGAACGCCGCTCAGAATAGTGACAACGAACCGAACGAAACCTGCGATCGCCGATCCTTGACTAAATTCTGCCAGAAAAATCGCCGTCATGATGCCAACTGGAATACTAATTAAAGAAGCCATTCCAACCATAACTGCCGTGCCAATAATGGCATTACCAAACCCATCCGGTTCCCCCACCGAACCCGTAGGAGAGGGGAGCGTGGTAAAGGTTTGCCAACTCAATTGGGGCAGCCCTTGTTGCACAATTGAGAACAAAATGGAGAACAGCGGCAAAAGGGCTAGAGCCGTGAGTAATAGGGCGATCGCCGTCATGCCATAGCTAAAAAGCTGTCGTTTAATCGGCAAGTCTGCTTGTAAATCTTCTGCTAAAGAGAGGTTTGTTTCTGATGTCGTTTGCATGGTTATCGCTGCTCCAAGGTTTTAACAATCATGACCGCAGCAATATTAACCAGCAGCGTTAGCCCAAACAGAGCTAGCGCCAAATACATCAGCGCCCCAATGTGCAAAGTATCCAATGCCTCAGCAAATTGATTGGCTAAAACCGAAGGAATCGTTGCCCCCAAATTAAGCAACGACACCGTGAACTGTGGCGAATTTCCAATCACTAAGGTCACTGCCATGGTTTCTCCCATTGCCCGACCTAGCCCCAAAGTGATTGCGCCCAAAATGCCGGGGGCTGCGGTAGGTAAAACGACCCGGAACAAGGTTTCCCAATGGGTAGAGCCTAGCGCCCTGGATGCACTTCGGAGTTCTGTGGGAATGGCAATGAGAACGTCTCGGCTAATGGTGGCGATCGTGGGTAAAATCATGATGGCAAGAATTACACCCGCCACAAAAATGCTGCCCTGTCCAACCGTCGGCTCTGTGCCAAATAAAGGAATCCAACCCAAGACTTTAAAGATCCACAGTTGAACCGGATCGATGAACGGAATCAAAACAAAAAAGCCCCACAAGCCAATGATCACGCTGGGAATCGCGGCAATTAGTTCAACTAACGCTGCTAGGGGCGATCGCACCCAAATGGGTAAAAATGTTTCGCTCGTCACTAACGCAACGGCGATCGCAATGGGAACGCCAATGACTAAGGCAATGATCGAGGTCATTAACGTGCCATACCCATAGGGCAACGCTCCAAATATCAGCGCCCCCACATCCCAATCTTGACTCAAAAAAAAGCCCAGCCCAAACGTTTGAATGGCTGGAATCGCAGCACCGAGGATGACCCAAGTCATCCAAAACAATAAAAAAACTGTGCAAAGAGCAAAGCCTTTGACCAACCCCGTAAAGCCTCGGTCTAACTCCGCACCATCAGGAGTGGTGATATCAATTTTTAATTCAGATGAGTCGCTCATGATTTCCTTCGGTTTCCCATTCCCAGCCACTGGCTGGGAATGGGAAATATTACTGACCTACAGTCACTTCGCTGTTCACGGCTTGAATTGCCCGTTGAGCAATACTTTCAGGAACCTTGGTGTAATCTAGCTCGTTGTTGAGCTTTTGTCCTTCAGTCAGCATCCACTGTACCAATCTCTTGACACCATCCGCTTGCTCAGCAGTGGCATACTTCTTGTAGACCATGATCCAGGTCAACCCAGCAATGGGATAACCCTCTTCAGGATCGTTAGCAAATACCCGGAAATTATCAGGGTAGGTTAAGCTTGCTAGCGCTGTCTCGGTTGCTTCTAAAGTAGGAGCAACGAAATCGCCTTTCTTATTTTGAACCGAAGCCATGGTCAGGTTAGCTTGCTTTGCAGTGGCTAATTCAACATAGCCAATGGCACCCGAAGTCCGTTGAACTTGCGCTGCAACGCCAGAATTGCCTCTGCCCCGAATTGGATTGATAGTCCAGTTGGGTGCAGTTCCTACGCCAATTCTGCCTTTGAAGTAAGCATCGACAGCGCTGACATGATTGGTGAAAATAAACGTGGTGCCGCTGCTGTCTGCACGAACCACAGGCTTAATGGGTGAATCCGGTAGATTGACCCCCGCGTTGTCTGCCACAATCTTGGGGTCTTTCCAACGGGTGATTTGACCGGAGAAAATGCCGCCCATGACTGCGCGCGAAATCTTTAAGTTGGTCACTCCCGGCAAGTTGTATGCCAGAGTCACAGCTCCACCTGCCGTAGGAACGAGAATCACGCCCCGGCTAACTTGCGCAATTTGAGCATCGGTCATGGCTGCATCACTGCCGCCAAAATCAACTG
>JAAUPA010000155.1 GCA_012034615.1 Leptolyngbyaceae cyanobacterium CSU_1_4 | reverse complement strand
TCTCCATTGTCAAAACATGGTCGCCTGAAGCGGTCTTAACTGAGTTTCGAGAGCTATTTATCCGACACACTCATGCCGATGAATTTGCCCTAGAGTGTTTGACAGAAATTATTCTAAAGAACCAAAAGTCAGAATTTGATAATCTTTTAAGAAGGTGTTGCTACATCCTAATCAACAACTGGAATATCTCCAGAAACCATCCCTACATTTCTCTTCTCATTCAACTGTTTGAAGATTCCAGTCTTCATGAAAATACAAATGCTTTGATTTTAGGTCGGCTCAGAAGTTGGGTGAAAAGTTTTATTGCCAGCTCAGATTTTGAGACGATTAAGTTGGTGACGACGCGCTGTGAAGATGGGAAAACCTGGCATTGGAGCCAGCGCTATACGCCTTATCTTTTAGCGTCGCAGTATGCCAATTTAAACAATCCTTTTGAGCAGCGTCAGGTTGCTCAAAAGGTTTCTCGCCAGTTGAAAGATCAATTCAAATTTGAGTTAGCAATGTATACGGCTCGGTCTGAGTCGGCTCGAGTCAACTTTAAGGGGCTTAAAAATCCAACCTCTTTGGGCGATGAGGTTTTACGACTGATTAAAACCGTCGTGATTAAGCGGGGAACTTATAGTTATCCCAACTTGGCTAAGATTTTTTGCAGCAAACACAGGACTTAAAGTACGAGGTATTTAAGAAAAGTTTGCTGGAATATCTATTTTTTGGCATTGAGTCCGATGAACTTTCTAAAAGAATCAGACGGGTTCTTGCGGCGCAACTTGAAACTCTTTATGTCAGTTATGACGATAAGAGCATTGATGAGGCTCTTTTGCTGAGGACTGTTAAACGGTTGGCTGAGGGCTTAACCGCTGACCGGAATGGTGAGTTGTCGGGTTTATTTGGTTTTCTGAGTTTGCAGAAGAATCCTTTGATTCTGGTCATTTTGCTGCTAAAGCTCACTTTAATTTGTCGCTATGCCAAGACTCATATAGAGGTTTGTATTGCCAATGTTGTTAAATGCTATGAGGGGTATCAGGAAGAAGATTGTGTCTGGGTGATTCAATTTTTAGAACTCTTTACGATTATTTCGACTATCTATTCAGAGAATGTTGAGTACAGTTTGGTGAATATGCAAGACCCAACTGAATCTCAGCACCTGAGGGCTGATGTCGAAGCGCATCGAATTTTTTCTTTGCAGAGATATGTTGCATCTCGTTTGCGGTAAAGGTTTGCGATCGAAGGTTGCGGTAAGGCTGTTGTGGAGAAAATCCCTGGGCTGCTTGGGTGGGGAGGATCGGGGTGAATGTAGCGCTTTTGACTAAAATTGTCTTCTATTGGAGTTTTTTGGGCAGCTAAGAATGATTTTTATGGGACTGGGCACTCTAGCTTCAAAGATATTTGTTGTCAAAACCCCATGATTTTTGGTGCTTCTTCTGTAGAACCTCTGGTAATGTCGCTTCCCTTTAATGAAGTTGCGCAAGATTTGGCACAGGAGCAAAATCTGGTGCGGATCAAAAACTTCTAATTTATAGTTGCACCCAGGTTTGGGAGAGCGATCGCCATCGTCTTGATCAGGTCAGCTTGCTCAATTTGCTGCAAGACTTACGAGCGATCGCCCCTACGGTTGAACAACTTCAATCTCGGTTAGACTTTGCAGTTCATAGTCTCAGTAAGGCGGCGGAATATACTTTGGTGTCGAACGTGATTCTCAACCGGGTGGGTCGGCTTTATCCTGTGGTTGCAGCCCAGCGAGGATTGGCGAGCGAGAAGGTGTATGGGGCGATCGCCCAACGGTTAGAACAAAACGTTAGGGGCGATCGAATCAAGAAGCTGCTGCTGCTGGCTTGTCAGGGCAATTGGGTTACCGATCCTACTCAACTGGCTGAGGTAAATCTCGCGGAGCTAATTCGAGATTTACATGGGCTCACTCCCGCCTTAATCTCCCTTAATGCTGTTTTAGAAAGTCTGGTCAGTACCCTGAGTAAGCCTGCTGAATACACCCTTGCCGCTGCCGAAATTAGCCATGCTTTTCAGCCACTTTACCCTGAGGCTAGGACTGAGATCAGAACAACCCTGCCTGAGAGAGTGGTCGCTTCTGCCCCAGTAATTGCCCAAACCCGAAAAATTTCTCAATCTGCTCCATCTCCAGCCACAGACCTCTCTAATTTGTTTGACTTGAGATTGGAAATTATGCGATACACCAATCCCTATCGGGCAAAAATTGTGCTGTTTTCCTTACTGCACCAGCCTTTTATTCATGGGGCTGAACAGGAGTCGATGATTAAAGCTCAAACCCTAGATGATTTGCTCCGACTGCTGCTTGAGACTTACAACCTGTCGGACGTGCGGGTGCAACTTCTAGCGGTAGCAAGAAATCTAGAGGATGCTGAGGACTGTGTGCAAGCTGCCCATGGAATTTTAGGGGCGATTCAGCCGTTCTATGCGCATCTGCCCAAAAACTCTGGGCAGAAGGCGGCAGAGGACGTAACCGCATTTATGGGAAGTCAGGCGATCGCTGCTAACCCTGCTGCACCCAGAACGGATGGCGACGAGCAACAGGCTGAGGTGGCAACAGGCTGAGGTGGCGATCGCGCCTTCCCCTTCCCTCTCCAACTCAATTGGGTTCATTAAATTGGTTCATTAAAAACGGTAGAGTCATGCAAGCACAAGACATTCTGAACCTTTATAGAGCCGGCAAGACAGACTTTCGGGGAGAAAAGCTAACAGGAGTCAATTTGGCAAGGGCAGACTTGATTGGCATCAATCTAACCAACGCAGATTTACACAGCGCCAATTTAATCTGGGCTTACTTCAATCGGGCAAAGCTGAGCAAAGCCAACTTGGCGATCGCTAAACTCAGCGGCGCAAACTTCAGCCAAGCAGACTTAGTAGGAGCTAATTTGCAAGATGCCGATCTACAGGGGACCACGTTTCAGGGCGCAGATTTGCGGAGCGCTAACTTGACCTTGGCAAATTTGTTAGATGCAAATTTAATTGAAGCAGACCTGCGTAATACAAACCTGGCAGGCGCAAACCTAACCGGTGCCTGTCTTCGAGGCGCAAACCTGCGAGAAGAAAACCAGGGATATAGCGTTAATCTCCGAGGGGCAACCTTACGCAAGGCAGATCTGCGAGGCGCAAACCTAACGGGAGCAGATTTGGCAAAGGTAGACTTGCGAGGTGCCAACTTGAGTGAAGCAACCCTCCGGGGCGCAGATTTAAGAGGAGCAGATTTGAGTGAAGCGAACTTGAAGGGAGCATTTTTAACGGAAGCAAATTTGACCCATGCCAGCTTGCGGGGAGCAAATTTGATGAATACCAAGTTTGAACGGGCGAACTTAATGGAGGCAGACTTGGCGGCGGCGAAGCTCCAGGGGGCAATGTTGCCGGATGCAAAGCTGAGCAAAGCGCATTTGGTGCAGGCAGATTTGACGGCGTGTAGTTTGGTGCGGGCAGATTTGAGCCGAGCAAATTTGTGGCAGGCAATTTTGCGGGAGGCAAACCTGACAGATGCTTACCTGGCAAGGGCAAATTTGATGAATGCAGATTTGACCGATGCTAGCTTGATTCGGGCAGAGATGAGTAGTGCTAATTTTGGCGGGGGCAATTTTTTGGGGGGCGATGATGCCGGATGGCAGGATGAGGGAGTCGGAGTAATACCAGTTTTGGGAAATAGCACGAGGGGAGGGGTGGAGGGGTGGAGGGTGGATGAGTTGCTGGGATTTGGGAAAGGAGATAACGGGGTGGGTCGTCTCTGGGGTATGGTGAGGGTGAGGTTTTATCCTTTTGAACCCTGGAGATTGGTGATGATTTCTGGTGATGATCAAACTATTCAGGTGTTGATGCCGGGGATGCTTCGGCGAGTGCATCATCTTGCATTGCATGTGAAAGATATGGAGGCTTCGCGTCATTTTTATGGAGGGGTTTTGGGGTTGCGGGAGCTGACGGGAGAGGAGGTTCCTTCAACGCTGAAGCTGTTGTTTGAGTCGGGAAAAGTGGCGAATTTCATCACGCCGGATGGAACGATTTTGGATTTGTTTTGGAAGCCAGAGTTGTTGCCGCCTGATGCCGATCCGGGTCGAGAGTTTACGCGGGCGGGGCATTTGGCGTTTGATATTGAGCCGCAAATGTTTGACCAGGCGGTTGAGGTGATTCGGTACCATCAGATTCCTATTGATCATGGACCTGTGAGCCGTCCGACGGGACGGGGGGTTTATTTTTATGACCCGGATGGATTTTTGGTTGAAATTCGGTGTGACTTGTGTGATTGAGTGAGTTAAATCTATTAAAAGCAGCTAGATAAGAGCAGCATTATGTCTGAAGTCAAAGAATTTAGGGTGGGCGATCGCGTCATCCTCATTTCGCTCCCGCCCTACGTCAAAACTGCCGAACCGATGCCGATGTTGCGTCCTCCCACTGTCCTTACCCTGGGAGAGAGTGGCGTGATTCTCGATCGTCGTCCGGGCGGATATTGGGGGGTGAAATTTTCTAGGGGGATATTTTTACTAGAAAGCCAGTATTTGGAGGGGGCGAAGGATTAAATTTTGGGCAGTTTCCGGGCATTTTTGGGAGGCTTATTTGCCTAGGGTTGCCAGTTTGGCTCCTAACTGAACGCACAAAATGCCCAGAACCACACTGCCGCCGCCATACCATCCTGCAAGATGGACTTTGCCACTCTTGAGCAGGGTGATCGTATCGAGTCCGTAGGTGGAAAAGGTGGTGTATGCTCCCAGAAACCCGGTACTGACGAGCAGGCGCAGGTCGGACGGAAGGGATTTTTCGATCGCCAAGCTCATAAAAAAGCCTATGCCTAAACAGCCCGTGAGATTGATCAACAAGGTGCCGTAGGGGAAATGGTTGCCGAATTGGTGGCGCATCCATTGGGTGAGGTAGTAGCGGCTGAGGGCTCCAGCGATCGCGCCTAAGCTGATGGCAAGGGGCGATCGAACGGCAGGATCTAGCAACATAAAGAGGCTCCGGATTTACAGATTTCTGGTACTGGAAAATGAACAGTTAAACTAAACAGACACTATGAACGACGGTTATGCAGAAAATTTTATTTACCCATCAAGACCGTGTGAGCGTGCGGGCGCTTTTTTTGGGAGGCAGTTTAGATCTCAAGTCTCTAGAACGAACTAGCCATTTGGCAACGCTGCCCCTAGTGGTGACTGCGGGCGATCGGGGCTGTGCGGTGTTGTTTCGATATGGGGCGGCGGTGCTGTTTGGTCTAAATGAGGTGGAGGAAGTTTCGTTCCTCGGATATCTCACGCCCTTAGTTTCAGAGCCTTTTGCCACTCCAGAAACCGAAGCAGCGGTACTCATGTTGGATGAAGCGGCTGGAAAAGTAGAGAATGGTGTGATTTGGCTGCGAGAGTTTGCCATTGAGCAGTTTCAAATTGTGGCGGATGTGTTGGCAAAAAGTGTGGTGTTGGCGCATTACGAAATGGGTACTGCCCGAATTTTTGATCAAATCGAACCTTTTGCAGAAGGGCTGCAACGCACCACAGGGGATGAACGGTGGGGCAAGGAATTACTGCGCCAGCTAGGCAGGGCGTTGTCGATTCAGCACAAAATTGTGGGTCGGGTAGAAATTATCGATAAGCCAGAGTTGCTGTGGGATGTGCCGGATTTGGAACGAATTTATTTGCGGTTAGAAAATGAGTACGAGATTCGAGAGCGGCAAGTGGCGCTGGAACGAAAGCTGGATTTGATCTCGCGGACGGCAGAGACGGCGTTGAATTTGTTGCAACACAACACGGGGCTGCGGGTGGAGTGGTATGTGGTGATTTTGATTGTGGTAGAGTATTTTGCTGTCGTTGTACGAGCTGTTTCTGAAGCCTTAAGGATTTATTATTTTCGATTGCTCTTAATCTTTCCTTCCCATCTCTTAGCCACACGGAGAATGATGAACGTGGCGATCGCTCCAAATAGCCCGATCGTCCAGAGTCCACACCCGATCGCCACTCCCAACGAAGCCGAAACCCAAATTGCTGCTGCCGAGGTTAATCCTTGCACCTTAACCTCGCCCGACTGCTTCACCTGGTTAAAAATTTCGCCAGCACCCAAAAAACCCACCCCTGCGGTAATGCCTTGAATGATCCGGCTAATCGAATCAGTGCTTTCTTGCGCTGTATTATTTTGAATGCCGATCAGGATGAAAACAGCGGCTCCAAGGCTCACTAGCATATGGGTGCGGAGCCCAGCAGGCTTATCGTCAAGCTCTCGCTCTAAGCCAATCACTGCACCAGCCACAATAGCCAGGCTGAGGCGAACCAGAGTCGTTTGCCAGTCGGCTTGTGAAACGATCATTGTGTTAGCTCCAATCTTCGCGCTTGCCTCCCCGACCCTTGTAAACTTCGGCAGCTTGGTGAATTTCCCGGGTTCTGGCGAAGAGTTCAGACTCGGTGAAACTCCAAAGCTTCATGATTTTATCTAGGTCAGACTGAATATCGCGAGCACCAGGAAAGCCATTGTAACGAATACGGAGGCGAGCTAGTTCTGCCAAATTATAGTCGGTAGGTTCGCCAGTAAGCAGGCTGCTGACCGATTGGCGATCGCTTCCCCACTGCGGATGCTGTTGATCCTTGTTGGATATATCAGGTGCTGAAGCCATGGATGATTGAGACAAAAGAGAACAGGAATCCTCAAATAGTAGGACAAATATGAGCAGGTTTAACCCCATTACATCCTGAAGATAGATGTAAAAGATTGGCAGATCTTTTATTAACTTTAGATATAAACAGATCTATGCCCTCAGTGTTTTACTATGCCCAAACGTATTATCATCGAACCGCACCTGACCCTTGAAGAATTAGAGGCTCGTTATCGTCGGGCAAAAGACTCTGTAGAACGCAGCCACTATCAAATCATTTGGCTGCTAGCTCAAGGTAGACCTAGCGAAGAAGTGGCTTCTATTACAGGCTATAGCCGTAGTTGGATCTACGAATTGGTTTGGGGCTATAACCGTGTCGGGCCCGAAACCTTGGGCGACAAACGCCACGATCTGCCGGGTGCTGAACCGTTGTTGAATGAAGAGCAACAGCAGCTTTTGCACCAGGTGGTGCAGTCTCCGCCTGAGGAAGGGGGGCGCTGGAATGGAACCAAGGTGGCAAGTTGGATGAGTCAGCAACTCGGTCGTCCGATCAATCGTCAGCGAGGCTGGGAATATTTGAAGCTAATTCGGTATCGAATGCAGGCACCTCAGACGAAGCCAGAGTTGGGCTCGAAGGCGAAACGGATGGCTGCGCAGAGCGATCGCCGACCCACAGGTTCGCGGTTGCGGCGAGTGAATACTTTAGAAGAGTCTAAGTCCTAGGTTGAGCGGTTAGATTTGGGCAGCCAAGACAGGGTAGCCCAGGCGAGGTAGCCCAGATGGGGCAACCTTTCAGAGGGTTTTGGTCATCCAGAGGGATTGAACTTCATAACCCAGCTTTGCATAGAGATTGAGGGCGACCTGGTTTTGTTGGAAAACTTGTAGCCCCAGTTGGCGATCGCCCCTTTCCCGGGCTAAATTTTCAGCGTGTTGCATTAAGGCTGCCCCAATCCCTTGGCGGCGATGGGTGGGCTGGACGTACAGCAAAAAGATGTAACTATGGCGATCGCCCTGCACCTGATCGGTGGCATTGCCTAGCCACAAACATCCGATCGGTTGCTGAGTTTGCTCAACCCACAACAACGGCGTTTCAGATGACAAATATTGCTCGATCGTTTGAGCAAGATGAGCAAAACTATGAGCCGGATAAAGCTCCTGATAAGTTCGCTGCATAAACTTTAGGAGCAAGGCTCGGTCAAGCCCTGAACCGACTCGCAGAGAATAGCCTGGAATGAGGAGCACCACCAGAATTAACTCAAGATTAATGAGAATTCATTAGAGCTGTGCGGCTGGATCAAGAGGCAAGCCTTTTACTAAAGTTTCGAGGCTGGAGGGAATGCCGGCTACTTCGTCACTGAGGGCATTAATGACAAAGCCAACTTCTTCGACAGGCGCAGGTGCAGCCATATCGTTGGGAAGAAAGATTCGGGCACTCACGGCTAACAGGGCGACCAAAAATACCAAAACGACAATGAGGGGAGCAATATACTGACGGAAAATCGCCATGGGGATTTATGAGAGGATGAGTAGTTTCGTTCAAGTTTTGTAAAGCTTGTTTTTATATCCTACATGGTTTTTCCCAGATTCTGGCTCACTCAAAGGTCGGATTTGAGCAGAGTTGATCAATCCATTCCAGGTCGCGGTAAGGGATCTGGGGGATCGTTCCAGGGCGCAAAGACGGGGAGCAGGAGCAGCCCCGGAATAGCAGCCAGAATGCTGATGAGGAAGAAGGGACTCCAGCCTGTGGTGGTGGCTCCGGTAGCTTCAGCAATTTGTCCTGCGGAGGCTCCTAAGAGGTCGCGGCTAACGGCAAGCAGACTGGAGAGCAAGGCAAATTGGGTGGCGGAAAAGCGCGGGTTGCATAGGCTCATCAGGAAGCCTAGAAAGGCGGCTGTGCCGAGTCCGCCGCAAAAGTTTTCGATGTTGACTGCGAGGACAAGAACTGGATAGTTTTGCCCCAGTTGCGCCAAAATGTAGTATGCCAGGTTGCTGAGGGCTTGCAGTCCGCCGAAAACCCAGAGCGATCGATTGATGCCCCAATGGCTGAGTAAAGCGCCGCCCACTAGCGTCCCGACAATGGTTGCGATTAAGCCCATGCCGCCTTGGATATCGCCAATGGTGGTTTGGCTAAACCCAGTTTTGAGCAGGAAGGTCGTGGACATTTTGCTGACGAGCACGTCGCCCAGCTTATACAGCACAATAAATAGAAGAATCATTGCGCCTCGCCCTAGTCCCGATCGCTGAAAAAATTCGCGGAAGGGATCGATAAAGATTTCTTGGAGAGTGGTGGGGGGCGGTTCGCGCAGAATTGGTTCTGGGGCGAAGATGGAGTAGAGAACGCTGATAGACATGATGCCTGCGAGGATGAGATAGACGGAGTTCCAGGGCATTTGGTCGGCTAGCCGAAGTGCTAGAGCGCCAGTTAGCAACAGGGCAACCCGATAGCCCAAGACAAAGACAGCGGCTCCGGCTCCGAGTTCGGGTTTGTCTAAAACGTCGGTGCGGTAAGCGTCGGCGGCGATGTCTTGGGTGGCGCTGAAGAAGGCGATGATGATGGCGTTAAGGGCGATCGCCTGTAATCCTTGTTGGGGGTTTTGCAACGCCATGGCTGCGATCGCAATGACCAGTAGAATTTGGGCAATTACCAGCCAGCCTCGTCTTCGCCCGAGAAAAGGTGGAATGAAGCGATCGAGGAAGGGCGACCAGAGAAACTTGAGAGAATAGGGAAGCGCCACGAGACTAAATAGCCCGATCGATTTGAGATCTACGCCTTCTACCGTCAACCAAGCCTGAAGCGTTTTGTCGGTGAGGTATAGCGGTAAACCGGAGGCAAAACCCAACAGGAGCAGGGCAGCCATTTTGCGGCTTTGAAAGACTTTAAAGAAAGATTGCATGGGGCGAAGGCGCAACTGAACGGGTAATACCTGCCCATTTTATAAGCTATTAACTCCTGATTTTTCGTAATTCTTGTGCTTTATAATAATGTTCTTCTTAGCTGACCGCCTCATTTTTAGGGTCTTAAGTTTTTATACAAAATGTGGAGATTTTTTAACATGCTCAAGAAAAGAAGCGTGACTCAATTTTTAATTTCGGTGTGTACGTTTGCGTTAGTGGCGGCTTGTACCCAATCTAACAATCCTGTTCCTTCTAGTAGTCCTGCTGCTTCAACCGGGGCATCTTCTACCGCTGCTATTCCCATTGGCATTGCCGTGGCTCAAACCAGTAATGTGGCGTTATTGGGGCAAGAACAAGTCATTGGGGCAAAAATTGCTGAGACGTTCTTTAATCAGCAAGGCGGCGTGAACGGTACGCCAATTAAGCTGATGATTCAAGACACGGCGGGGGATGAGCAGGGCGCTATTAACGCATTTAATACGTTAATTACCCAAGATCAGGTTGTGGGAATTGTGGGTCCAACGCTGTCGCAGCAAGCATTTGGAGCCGACCCAATCGCCGATCGCGCGAAGGTTCCGGTGTTGGCTCCTTCCAACACCGCAAAGGGTGTTCCTCAGATTGGCGATTATATTGCCCGCGTTTCGGCTCCGGTGGCGGTAGTGGCTCCTAATGCGGTGAAAACGGCACTGAAGCTTGATCCTAAGATTAAGAATGTGGCGGTATTTTTTGCCCAGAATGATGCGTTTAGTAAGTCTGAAACTGAGACGTTTCAACAGACGGTGAAAGATCAGAATTTAAATTTATTAACAGTGCAAAAGTTCCAAACAACCGATACAGATTTTCAGACACAGGCGACGAATGCAATGAATCTGAAGCCCGACTTGATCATTATTTCGGGATTGGCGGCGGATGGTGGAAATTTGGTGAAGCAATTGCGAGAACTGGGTTATAAGGGTTTAATTATTGGCGGCAATGGGCTTAATACTTCTAATGTTTTTTCGGTGTGTAAGCAGCAGTGTGATGGGGTGTTAATTGCTCAAGCGTACAGTCCTGAGTTGCCCAGTGCGATTAATAAGGCGTTCCGCGATGCGTACAAAGCTCAGAATAAAAAGGAGCCGCCTCAGTTTAGTGCGCAAGCGTTTACGGGAGTTCAAGTTTTTGTCGAAGCGTTGAGGGCGGTGGATCGTCAAACGAAGCTAAATACCCTGGCGATCGCCCCCCTCCGCACTGCCTTAAACCAGCAAATTTTGGCAGGCAGTTATGACACACCGCTGGGTGCTATTTCTTTTACGCCAGAGGGTGAAGTCAATCAAACTCAGTTCTATGTTGCTCAGATCAAAATGGAGCAGGATGGGAGCAATGGTAAGTTTGAGTTTTTGAATTAGCTTAAATTAGCTTGAACTCATTTGAACCTATGGATTTTGCCAACTTTCTTCAGCAGTTTCTCAATGGGCTTTCGATTGGCAGCGTTTATGCCATTTTCGCCTTGGGCTATACGTTGGTATTTTCTATTTTGGGCATCATCAATTTTGCCCATGGGGCGGTGTTTACGCTGGGCGCTTATTTTACGTATCTGCTGACGGGGGCGCAGTGGGGGCAAATGGACTGCTGGCAAATTGGGCGCTGCCGTTTCATTTGCCCTTTGCGATCGCCCTGGTTTTGGGCAGTGTTCTAGCAGGGTTGACGGCGATCGGGGTTGAACGTCTGGCGTTCCGTCCGCTGCGCAGACAAGGGGCTGATCCCTTGCTGACGCTAGTTTCTAGCCTGGGAGCAGCGTTGGTCATTGTGAATATCATTCAATATTTGGTGGGGGCAGAAATCTACACGTTTCCAGATGATACTTATGGGACTTTGCCGACAGCTCTTAATTTTGGCTCGGCGGCGCGACCGATTATGATGCGAACGGTGCAGATTGTCATCTTTGGGGTGTCGGCGGTGATGGTGGCAATTCTGACCTATTTTATGCGCTACACCAAACTCGGAAAGGCGTTGCAGGCGGTGGCAGAAGATGCGACAACGGCGAGTTTGCTGGGCATTAATACAGAACAATTGATCACCCTGACGTTCTTTTGTGAGTGGTTTTTTGGGCGGCATGGCGGGGGCTTTGGTGGGTTCGAGTGTGAGCATTGCCGCAGGTCCTTACTTTGGAATTGCCTACGGGTTAAAGGGTCTGGGCGT
>JAAUPA010000007.1 GCA_012034615.1 Leptolyngbyaceae cyanobacterium CSU_1_4 | reverse complement strand
GGAGAGTTTATCTTTAACAAATTGAGTAAGGGGAAAAATATTCACAGGATAGGGACACAGGATAGAAATATAACGACAATTAACCAGATAACCAGATAACCAGATAACCAGATAACCAGATAAGTAGATAACCAGATTGATTTTGAGCTAAGACTGTAAGGTTTTCCAAAGGAGCGATCGCCATGTTTCGAGGTATATTTCCCCAGCCCGATCCACTGATGCACGGGCATTATGACCCCAATTTTCCAACTGTTGTGCTGGAGCAAAGGTAACAGAACGAATCGCCTCTGCTAACAGTTGTGGATCGTTGGGCGGAATCAATATGCCACAGTTTTTTACTTGCTCTGACAACCCATCAATATCTGATGCAATAATGGGTTTACCGGCTGCTCTTGCTTCGATACAGACATTACCCCAAGGTTCCCATCGGGAAGGAATCACCACGACATCAGCAGCAGAGAGAAACATTGGGGTATCCTCGATTTCACCCCAAAATTTGATGTTAGGAGTGCCTTGAGCAAGGCTATAGAGTTTGTCTACTTCGCTCCCCGATCCGCCGATGTTGAGATGAATATTGGCATCTGGAATTAAGCGCATAGCGTGTAGCAAAATGTCGAATCCTTTTTGAACACAAAAGCGCCCATAGGCTGCCAAAATTAATGGAGAAGCTCTAACTTTGATTGGAACATTTAAAAAGCGATCGAGGTTAGGACATTGGTTAATCATCGTTAGCTTTGAGAGCGGAACCAAACGATTTTTCTCCATCCAGTTTGCTTGCCCTTGAGAGATTGCCACCACTCGGTCTGCCCGATGATATGACCATTGCAGCATGGTGTAAAAGCGCTGAAGATTTTTAACTTTATGCTGAGTAAATCCTTCTGAGTAGTGGTGTTCATGAATGATGAGATGGGGAACGTAGAGTTTGATCAGCGCTAGGTTGAGCGATCGCCGCCACGAGCTAGGATTATGAAAAATAACCAGATCAGGGCATTCAGTTTGCAGCAAAGACAAGAGTTCTTTAGACCTCACTAAGTGAAAGTCAAAATCATCCTTAAGGTAAGAATGAGAAATATGGCGCGTTGTTGCCGTAATGCCGCCCACGCTATGATCATCTAACACATGGAATATTTTAGGTTTCATACAGAGCCACCTCAAAATGAGTTCTTTGATCCTCAGAAAAAGCAATTCCCATCATGATCAGTGCCAGCCAGTATAGATAAGCCAGGATTTCTAAATTTTCACCAAACGTGTACAGAAATAAAATACAAATCATGCTTAACCCGACTCTGGCTGTTTTACTAGTTTGAGATTTGATCACTAAATCAACCAAGCTCCAGATAAAGGGAATAGCTAACGCAATAAATCCCACAATTCCTTTGACGAACAGTAGCCCAAACCAAGTGTGATGTGAGCCAATGGGCATAAACTCGGCGACGTGTGGTCCGCGTTCGACAATGCCATGTCCCCAAATTGGGGCTTCGCTCTGCCAGCGATCGATGGCAATGCGCCCCAATGTCTCGCGCACTCGCGACGAATCGGCACGCGCTGAGCGGAATTTGTCAGAAAACGATTCTAACGCCATGATTAATACGGGTGAAACCAAACCGCCGAGAACGCTGGTAATACCGATGCTAATCAAGGCGAAAGGACGAGATAAACTTGATAATACTTTTGTTAAAATAAACACGATGGGAATTGCCAGTAACGCTAGTCGTGATACGGAAATAACACACATAAAGATAGCGCCCATGATGCCCAGGAAACGCCATTTGCGATCGCCCTCTTGGGATGCCAAAACAAAATAAACATTCCCCACAAAACCGAGGGCAGGTGCCCAAGGCGTAAACAATCGCCAGCGAGGCTGTCCATTACTCGGATCAATTTCATACAAACTAGGTGCAAAGAACTCCGGACCTGGACCGCCAATCAGTTGTAAGGGAGAAACATAGGGTGTTGCGGGTAAATGTAGTAGATAAGCCAGCAGAAAAACGGGAAAATCAGTAACGATTGAAACCCAATCATGCAGGCAATACGATACAGCAACTGGGGGCGAATTTTGAGGGTGCCAATGAGGGGAAAGACTGCCAGTAGCGCCCAGCCCTTTGCCCAACCAATGGAAGATTTAATCATTAAAGAAGTTTCTAGATTGAAATCTAAATGACCTATGACTAACGCAACTTCCATCATCACCATCCCTATGATCCAAACCCAAGTTGTCCAAGGAATGCGAATGCGATCGCCTGCGGGCGTAGCCTCTGTTTGATACCATAATTGTCTTACCCAATACGCCAAGAGAATCCATCCTACTACTGAGCCCACCACATATAATCCACCAATCCAAAAGAATCCGTAAGTCCACAATAAGGTATACCAAATGACTCGTTCTGGGAACGTTTCGGGCTGAATAGATATACTCATGCTGCCTGCTCCTCATCCCGACTCGATAACGGTGATGCAATCGCCAAACTTCTTTGTTTTTGCATCAAATCTATCAAACGTTTGCGCCACCAAAGTAACCCTAAGCCAGCGCTACAAAATATTGAACCTGTGGTTGAGCCAAGGAAAATGAGCGATCGTCTGGGCGCACTGGCTTCCTGAGGCAAGCTAGGTTCTGCAACCAATTGGGCTAATGGATAAGCAGAAAAAATTTCAGATTTGCCCAAATCTAGTTTGGCAACGGTTGAAGCGAAAACGGCTTCTGCGGTTTGCATTTCTCGTTCAAGGCTTTCTAATTTTGATTGTTTCTGAGATAAATCGGTGAGACGATAATCTAATGCACTAATCTGTTGATCTAATGTTCTGACCGCTTCAGCTAACCCCCGTTGCTCAACATGATGGTAATCAATTCATGGAACAAACTGGCGCGTCCGCTGCCCTGGTCGCCACTACCGAGGCTAAGGGTCGCTAGTGCCCGTTGCCCCACCTCTCTGCCTAAAAGCGTCGTGCTGCGATCGCGGAGCGCCATCCCCGAGGCTTCTTGCGTTGCTAGCTCCCGCACCACTTCAGGATGATTAAGTCCCCATTTTGAACGTAAGATTGATAAATTGGCTGTAGTTTCGCTGTAGCTTTTAAGATTCTGCTGAAATTGTTGGTCGGCTTGTAGCAAAAATGCCTCCGCCGCCTGCTGAGATGAAATGCCCAAGTTGGCGGCAAGTTGCTGCAATCGGCGAGTCGATTGTTGTGCCTGTACTAAAGCTTCTGCCCGCTGTCGGCGTAATTGCTCCACGTTGACAGAAAGATTATCGACCTGTCCTGGAAAACTGAGTCCTGAATTAACTTTGTAATGAGAAAGCTGCTGTTGTGCGGTTACCAACTTATTTTTGGCAAATTGAAGGGTGTGTTCAATGCCCTCATCTCGGCGAGCAACTTCTTCAACGCGCAACAGCCCCAGCCGCTTTTCTAGAGCTTGATAGAGCGCCCAAGATTTCTGCCGCGATCGCTCTGGGCTATCCCCTTGAACTTGTACTGTCATAATCGTTGTATTATCAATTAGCTTAACTCGCGGAGTTCCAAACTCTTTCTCAGTAGTCTGAATAGACATTGCAGCTTGAGTTAAAACTGCATCACTCGTTGCGATAAATTGATAGTTCGCTCTAGGATCGGTTGTGGCACCCCCAAACGGAGAACTGCTAGAAGAACTGGCTTGTCCAATATTGGGTAAATTAATATCAATTCCAGGTGCTGAACCCGGTAAAATAATTGCCCATTCGCTGGTATAAGTTGATTTTGCCTGTTTGAGGTAAAACAGGGTTAGTCCCCAAATTGCTGCATTTAACAGCAGGCTTAAAACTAAGTAGCGCAGTTGCCGCTTTTTCCTAGAACCCGGTTGAATCATCACACCCTGATCCTTCATTAGTTTTGCTACCTCAATAGATTGAATAGCAACGAAAAAGGCGAAAAAATATCGCCTAACACTTGCGCCACACCTCGCAAGTTTGTGGTAGCAGAGTCATAGCAAGCCACTCCATCGTCGGGCATTAAGAAAGGATTGGTTTCGTCATCGTTAGCCGCTCGTAATAACTGTTCCACAGGACGATCGATCGCTTCGGTCTGCCCCGTAATGCGATCGGTATGAACCAGAACTGCTCGGCGCTTAGCATTCTCTCGACCGCCTCCAACGCAGTTAGCGGCAACCACGGCTTGTGAAAAGCGAGAGCCGTAAACAAAAGCCGTGGAATCTTTATTAATACCAGCGCCAGCATTATTGATTGCAGGTTGGGTTAAGTTGGATAAAAAGACTCGTAAACCTGGAATTGTAATTTGAGAAGGACGCACCAAGGCGGTGTGAAAATGTCCCGAGTCCGGCACAATGATTTGATCGCCTGCAATTAAAGGCACTTCACCAACTATTTCACCATTAAAAATACCCGAAAGATCAAACGTTGTCTGTTCTCCGTTCCGAATCAATTGAATGTGTTTAACATTTGCAGTCGGCAATACCCCTCCTGCTGCCTGAATTGCCGCCGTCAGGAATCGTTGCGGAGGATAGTCGCCTGATAACGATGTGCTATTTGCGAGTTCTTCGGGCGATCGCTGATTAATAATGACTCGTCCTGGTTGAAAGGTTTCGCCTGCAACATTAACTTGAATGGCTGCCCACTGACTAACCTGAACGCTAACTTGAATAAATTTGGGATTAAAGAGCGCAGCTTTAATAAACTCTTGTTTAAGAACCTGTTCGACTTGCGCAGGTTCTAATCCAGCCACCGGGACGGAGGATAGATACGGAATTTTTAAGCCGCCATCTAGATTGATCTCATAGGTGCCTTGGAACAGATCGCCTTCGGGAATAGAGACTTTGATCCGATCGCCTGGAGAAAGCGGCAAACTCCATCCTGGCAAAGCGAAGAACACCGTGATCAGCACACCAAAACTCACGCAACCCATATTCATAGTAGATGCCAATCTGAAACTTAATTTTCCAAAACAGTATAACCGTATAACTAACGATCCCATTTCTGCAAATTTGTGAAGGAAAGATAAACTTGCCGTTTAGTGTGCCCCAGCCAAGTCTGTAATCATCAGAACAAAGCCACTGTTGAGATCTTTAACTGGATTGAGCTTCGAGCTCCTCTGGTTAAAAAATATAAAGCGTAAATGTGAAGAAGCTGTGACTAGGTTTCCTGAGGCTAATGACTACTTCTACTGTTATGAATCCATAAAGAAAGGGCACTCTAGCCAGTGGCAGTTTTCAGTAATCTTGAGGTGTATACGTGAGCGACATTACCAAAGAAGAAGTGCGTGAACGGCTCGGCAACATCGATCAAATTAGAGATATTATTTTTGGTGCACAAACTCGTGACTACGACAATCGGTTCTACAAAATCGAGTCGGATTTGGCAATGCTACAACAAGAAACGCGCGATCGCCTAGATCAGTTTAAAGCCGCGATGACTGCTGATTTAAGGGCTGCGGTTGAAGTGCTCGATAAAAAGCTGAAATCACATCATCTTTCCTCTCAAGAAGAATGTACCGATTTGCGTCAACAGGTCGATCGCCTTGCTCGCAAGTTTTCTAACAATATTCAAACATTGGATGAAGCACTGGATACTCAATCTACATCGCTGCACACTGAACTAGCAGAGACGCGAGATGGGTTGCAACAAGATATTGCTGCGCTGCGAGACTTGGTTTTAGAAGAAACAGAACGCTGCTTCTCGCAATTGCGGGACAACAAAGTTTCTAAGGATGATTTGGCTGAAATGCTGTTTCACCTTGGAATGCGCCTGAAGGGATCAGAATTTATTCCAGCATTAAAAGAAAAAGTTGACAGCAGCAAAAAGTATGAGGACATTCCTTTGTATGCGGTTCGGAAGCATTCAGAAGAAGCCGTGCATTCTTCGCAGGGCTAACTCATTTGACTTGTTCCTAGATACGGTCTAGGAATGACCAACAGAAGGTGCTTTTAACTAAAAAGGAGTACCTTTAAAAGATTCCAAGCGGTGTCTAGGAACGAGACAATGAGTAAAATAATGCATCGTCTTGAAAATTTAACGACTGAAGAAAATCTTAGCCAGGATGAAGTTGATCAGCTTCATCAGTTTTTAAATCTGCTGGTTGATTTAGATATTATTGAACCTGAGCCTACGATCGCAAAAGAAATCGAAAAAGAAGACGAGTTTCCTATTGAAGTTGGGCTGCATCTTGAACAACTGCCAAGCTTTTCCATGCAGATTAACTTCCCACTTCCGCCCCCGCCTCTAGAAACTTCGATAGAAACAAACGAGACTCAATTCCAACAGCTTCAGCAGCTTTTAATGGGTGCTGAACTGAGGATATTAAATGATTTAATTGCAGGTTCTCGGCAGCAAGTGCTCAGATTAGAGCATCAAATTTATGATCCACAAGAGCTGAGTGAATTACTACTGCCTCGGATCGGCGAATTATTAGCTCAAAAAGTTGCCCATTCCAAAGAAGAAATGATTGAGGCGATCGCTCCCATCATCGATCAAATTATTCAAAGCCGGACTCAGCAGAACCGTCAAAGCATGGGGAACGCCTTAGCTTCATCAATTTCTCCAGCCATTGCCCAACAAGTTGCACTCAACTCAGAAGAACTTTCAGATGCGATCGCCCCCACCATGGGACAAGCTATTAAGAAACAAATTTTCCTTGAACAAGATGCCATGGTGGATGCTCTGTATCCTATTATTGGGAACACAGTCGGGAAGTACATGGGCGCGACCCTAGATGCCATTAATGAAAAGATAGAACAAACCTTGAGTGTTGAAGGCATTACCCGAAAGATTCGGGCAAAAATGCAGGGCGTTTCTGAAGCTGAACTCATCATTCGCGAAGTCATGCCGTCTCAGGTTCAGGCAATTTTCTTGATTCATAAAGCGTCTGGTTTGGTCATTGCTGAAGTTCAGCATCCTGAACAACATTTAGAATCAGACATGTTAGCCGGAATGTTGACTGCAATTCGAGGCTTTGTCAATGATTGTATTTCTCAATCGGGAGACTTGCCGCTGGAGCTAGACAGTATCGACTATGGCACCTCAAAAATTGTGTTAGAGGTGGCGGGCTATTGTTATCTAGCAACCGTTGTCAAAGGGGAACCTTCCGCAGCATTTATCAAAATGATGCAGAGTACCTTAAGGCATTTGGTTTGTCAGTATGACCCCCTCCTGCATCATTTTGATGGCAATTCGGCAACCCTTCCAGAGGACATTCAAAAAGCATTAGAAATTTTGAGAGATAGCGGAGAATCGGCTGCCGAGAAGGGCGGTAAACCCTCTGCTCTATTCTTCTGCGGATTGGCGATCGTAGGGCTAATGGCTGTTCCTTGGAGCATTTTTCAGTATCTGGGCTTCAGGCAGCAGCAAGCCGAGTCTGCCGCCGTTGCTGCTCTTTATGCCGCCCCTCAATTGTCGATATATAACTTGCAGGTTGAAGCTAAGCAGGACTATTTGTCTTTATCAGGAAGGGTTCCTAATGGATTGCTGCGGCAAAAAGCTGAGCAAGTGGTCGCAGTTGCGCTGCCGAAATGGCAGGTTAAAAATGAGATTGTTGCAGTAGAAGTGCCTGCCGACCCGGTTTTAGCGGCGGCTGAAGTTCAGCGCGTCACCCGTGTGCTAAATCGTCTTGAGGGTGTGGCGATCGCAACTCGATATCATCACGGCAAAGTATGGATCGAAGGAACTATTAGCCCCCTAATCGAGGCTAGCCATATTCCCCAATCTTTTGCCCAAATTCCAGGAGTGCTATCTACCCTCAGCACAGTTCAAGTGCAGCCGCTCCGAATTGAAGTTCGCTTTTATTTTGAGCCCGATGTCTCTAGCTTACATCCTAGCGATCGAGGCTATAAGCTTCAACAGGTCATCAATTTTTTAAATCACTATCCTCGTCAGTCGTTAAAGATCATTGGCTACAGCAATTCTCCAACCCGTGAACCCGGCTCAGAACAGATTGCCCTCGATCGCGCTCATGCCCTCAAGCAAGCTTTGACTGAACGAGGAATTGACCCTAGCCGTTTACAGATTCAAGGATCAACCGATCTGCCACCCGGAGTAGACTCAACTCAACCCAACTGGTTGAGCCGTTGTGTTATTGTAGAGCCGACAGCCCCGTGAGCGCGGATACCCCCCTTCATCATGTCTGTGATTGCCAGAAAATATGTCTTATCGGTGATTTCGGAGTGGGTAAAACCAGCCTGATTAATCGATTTGTCGATCGCCAGTTCAGCGATCAATATCTTTCGACGGTCGGTGTTAAAATTTCTCGAAAATTGATAGAAGTTGAAAAAGCAGGAACTCCAACAGTTTTCCAACTTTTAATTTGGGATATTGAAGGAAGCACAAAATTTAAGACGATCGCCCCTACCTACCTACAAGGGGCAAAGGGGGCGATCGTGGTGGCAGATGTGACCCGCCCAGAAACACTTGAGCATTTGGCAGAACATATTGAACGGTTTACCAACCTTAATCCCCAAGGCGTGTTTGTAATAGCACTGAATAAATCTGATCTGATTGACCCTGAGCAGTTAGATGTATTACTCAAAGCATCACAAAATTATCCACTCAGCGTTCTTAGTATTTATTCCACTTCAGCCAAAACTGGAATTCATGTTGATCAATTATTTCAAACGTTAGCAAAACATCTGTAGCGATTTCAGATAACCTCATAATAATCTTTGAGACTTCTTAGATATCCTCTCAAGCTAAGGAGTGATACATGTCACTAGAAAATCACAAAACTTTTCTACACTATTAGATAAAGCTAAATGTAGAATAGCTCTCAAAAGTACTAACTTTTAGCAACCATTTACAAAAAATAGGTCATTGATGAGAGCCAAACCCTCTTTAATTCTTTTAGGAACCTAGGAAGCTAAATGCCTCTAATCAATCATTTGGAACTACTGTACTTCTACGTTTGCCACGGGATTGCTTAAGCACATGAACTTCATACTCAAGCATCTTCTCGAGCTTCGCCATATCGAGTATTTTATCCTTGCTAAAAATTTGACCATTCTCGAAGTATCTACTGGGGCAGGTCGTTTTGTCGAATCCTGTGCTGAACTTAGCTTAGCACCCGAAATTCAGGATCTCTTTCCCGAGTTAACTGGCTCTGAAACTGCGCTGCAAGCTGTTTTGGAGGGGCAGCAATCTTCGTTTGAAATAAAAGCCATTACGCGATCGCCCCATCCTGGGCAAGTGTTATATTTTGACCTATTTGTCATTCGAGCCAGCAAAAAAGACGCAATAGAAGGTCAGCTTGTTTTGTTTCTAGAGGATGTGACAAAACAACTGGAATTAGAACAATCACTCGTTCAAAACTCTAATGAAACGAATTTACTGTTAAGTCAAATTTCTGCTTCTCAGGAATATGTTAACCAGATTATTTTCTCCATGGCGGATGCCCTGATTGTTACCCAGCGTTCAGGCAAAATTAAAACAGTTAATCCAGCAGCACAAGCCTTGCTAGAGTGCAACGATTCAGAGTTAATTGGGCAATCTATTTTTGATGTCATTGAGAGATTGGGCATTGAGAGCGAAGATTCTTTGGGTTCCACTGAAACCCTTTGTCAAACAAAATCAGGACATCAAATTCCGGTTGAAGTATCGTGTGCCGTTCTCCAAACCCAGGTGTCTGATTTTCAGGGATTTGTTTATACCATTCGAGATATGACTGAACAAAAGCAGGCAGAACTAGCAAAACAAGAGTTTCTCGCCATGATTAGTCATGAAATTCGGACTCCCCTAAGTGCTGTGATCGGCATGGCAGAACTTCTACGCAATACTGAGTTAGCGCCCCATCAACAAGACTTAATTAGCACCATTCATTCCAGTGGTGATGCCCTGTTAACCATTCTGAATGATATTTTGGATCTTTCTAAAATTGAAGCGGGTAAGCTAGAGCTAAATCAGCAGTCTTTTAATTTGTCAGAGTGCATTCAAGCCGTCGTCAATTTATTTGTTCCTACTGCCAGAGAAAAGGGAATTGAGTTAAGGTTTGTCACTGCCCCTAATCTTCCCCAGATCATTATGGGAGACAGTGCTAGGCTTAGACAAATCCTGATTAATTTATTGAGCAACGCGGTTAAATTTACGGCGACAGGCGAAGTAAAACTATCAGTTATCCCGATCGCCACTACCATTCCTCAATCCGTCGAGCTCCAGTTCGCAGTATCTGACACGGGCATTGGTATCCCTATCCATCGCCGCGATCGCCTCTTCCAATCTTTTAGCCAAGTAGATTCTTCCATTACCCGACAATATGGTGGCACCGGATTAGGATTATCGCTGTGCAAACAACTCTGCGAAATGATGGGCGGCAGAATTTGGGTAGAAAGCCAGCCCGATCAAGGTAGCACCTTCTATTTCACCCTCACAACACCGATCGTCGCTCCGATCGCTCTTCACCCTGAGCCATCAGTCCCCCTACAAATTGACTCTCAGATGGGACAAAGACATCCCCTACGAATTTTGTTGGCTGAAGATCATGCCATTAACAAAAAATGGTGTTGATGTTGCTAACCCGTTTAGGATACGAAGCAGATGTGGTGAGTAATGGAAACGAAGCGATCGCAGCTATTGCTCACCAAAAATACCAGCAACCGTACGACGTTGTGCTCATGGATGTGAACATGCCAGAGATGGATGGGTTAACCGCAACGCAACATATTCGACAGATGACACTCGACACTCATCCCCGAATTATTGCCATGACAGCAAATGCCATGACGGGCGATCGGGAGCGTTGTTTGGCAGCAGGCATGAATGACTATGTAACCAAGCCTTTCCGCCTTGAAGACTTCATCCAAACCCTGAGCCGATGTCGTAGTCGATCGAGTTCACCGGTTCTTGACCCCAACGCTCTACACGAAATTGAAAAAATGGTGAGCTTCAATTCTTCTACAAGCATCTCAGATTTTCTCACAGAAACAATTGATGAATACTTAGTGGATGTACCTGTGTTTTTTGAGAAAATGCAAGGTGCTTTAAACCAAGCAGATTCCATTACGTTCCATCGAATTGTTCATACCCTGGGCACCTGTAGTGCCACCTTGGGAGCAATGACGCTAGCAGGAATTTGTAAAGACCTAGAACGAATGGCAGGGCAGGGAATATTAGCAGGGGCGGCAGAAAAAACAACGACTGCGATCGCTGCCTATCAACAAGTCAGGGTAGCATTACAAGCTGAACGGCGGCGTTATCAAAAAGGAGGACATCTATGACTGACCCACACTCAAAATTCAGTCCTATTTCCATATTTCAAGAAAAAAGATCCTTAACTTTAACAACGGTCTACTACATCCGTAGATTACTGTACCAAAACTTAGATCGTTTACAATCTTTAGTGGCAAAGGGTGCCGCAATTAAGGCAGATCCGTTTTGCGATCTCAATGCCATGCTTGAAAGCTTGTACTTAGAACCCATTGCAATTAATACCACCATCGAAGAGCTAGAACACCTCATTTTTTCCCATCAAACGCTGCGTTTACGCGAAATACGCTATCGCCAAGAACTAAAAAGTATTGAACAAAAAATCTTTTGGCTCTTAGGATTTAAGCTTAGCCAAACAGTCTATCCAGCCAATATTTTGCTAGTAGATGATACCCCTATTAATCTTAAGCTACTGTCTATGGCATTGATGCAGCAAGGCTATCAAATTTATACGGCTAGCAGCGGCGTTGAAGCTTTAGAAATAGCCAACGAAGTGCATCTAAATTTGATTTTGCTAGATCTAATTATGCCCAGAATTGATGGTTGTGAAATTTGCAAAAGTCTTAAGGCAAATGCTAAAACCGCTAATATTCCAATTATTTTTATGAGCGCGATGAACGACTCTGCCGACAAGGTTAGGGCTTTTAACGCAGGTGGCTCTGACTTTGTGACCAAGCCCTTTCAACTCGAAGAAGTACTGGCACGGATCGAATGTCAACTTAAGCTGCGCGATTTACAACAGCGTTTAGAGGAGAAAAACATTCTCTATCAAACCGAAATTAAAGAGCGGCGACAGGCAGAGGCTTTGTATCGTGATTTTTTTGAAAATGCTATCTATGGCATGTTTCAAACATCGCCTACTGGAAAATATCTTAAAGTGAATTTAGCGTTGGTTCAGATGTATGGCTACGAGTCAGCGCAAGATTTACTCCAAGGTTTGAAGAATATTTCCCAGCATTTATATGTAGAACCCCGTCGTCGAGAAGAGTTTGTTGCGCGTATTGAGGAAGAGGGTTCAATCGTTGATTTTGAATCTCAGGTTTATCGAAAAGATGGACGGATTATTTGGATTTCTGAGACAGTTCGCGGAGTTCGAGATTTGTTGGGTGAACTGATATTTTACGAAGGCATTATTCGAGATTTGACTGCCCAAAAAGAAGGCAGTTAAGCTAAAACGTTAAGCTCGGCGGAATGCTTTAGCAAAGCTTTTTGGACTGATGATGTTCCTCTAGTTTTGTCTGTTCTAAAATTGCTTCAGCGGCTTGATACAGAGCTTGAACCGTTGTCCCATCATCGGGATATTGGGCTACACCGGCGCTAAATGTAATCTGAACAGAAGTTTGATTTGAAGCCGGGATTGGCACAGGAGGAAGCAGATTCAAAATTTCGAGCAACCATTTACTTCCGTCTTGCCGGGTTGCTCCATAAATACCCACCACAAATTCCGCTCCTTCCCAACGCGCCACAATATCTGCATGGCGCAGTTCTTGTTGAAGCGTAAGGGCGAGTTGGCGCAGCATTTGGTCGCCGACTCGATACCCATGCTGACGATTAATGTGGACTAAGTGATCGATCGCCAACACCGCCAAACAAACGGGCTGTTGAGAATGCTTCGCAATCTGCAAAAACTTATTTAAATCTTGGTTAGCGCGCGATCGATTAGGAAGATTGGTTAGCGCATCGACTTCTACTTGCCGACGCAGCAACCGGGTTCGCTCTAAACGATTCAAAATCCGCGTCATGAGTTCAGGTGCAATGATAGGTTTGGACACATAGTCATCGGCACCAGCGGCAAAGATTTTCTGAATCGACTCAAAATCTTGTTGCCCAGTCAAAAATAAAATGGGAAGCCATGCCCACTGCGAATCGTTGCGCAAGGTTTGGCACAACTCAATGCCGTCAATTTCGGGCAGGTTAACATCTAGAATGAGCAAATCTGGTTTGACGGCTTCTAGCTGCTCCCAGAAGTTAAGCGGATTATCGAGGGTGGTTACTTGCAGCCCCCAGGGTTCTAAGGTGACATGCAACAGGCGCAACACCATTCGATCATCGTCTACCACCATAATTTTAGATTCATTTGGGTTCAGCGGCTTGAGCTCTTGAATCATTGCCGCTAATACTCGCTCCGCCGCAATTGGCTTTTGCAAAAAACCGCGTCCTTTGCGACGGGCGATCGCCACTCGGTCTAGCGATTGATACGGATCAGTCAGCACTAAAACTGGAATAGAAGACCGAGACACTTGTCCTAAATCTTCCAATAGCTTTAAGCCTTCTGTCTGATCAAACTGAGATAGATCAATGATCACACCATCGGGGCGTACCCGTTGAATGGATTCTTGAGCGGCACTCAGAGTCAGGGCGATCGCGGTTTGAATATCTTTTGTTCCGGCTTCAGTCACAAAGCGATCGATAAAAGCTTGATTTCGATCAATCATTAAAATTCGCGTTAAAGCAGATTTTTTCAGTAGAAAATCCGTTCCTTGCTCCATTCCCAAAGCGCAACTTAACACTTGAGTCGTGTCCTCACAGCCAGCATTGACTAAGTGTTCTTCGCCTTGAGTGTTCTGCACGTTCAAAAAATCTTGCTGCTCACCCGAGTTGACTCTGCGCCCCGGCTTAAACTCCTTCACAATATGGTTAAGGCGATATCCTAGCCCATAAACAGTTTCAACTAAATCCTCGGCTCCAACAGTTTTAAGTTTTTGTCGCAGTCTTTTAATATGCGCTCTTACCGTTTCTCCGCCTGGAGGATCAACTTCAAATGACCAAAGCTGAGTGAGAATTGCCCCTTGGCTAAAAATCTGCTGAGGATTCCGCAAAAATAGTTCAAGCAACGCATATTCTTTTGCCGTCAGGTTCAGGGGTTGATTCTCGTAAGTCACTTTGCAATTATCAACATTGAGGCGCAAAGCTCCCCATTCTAGTACCGAAGATACGGTTGCGATTCGCCGTCGCAAAAGTGCCTTAATTCGGGCAACTAATTCGGGCATCGGCATCGGTTTAATCAGGTAATCATCAGCACCCGCATCTAGCCCCATAATTTTGTCATTGAGCGTTTCTTTTGCGGTCAGCAGCAGCACCAAAGATTGACTATTTTTTTCTCGCAGGCGGCGGCAAAAGCTGATGCCATCTAATTTTGGTAACATCACCTCTAGCACAATTAAGTCATAGTTGAGCGCTTCGGTCAGTTCCCAGCCTTCTTTTCCATCACTCGCCACATCAACCACATACTGCTGACTCACCAGTTTAGCCCGCAGCAAGGTCATTAAGGATTTGTCATCATCGACCAATAAAATTCGCATAGTTACCATCAGTTGAGTTGGACGGTCTTAGCAGTCGGGCAGCCATAGTACTAAGGTTGAATCCAAGGATCAGTCCGAAGTGAGTAGACATGCAGAGCGGCTCTTGCCGATCAAGCCGGACTCAACAACCGTATCGAGGGGCTAAGTTCACGACTGAAAACATTAAACAAATCTGTAAATTTAGTCAAGTTAACCACTGTGAGTCATTCGTGACCCAATTAAGCGATTAAGCTCGTTGATATTGGTTTTTGTTTGAAGATTGTTTTGGGTCTGGCGGGTCGATGAAGCAGGTTTAAGACGCGATCGCCCTTCAACCGTTATTCTATAAGTACCCTAACTCTCCCAACATCCGATCATGCCAGCAAGGTTGCAAATTAAATCTGAAGATTGTTCTCCCTTGGGGCGATTGATTCTGCAATACCTGGAAGAACAATCCATCAGCATGAATCATCTGGCAGAATTGTCAGGCATTCCCCAGCCTCGGTTGCGGGGAGCCTGCTTTAAGGGCACTTGCCCCACCCCCGAAACCCTAAGAAAACTAGCGCGGGGTATGGGCAAGCATCATCTTGAGCTCTATACCTTGGCATACGAAGGCAGAATTGAAAAGTTTCCCGAAGATGCCGAAGATACTTCTTTAGATTTACTGATGCGGGAATTGTTTGAGACCGCAAGAGAACTAGGGCTCACGGCTCCTCGAGCGCGCCCTTCTAAAACCAAAATTCGTAAAGCTTTAATTGATCTTGGGTTTCAGCCAGAACAGCTAGCAACACCACGCTTAGATCAGAATGAAGGCTCTGTCTGAGGGATAAAAAACAAGCAACGAAATTGAGCTCCAAAAAAGGAGGGGAGAAACATTGCGCTTCTCTCCTCCCTAAATCTAGAGCTAAATCTAGAGCTAATTTATAGACCGCCCTTAACGACGAGGAACAGACCCATAGATGTCAATGTTTGCGGTTGATAACTTTTGAGGAGTATTTCCCCGTGCATTGAGACTCCGCGCCATATCGAGGAATAGCGCTGGGCTACCCGATTTGGGCTTCTGGTCTTGGGGAATGTAGCTGCGAACAGTAGACTGCCAAATAACTTGAGGGAACCCAAGCTTGCGACGAGTATACTCATCGTAACGAGGAGACTTGATGTTAAAGGGTCTTTCGCCTTCGGTTCGACCGGGCAACACCCGACGACGCTGATAGGGCAAGATGTCGTACCCGAACGCCTCAATGTATTCTGGGCTATCGAGCAGTTGGTCGATGAACCCAACGATGCCTTTGGTTGCAACGGTAATAGACCAAGCGAGTTTTTCTTGGTTGCTATACACATCGCGACCGAGCACCCGTTGTACAGTCTGCTCAACAAAACGATAGTTGCTGTTGAGGTCGTAGAAGCTACGTCTGTAGGTATTAGATAACAACAAACCGCGCACAAAATCTCGCACGGTAATCTGACCGCTGCGGAGTTGGGACTCTAAGAAAGGTTCGCGATCGGTTGCAAAGGCATGGAAAAAAATCTGGCGGTATGCCGCTTCGATCAAGTTATCCATGTCGCTCGAGGAGAGCAGGTTTTCAGTGGAATAAATTCTGGGCTGTTCATCGCTCCCGACCTCATATCCAGCTACACGCTGGTTTTGAGAAGACGGAGAGTATTCTAAAAGAGGAATTGCCACGCTTACAAAAGCTCCCTTTTCATACGGATTCTTACAAATTTATCAATCATCATACGGTCATCGGGGGCATTATTCGCTTTAGTCTAATAAAAAAGTCACACAACTTAACTTAGATCGCCAATCAGGGTGGGTTAGCGCTGAGCTACCCACCCTGATTACGGCCGACGTATTTTGGTTGGGTTTGCTAACCTGCGGGGCTAGCGGCTGAGGCTGAAATTGCTAACGAAATCACGACCATTAGCAAAAATACCAGCAGTAGCCCCGAAACGACTGCCCAGTTTGCTCGTTGGACAAACGTTGGAAAATCGAAGGTTTCAAATTGCTTAAACAGCCCGTCGGCTCGTCCGGCGATCGCAGTTTGACTGGGCAGCGGTAGTTTATTGCGATAGTCGGTGCCATAGCGTGCCATGCGCTCGAAGGGGAGTTCACCTTGGGCTCGCTGAGGCAGCGATCGCCGTCGTTGATAGGGCACCGTGTTGATCCCAAAAGTGGTGAGGTATTCTTCGCTGTTGAGTAAATCGTCGATGAAGCCGTTTAAACCTTTGGTTGCCAAAACAATAGACCAGGAGAGCTTTTCGCGATCGCTATACACGCGCCGCCCCAGCAACCGCTGCACACAAAGTTCAACAAACCGATAATTGTTATTGACTTCGTAATTTAACCGCCGAAAAGCATCCGACGTTGCCAAACCCTGAATGAAATCTTGAACGGTAATCTGGCGAGATTTGAGCTGAGATTCTAGAAGGGTTTGACGATTGCTCTGCAACATTTGCTGTTCATGAAACACTTGGCGATAAGCCGCTATGATCAACTGATCCATTTCATCGGCAGGCAGGCTACGAGTATCAGATAAATTGTCGGTGGTATAGATTCTCGGCTGTTCATCGCTTGCTACTTCAAAGCTTGTAACCCGCTGATTTTGAGAAGAAGGATTGTAATCGAGTAAAGGAATCGGCATTTTGAAACCTCTCTAAAAAAGTTGATTTTTCAATGTCTTAGACGAGTCAGTTAAGCCGTTATTTTGAAAACAGCCTATCTGACTCAGCCTTAGAAAGAACTGAAAATCAGCATAAAATGAGTAAGTACTTTAACCTATTGATTTTTTGAAACTGTAGTAATCCGTAACACTCGATCGCCACTCAGTTTCGCCTCGCCAAAAGGCAAGCGGCTCTGAAGTGGAGTGATAAGGCGGATACACCCGCAAATGATTTTCTGTGGTAGGAGGAGCCGCGATCGCCAACCCTAAACACAAGTGTGCTAGCGATCGGGCAAACTCCGAATGATGCCCCGGCGAACCCGCATAGGCATGGGCATATTCATGCGCAACCAATGCTAGCCAATCTTGAGGAATGACTCGTCCGACATCAATCAGAAGGGTAATAGGCGTGGTGCTAAGGTTGCACAAGCCATCAATGCCAAATCGAGAGGCTAATGGGGCAGCAAAGATTTGCAGATGGGGTTGATCAGCGGTGTGAAAGCAATGATGACACGCTTGAAGACACTGTTGGAGCGAGGCGTTGACCTGATCGATGCGATCGCCTATCCAAGCGCAAATCGGCGATCGAGCATTCAGGTCAAACATCAGATCCACCATTTCTGGATCAAGCGCTAGACCACGCATCGCATAAAGATAATCTAAGCCACGAGCAAAGGGATCAGAGCTATAAAGCCGCAATTTACCAGCCTAAGAAAGAAAAAGATTCGATCGGGTTAGCCGCTGCTGCTGCCACCGGAGCGCCCTCAGCGTCAGTCATCCGAAATTCGGTGCAGAAAGTGGCAGTACTAAAGCCCCCAAATCGTTTTACCGTACTGGTTCGCATCCGTAAACTAGGATTGGCAAACGAAAACCGTTCGACTGAACTCATCGTCTCGTATTCAGTCACTAAAACCAAGGCATCGTCATCATCCATGTGAAATTGACCTGCAACCGGGACGATTTCAGCATAGCCTCGCTCTCGCAGCAGAGTTCCTTGACGGCGATCGCTGCCTTCTGGCACTAAGGCAAACACTGTTGTTCCTTCATGGTTTTCGTCTTCCTTGTCCCAACCCATCGACCCTTGCCACGACACATAGGCTCCGCCGATCGCCAAGCTGGGGTCAACCTCATGAATCTGACAAATTTCAATCACTTGAGGATCATCAGCAGCCAAAGCCTGGACTTGAATTTCAGACTCGCCCATTTCCGATCGTCTGAAAGCTAAGTGGTGTGTGGTTCGCTGCGATCGCCACTTCCCCGTACTAACCTGAAAAAACTCCATTGCGTCCATACGCGACTCCATAACGCCAGACTGTTGACTGCTTATACTATAAAGCCTTCCTAAGATCCCCAGCTTTTTCAAAGAAGCAAAAACCAACGACTGATTCAGTCTTTAGGGTTTATTCGGAAATGTATATAACGAACCACTTGTCAAGCAGGTGTTACTTTTGTTAATATGTATCCAATCAAAAAGTGTCGTACTTCTCTGGAGAGTAAGCGAAATGGAAATTCCAGGATTAAGCATGGAGCAGCAGTTTAACCTCAAGGTTTACGAAGAGCAAGTGAAGTTGTTGAGCACAGAGCAAGCACAGACCTTTTTGCTAGAAGTCATGCGTCAACTGATGGTCAAAGAGAACGTGATTAAGCAGTTGTTGAAGCAGTCTTGAAGAATTCTTAGAAGCCGAGCTTACTCCCCCTAGTCAGAACAACTCTGGCTAGGGGCTGTTTTTAATTGTTAAGGATTATTGCTTAGTTTCTCATAACCGAGACTGAATGCCCCTCCTCCTTTTATGTTCAATAGTGTCTTGTCAACCAGACAAGGAAGTATCTTTTAACAACGAAGGAGAGCGAAATGCTTGACGCTTTTTCTAGATCTGTAGTTTCGGCAGATGCCAGCACTTCTGCTTTAAGCGGTGCTGATATCAATACCCTCAAGGGTTTTGTTGCTGAAGGCAACCGTCGCTTGGACGCAGTCAATGCGATCGCCAGCAACGCTAGCTGCATGGTTTCCGATGCAGTTGCCGGAATGATTTGCGAAAACCAAGGCTTGATTCAAGCCGGTGGTAACTGCTACCCCAACCGTCGCATGGCTGCTTGCCTCCGCGATGCTGAAATCATCTTGCGCTATGTCACCTATGCTTTGTTGGCAGGTGATGCTTCCGTTTTAGATGATCGTTGTTTGAACGGTTTGAAAGAAACCTATGCAGCTTTGGGCGTTCCCACCACCTCTACCGTGCGTGCCGTTCAAATCATGAAGGCTCAAGCCGCTGCTCACATCAAAGACACCCCTAGCGAAGCTTTCGCAGGTGCTAAGCTACGTAAAATGGGCGCTATTGTCACCGAAGATCGTTGCGCTAGCCTCGTCGCTGAAGCTTCTAGCTACTTCGATCGCGTCATCGCAGCTCTGAGCTAGTTTGCAAAGTTATTAAAACCTTCTGACAACCATTTATTCGGAGACAAACAATGAAATCAGTTGTTACCACGGTAATTGCATCAGCAGATGCAGCCGGTCGTTTTCCTAGCAGCTCTGATTTAGAGTCTGTACAAGGTAGTATCCAACGCGCCAGCGCTCGTTTAGAAGCTGCTGAAAAGCTAGCCGCTAACCTCGACAACGTTGCGAAAGAAGCTTACGATGCTTGCATCAAAAAGTATCCTTATTTGAACAACGCTGGCGAAGCAAACTCCAACGATACCTTCAAAGCTAAGTGCGCTCGCGACATCAAGCACTACATGCGCTTGATCCAGTACAGCTTGATCGTCGGTGGCACAGGTCCCCTCGACGAGTGGGGCATTGCAGGTCAGCGCGAAGTTTATCGCGCTTTGAGCTTGCCGACTGCTCCTTATGTTGAAGCACTGAGCTATGCTCGTAACCGTGGCTGTGCGCCTCGTGATATGTCTGCTCAAGCTTTGGTTGAGTACAATGCATTGCTCGACTACGCGATCAACTCCTTGTCTTAGTCAGTTGCCGTCAGGCAGTTGATTAGATAAAAGTCTAGTCGCAGTGGGGGTTCTGGTTCGTTGTTTTGCTCAGTGCAGTTGAGCGACGACCCAGAGTCCCCTTGTTTTTTGGAGTTATGTCTTATTGGAGTAATGTCTTAGAGGATGTTTGAGAAGTTTAGATTGCTATCCGATCTGCCCCCTAATCCCCCATTCTGGGGGACTTTGAAGAAGAAGGGGTTCGGAAGTCTACCAGAATGGGAGGTGGGGGGCAAGCGTAAGAATTTTTGATAGCTTCTCAGACATCCTCTTAGAATCAAACAGGGTTCGGAATCAAGGCGGTAAACCTAGCTCATAGCCTAACGATCAACTATGGATAAGCGATTTCTCAATTTATTTAACTTGACCGAAGAACAGGCGATCGCTCTTTTAGACACGCCCTATGACCAAGTGAGTGAAGACGACTCGCGCTATATTGCCGCTTCCCATTTAATTAATTTTTCGTCTGAAAACTCTATTCAGGCATTAATGCGAGCGATTCAACAAACCGATCCGGCTTTAGAAAACCGCATTGTGCGTCGTAAATCAGTTGAAACCTTGGGCAGACTGGAGGCAAAACAGGCTTTACCTGTGATTCGGACTTGTTTGGCAGAAGATGATTGTTACACCGTAGAAAATGCAGTTTGGGCAATTGGAGAAATTGGCACTCAGGATGCCGAAATCTTGGAAGAAATTGCTCAACTTTTAGAAAAACCGGGGCAAACTTATCGGGTGATTATTCACACGCTAACCAAGTTAGATTATCAGCCTGCGCTAGATCGCATTCGTAGGTTTGTCAATTCTGAAGATGCACCTATTTCTAGTGCCGCGATCGCAGCAGTTTGTCGGTTCACGCGCGATTTCACCAATATGCAAAAAGTAGTGGCGCTGCTGCAACATCCCAATGTTTTTGCTCGTCGCCTCTCCATTCAAGATTTGATTGATGCCAAGTACTATGATGCTATTCCTCAGATTGCGCGTTGCCCGGTTTCGCTGGTGTTCCGACTGCGCGGCATTCGGATGTTAGCAGAACAGGGTATTCCTGAGGGAGAAATTACGTTTGCCGCCGTTCAGCCTTACTTAGAACAAACGCTGTTTGATCATCCCAACACGTTAGATTTAGTTCATCGTAACGAGCAAGTTCCGCCGCTGATTACCCTGATCCGAGACTTGTACGAAACTGATTTTGGACGGGCTTATTTGGCAACCCAAACCCTTCTCGATCATTACTCAGATGTTGCGCCTGCTGCGCTATTTGCCACCTATGAGGAAGAAGCGAATAATGATTATGGCGCTCACTTTCATGTCATGAAACTGTTCGGCTGGTTGCAGCACGCGCCTGCTTATGATCTGTTAGTAGAAGCGCTGCACAACCGTCAGCCTCAGTTTCAAAAATCCAGGGCGGCGGCGGCGATCGCGCTGGGTCAATTGGGCGATCGACGAGCAATTCCTGAACTTAAAAAATGCTTAGAAGCTCGAATTTGGGATTTGAAATACACCGCTATTATGGCGCTAGAAAAGTTGGGAGATCTGAGCGGCTATGAAGGGAGCGATCCAGATTGGCTGGTTCAAGCAAAAATTAACTCGTTTAAATAATCTCTGTTGAATCCATCTTTATTTACAAGTACATCATGTCGAACGAAGCCTTACTACAACAACTGAAGCATCCAAATCCGCATTTGCGCGATCGCGCCATGATTGAGTTAGCAGAAAACCGAGATGAAACTACGATCGCGCAACTGATGAACGTGATGGGCGATGATGATGTCGTCTTTCGGCGAGCAGCGGTTAAAGCGTTGGGAGTAATTGGTGCAGATGCTGTGCCGCTTTTGGTCGAAGACTTGCTCAATAGCGATAATGTTACCGTTCGCGGCAGTTGTGCCAAGGCGTTGGCGCAAATTGCGCTCAATTATCCTGAAGAAACGTTTCCTGAAGCCGGAATGCAAGGACTGAAAGCGGCGCTTAATGACGCTAATCCAGTCGTACATATTGCGGCAACCATGGCGCTTGGCGAGATTGGCACTCCTGCCCTTGATACTTTAATTGAAGCTTTAGAAACTACTGATAACGTGGGGTTGGCAGTTTCAATTGTCAATGCGTTGGCTTCAGTGGGGGATAGCCGGGGGGCTGAAGTGCTGACGGCGTTGGTGAATGACGAATCGGCTGATGCCTATGTGCGAGAAGCGGCAACCAGTGCGTTGTCTCGGTTAGAAATGGTGAGCCAGTACCGACGCAAGCCTGGAACATGAAGCCTTAGGGACCAATTGGATTAGGCGGTAAACTAGGTTGCACACTGGGTTGCGAATTCGGCTGATTAGATTGCAATGCATCTTTTGCTGATAAACCGTCTCCTTGCGCACCGAAGAACCACAGCACTGCCGCCGCTTCTGCCCGACTGACTGTTTTCTTCGGACTCAACAGCGTGGTGTAACCGAAGGCGCGCCGAATGTTAGATAAGTCGCTGTTCTGATAATCCGCTAATACCGCTCGCAGAACCTTGGGGTCAATCTTGGCAGCGTCTTGAAAGCCCCAGCTTTCTTTGATAGCGTCGAGAGTAGCATTGGGGAGCGATCGCCGCATATCGACCGGAACTTTCCAAGCAATCAAATCTTCGCGGGTCAACGGCGCATCAGGACGAAAGTTGACTGCACCGCTTTCACCCGACAGCGCACTGGGAATTAATCCAGCGTTTGCTAAGCCTTGAATGGCTCCAAAGTCAGGATCTTTAGTGGCAACATCTTTGAACGCAGGTTGATCGGTCGATGCGCCCAGACGAATTTTTCGGGCGGGCACGTCGGCATAAATCAAATTATTGGCTGCAACCAGCCAGCGGGCATACTCGCGGCGGGTAACGGCTTTGTTCGGTTCAAACCTCTGAGAGTTAGGGAGTTGCAGCGCACCTAGATTGGTTAAGTCGGTAATGTAAGTCTGAAATTCGGGAGAGACTTGGCTGAGGTCGCTGGATGGAGATGGCGTTGCAGCAGCGTTTCCTGAAGAATTCACGAAACCATTGGGAGGCGGTTTTACAGAAGGAATCGGTCCAATAAAATCAGGGTCGCCCGGTTGGGGAACTGGATTTGTTAGGAGATTATCATTTGTAAAAAGACTAGGCAGTGCTCCCCTAGGGGACGGCAACTTTGTCCCAGCGCTTGGGGAGGGGCTGGGCGTTGCGGACGGTGAACCGATCGCCACCGGATTATCTTTAAGCCGAGGATCGGGTGCAAGCGATCGCCCTACTCTCTCTGCCCAGGGAGCATTAGCACAGGCAGGGAGTAAAAAAATTAGGGCAGAGAAGAGGAAAAACTTGGGTAACACGATAAGGGGATGAGTAAATATCACGGGCAATTATCACGGACAATTATCACGGGCAATTATCACGGGCAATTATCACGGGCAACTGTATCAGATCGATCGATGCAATCTGCTCTTCTTTGATTCTAACCCTACCGTATTTGCTCTGATGGCTGTAAGTGAATTGTACTAAACCGCCAAGTCAGCACGCCCGCAGCAACCGCCAACCCCAGCGCCAGCCCCCACCAGAGCCCCACCGCGCCCCAACCCAACACCATGCCGAATCCGTAGCCACTCCCTAACCCAATGCCCCAATAAGCAAATATACCAATCACCATGGGAATACGAGTGTCCTTTAAACCTCGCAGCGCCCCAGCCGCAATCACCTGAATACCGTCAAAAAGTTGAAACGTAGCCGCCACGCCCAAAAGCACCTGAGCCAGTTCAACCACTTTGCTGTTAGCAGGATCTTGAATATCCAAAAATAGCGCCACAATGGGGCGAGGGATCGTCCAAAATAAAATCGCGGTACCACACATAAAAGCCGCGCCCAAGGCAATGCCCACATATCCGGCAAACCGAGCACCTCGGGGATTGTTCTGCCCCCTTAATTGTCCGACTCGAGCCGTCGTGGCAAAAGCAATGCCTAAGGGAATCCGAAAGGTTACGCCTGCGGTTTCTAAGGCAATTTGATGGGCGGCTAAGGGTGCGACACCCATTTGTCCAATGAGGTAAGTCGTAACGGTGAAAAGCCCTGTTTCGACGAAAGCAATGATGCCAATGGGTAGCCCAATGTGAAGCAGCTCTTGAATCAGGTGGCGATCGAACGTTGGGAAGCCTCGAAAGATGCCATAAATTCTAAATTGTCGTTGGTGATGAATATGAAGAGCGATCGCCAAAAACATCACCCACAATACAATAGTACTCGACCAGCCAATTCCCTCTAAACCCAACGCCGGCAATCCAAATTTGCCATACATCAGCACATCATTCCCGATGATATTCAGCGGCACACTGCACAGCGTAATGATGATGACTGAGCGAGGTTTTGAAATCGCCGAAGCAAAGTCTTTCAAAACAGCAAACCCTAAACCCGGCAAATAGCCCCAAACGATCGCCCGCAAATAACGCTCTGTTTGCTCTAAAAGCTCCGGCGGCTGACCCATTGAACTGAACAGCGATCGCATTTGCCAAATCAACACCATAGTGGGCAACGCCACCAACACCGCCAATCCAAACCCCTGACGAATGACCTGCCCTACTTTTTGCGGCTGTCCTGCCCCATACGCCTCGGCAGCCAGAGGGCTCACTGCCGCCACAATTCCCGAACCCACAATCAGCAATGCGCCAAAGCTAATTGCGCCCAAGCCTCCTGCCGCCAATATTGAGCTGCCCAGTTTCCCCATCATGGCAGTATCAACAAAAGCGATCGCTGCTTGCGCCATCTGTGCCCCAGCTAGAGGAAGCGCCAAAAATAAAGAAGCCCGAATTTCAGAACTGATTTGAGATCGAATTGACACAACTACTCTTCACCCTGCTTACGCACAACCCTAAAGTCTCGATAAAATTGAAAAGCATTACACAAACTCATCCATGCTGCCACGAGAAGAACTCCTTAAGGGCGTTGAAAATCGAGAAGCGATCGTCCGGGTCATTGACCAAGCCGAGCAAGCGCTGAAAACCTGGGACATTGTTGCCTCTGATTTTTTATCACCGCCCGAATTAGCCGAGGTACAACAAGTTTTTGCACGACTCACTGAAGTGGAACTACTCCCTTGGGGCGGATATCCCCAAGCCGAACGTCAGCGCGTGGCGATCGCCCATGCCGATCTTCCCCTAGAGACCTCCCAAGTCGCGGTCGCAGCCCTCGATATTGCCGGAAACTTCCTCTTCGATCAAGCGACCCATCGAGATTTCTTAGGAGCGCTGTTGGGCACAGGCATTGTGCGCGAGAAAGTGGGCGATATTCTGGTTTTAGGTGAACGCGGCGCTCAGGCGATCGTGGTGCCCGAAATGGTGGAATTTTTAGAGCAAAGTCTCACTCAGGTGCGATCGGTGCCCGTCAAAACGCGCCGAATTGACTGGAGTGAACTGAAGCTACGCGAACCGAAGAAAAAAGAACTCACCACTACCGAAGCCTCTATGCGGTTAGATGCAGTTGCCTCGGCAGGTTTTGGCATGTCGCGTAGCAAAATGGCAGATTTAATCAACAGCGGCGATGTCCGAGTCAATTGGAAAGACATCACGCAGTCGAGCCATCAGCTTAAACCCGGAGATTTGGTTGCGATTCGGGGCAAAGGGCGGCTAGAAATTGGCGAAGTTTCGGTCACGCGAAAAGAGCGATATCGAGTGCAGTTAACTCGATTCGTCTAAATTAAAGGACTCTTCTGATTCGGTTAACCTCGCAAACCCAAAACCTGGCTAGACGTTATACTGTACAAGCAAGTATAATGAACAGACAAAACACGGGGCTGTCACGGTTTCGACGTTTTGGCGAACGTTATTTCGCGATGCAGGTCGAGAGCGGGCTAACTCTCGCAAATCAATGGCTCAAAACACGTACATGCGAACAACATCGTACCCTTTGCTCGTAAAGCAGCTGCGGTTGCCTAAAAACCTCTTATAGGTTCGAGCGTCTACAGTCCGACTCCGTTAAGAGTGTAGACCAACCCCAACGGATGCTCGAGTTTGGTTCCTCTAGTTAAAAACTCGCTAAGACTCAATTAGAGAATCCCCCGTCTGGGACAATAGACGGCTCCCGCTTAGAGGACTAGATAAGCTAAACCTGTGAATGATCGGAATATTAATACCCAGGGCGGACACGGGTTCGACTCCCGTCAGCTCCATCCCGCTAAAGTAGGGTGCGTTGGTAACGCACCCCTTTTTATGCCTGTTTTTTCTTTTTCATTAATCTTTTAGAACTCATCAGCCGGTCATCCATTTTATTTCGCTCAAGGTCTATTTTCGTAGAGCAAAATCAACTCTTTTTAGAAGGGCGATCGCATTAATAAATCATCAATGTGCATCCGTCAAAAGAGGTAACTTAAGGGAGCTCATAAAAATTTAGGATGCAGAAATAATCGGGAATTAGAAAGTAGTAATATTTCTCTAACTGTTTCAGCGCCAAGGTTACAGCGCCAGTTCGGATTTCTCTTCACAAAAACTTCACATCTTACCTTTAGTGTAGTTTGAGTTGGCGATTAACTGTAACTATCTATACTTCGCCTATCTTCAATGGAGGTTCAGTGATGCTTAACCAGTCAAGCTTTCCTCATTAGACTTAAGCCTCAGGAAATCTCTTAGAGACAGCATTTCCAGATTGCAAAAGTCGAATTTATTGAGAGTTGCTCTTTTGATTACAGACTCCTTAGTCTATCAGCAGCATTTCATTTCATTAAAGCTTTATGACTGCTGTAATCGGCTCATGAGCTAGTCATTCATCTGTAGCTTGATGAGTCCATTATTCCTCGATGATGCAGTGAAAGGTTGCCTTATCCACCGACTCACGAGATCAAAGTACAAAGTATTCCTATTGCCAACTGACAAGAGTTTTTAGAGACTTCATCTCTCCAAAACTCTCAACCCGTTGGTTGATAGGGGTTCAAAAATCAATCCCACCAGCACAACATCACACGATTAGGAGCCTTAATAATGATCATGCGCGATCGCTCAAATTTGCTTAAAAATCTTCTAGTTATGAGCGCTGCGGGTGCAAGCCTCTTGGTTAGTCTTCCAGCCCTATCCCAGACTTCCAACGAATCCTCTGCTCCTGAAGACATTGTGATGTCAGCAGAAGGAATGAAAATTCTCTGCGAAGTGACTCCCCTTAACTCTCGCTGCCCAGACGGAGAACAACCTACCGCCGTTCCCTCCAGTTCTGAGCCTCGTGAGTCGGCAGTTCCTCCAGCCTCTGTAGAACCCCAAATGGCTCCTACAGATTCTCCCCAATTCTCTCTCCCCAGCGAAACCACTCCACCCAGTGTTGAACCTTCTGCTCCTGAACCTAGTGGCAGCATGAGTCCCGGCGACAAACCATCTTCAGACAGCATGGAATCTCCCGGTTCAACTCCTGGTTCAGCAATGCCTGCCTCTCCCGCACCCGAGCCTCAAAGCTTGACTGCACCTGGCGCAAATTCTCCAACTGCAACTCCTGCCCCGAGCATGGTTCCTAGTGATGGTAAGGCTGCCACCCTGACGAAGGGAGAGGCTGATGCCCTCAGAACTGAGACTCCTGCGTCTGCCCAAACTCCTAATGCTCCTGGCACCACTCCGGCGCAGAGCCCAACTAGGGCACCTGCATCGCCTGAGGCTCCTAGCGCCGCTCCCACTTCACCCCAGTCTCCCAGTGGAGCACCTGCAACAGAAACACCTGCGGCAGTGAGTCCGGCAGAGCTACAAAAGTTTGCTGAGGTTATTCCACAGTTGCAAGAGATTCAAAAAACGGCGCAACAGCAAGTTAGTGAAGCCATTAAAAAAGCAGGGCTATCAGAAGATCGATTTAGAGAATTGTATAGTGTCCAACAGTCTCCTACCACTGCTCAAGCTAGCACGCCCGCAACACCCCAAGAACAGCAAGCAGTTCAACAGGTTGCGACACAGCTAGAAACTATTCAAAGTGAAACTCAAACTCGTAGGGTGCAGGCAGTTGAGTCTCAAGGATTGGAGCTGACGCGGTTTAACGAAATTTTGACTGCGGTTCGTCAAGATGCTGATTTGCAGCAACAGTTGCAGCAAATCCTGAACAATTAGGATTTTCTAAGCCCTGAAAAAATAATTAATCTAATTAATCAGGAGAAGGTATTTGCTTGCTCCTGATTAATTATTTTTACATCAACCACTCTTTCCACTATCGTAGGAGAGCATCTGCCGTAGCTCATTGAGAAGGAGTAAAACGATGAAAATTCTACTCGTTGAAGATGATGAACGCATTGCAGATGCATTGGCAGAAGATCTGACTGATCAAAATTATGTGATTGATGTGGCATATGAAGGGGGCAGCGCTTGGGATTTGGTCGAGGCTTACACCTATGACCTGATTTTGTTGGATGTTATGCTGCCCGATATGGATGGCGTTAGCCTTTGTCGTAAGATTCGATCGCAGAATTGTATCACGCCCATTTTAATGCTGACCGCAAGAGATACAGTGGGCGATCGCGTTTTAGGTCTAGATGCAGGAGCCGATGATTATTTAATTAAACCCTTTGATTTAACCGAGCTACTAGCGCGGATTCGATCCTTGCTGCGGCGCAGTGGCGGTGCTGCCTTACCGACGGTTTATGAGTTGGGCGAATTGCGGCTCGACCCTAGCAGTTGCGAAGTATCGTATCGAGAAAAATTGTTAGCCCTCACTCCTAAAGAATATGGGCTTTTAGAATTATTTCTGCGCAATGGGCGGCGGGTCTTTAGCAGCAGTCAAATTTTAGAGCGGCTGTGGTCGCTAGAAGAGCCGCCGACTGAGGAGACTGTACGCACGCACATTAAAGGCTTACGGCACAAGCTCAGGGCAGCAGGTGCGCCGCCCGATTTAATTGAAACCGTGCATGGTCTGGGCTATCGGTTGAAGGGGTTGGAGGTTGGGGCTTGATTCGAGACTTTGGGTGGCGGCTGCTGTTGGCTTATTTGACGGTCATGGCAGTGATTTTTGGGACATCGGCAGCGGCAGTTTACCTATTTTTTGTCCATAGCCTTTACCAACAGGTTGATAATCGGCTGTTAACACTAGCACAATCGGCGGCGCCTAGTTTAACAAGTGTCAAGTTAGAGGGCGGCGAACATTTGGACAACCGAGCCGAGATTCCATGGCAAGATTTGTTTCGGCGGAATCGTCAAAGTTTAAGCTGGTTCAATGAAAACGGAAAAGAGCTTGCTAAACAAGGATCAATTCAGGTTGATTTGCCGTTACGAGTTGGGATTTTAACGTTACCGCGCGATCGCATCCGCACGTTCACTATTCCGGTCTATTCTCGTCAATTAGAGCAGCCTGATTTAAAGTTAGAAGGTTATATTCGCGCTAGTGAATCGATGTCTGAAATTGAGGATGTGATCAATTGGTTGCGCTGGGGATTTGGCGTGGGCGGCGTGGTCGCATTAGCGTTAACTGGAGTGGGTGGCGTTTGGTTGGTCAACGAGTCACTTAAGCCGACTCGGCAAAGCTTTGAGCAGTTAAAACAGTTTACTGCCGATGCGTCTCATGAGTTACGCAGCCCTTTAACGGCTATTAAAATTTCGATTGATGTGATTTTGAAGCATCCTGAACGCATTCATCCTAAAGATGCCAGAAAGTTATCCGCGATCGCCAGTGCAACGAACCAAATGATTCGGTTAGTAGAAGATTTGTTGCTTTTGGCGCGATCGACCGCTGTCAATCCAGCATTATCTATCGAGCTAAAACCCATTTTGCTCGATAAAGTTTGCAAGATTTAATTGCCCTATTAGAGCCTCAAGCCCAATCTCGTAAAATTGCACTCAAATCTAGTTTGACCTCTGGCTTAATGGTTTTAGGCGATACCTCCAAGCTGAATCGACTGTTCTCTAACCTGTTAGAAAATGCTTTGCAGTACACGCCCCCAGGCGGTACAGTGGCATTAACCTTGGGGCGAATCAATCGATTTGTGATTGTTAGCGTTGAAGATACAGGAATAGGAATTGCGCCGGAACGTTTGAAGCTAGTCTTTCAACGATTTTGGCGAGCAGACCGAGCAAGGTCTTATCGTTTAGGCGGGCAAGGATTAGGGCTATCTATTGCCCAAGCGATCGCGCAACAGCATGATGGCGAAATTACAGTCAGCAGTAAAGAAGGCGTAGGGAGTTGCTTTCGGGTGCGGTTGCCGTTAATAGATTAGCCTAATAGATTAGCCGCTATTAATTAAAAAATAAGAAATAAAAGGCGTTGCTGAATCACGATATGAATTTGCCCCCTAAATTTCCCATTCTGGGGGATTTAGCGTGAGGGCAGACTGAGTAGTTACTTTCAATCATCCTCTCAGCCGCTTTCCAGAGCGAATTCAGAAATTTTTCAAAATTCATCGACCGAGACTGCATAAGTGCCAAAACTCGCCCGTAAGAGTGAAGTAAGGAGTTCAAGAGACTGAGGAAAACTGAATGAAAACGAACTGATTAAGCGATCGCTTCGTTCTTCATTCTCAAAGGCTTAAAGCAACTTCAATCGGGTTAGTTAAGCAATAACTGCTGACAAATTGTGCTGCCTCGGTTTCATTTAGCTCTAACTTCAACCCTCTTCACTATAAGGAGCAAACATCATGGCAATTATCAACGGCACTAACAACAACGACACGCTACTCGGAACAGATCAGGCAGACATCATTTTCGGCTTTGCAGGTCAAGATTTTCTCAACGGTCGGGGCGGCAACGACAGACTCGATGGTGGTCCAGGGGACGATAGCTATGTCGTCGATAGCCCGCTCGATGTTGTCATTGAATTGCCAGTTGTCGGAATCGATTTGGTTTCTAGTGCAATCGACTTCAGCCTGGAAAACCTCCCAGATGTTGAAAATTTGCTCCTGCTGGAAGGAAGCAGCCAGCAGGCTAAAGGCAATGCGTTCAGTAATCTGCTGATTGGCAACAACAACGACAATCGGCTTGAGGGTTTAGCAGGAGATGATGTGCTGAGAGGAGAAGCAGGCAGTGACTATCTCGATGGCGGACTGGGCAGCGATCGCATGGAGGGCGGCTCTGGGACTGATGTATTCATTGTGGACAATGCTGGCGATGTCGTGGTTGAGAATGCGAATGAGGGGGATAACGATCTCGTCATTGCCTCGATCAGCTATACGCTCGGTGCAAACGTAGAACGTCTTGCCCTGAATGCTGAAGTTACCACAGCGATCGATGGTACGGGCAACGAGCTAAACAACGAACTCTTTGGAAACGATGCTCAAAACACGCTCCGAGGTTTAGCTGGAAATGACTCGCTGCGCGGCGGCGGCGGCAACGACATTCTTGATGGCGGCGCTGGAACCGATCAGCTTGCGGGCGAACTAGGCAATGACATCTATGTGATCGGCGATGCGATCGACGTGATTACCGAAGCCGCCGATGCCGGAACCGATACCGTTCAAGCCTCGATCAGCTTTACGTTAGGGGCAAATCTTGAAAACTTGACCTTGACTGGAACAGACAATCTCACCGGAACTGGCAACGATGGCGGTAATCTGATCATCGGTAATGCAGGCGTGAATACGCTCAACGGTGGCGCAGGTAACGACAGTCTTTTCGGTGGCGCAGGTCAAGACCGGATAACAGGCGGAGCCGGAGCCGATCGATTCGTCCTCGGCGCTCCGCGATCGGGAGTCGATCGTATCCTGGATTTCGACAAGCGAGAAGGCGATGTGCTGGTCGTGGACTCCGATGATTTTGCCGGACTCAGACAGGGCAACCTGCGCCGCAATCAATTTGCCAGTGGCAAAAAGCGCTCGATCGCAGCGATCGCTTCATCTATAACCAGCGTAACGGTGCCCTCTTTTACGATCGAGACGGCAAAGGCGGAGTCGGACAGGTAAAAATCGCCATCTTTGGAGAAAAGCCTGCCCTTATCGCTCGCGACATTATTGTGGCTGCCTCACCGTTCTAGAGCAATCAAAGTCCCTCTCCCAAAATAGGCTACCGTGTATACACAAGTGATCGAATCTAGCCAAGTCCTGGCGAACCGCCCCCCACCCCCCCAAATTGGGGAACTTCCGATCCAGTTCTGTGCTTCAAAGTCCCCCAATTTGGGGGATTTTAGGGGGGCGAAAAAGCTTGGAACGAAGCCAGTCTAGACTTATGTGTATACACCGTAGCCCATTTGTATACACCGTAGCCCATTGTGCGGTAGGGCTGATACATTATGGGGTTGCCCTGCCGCGGACCTACTCGGATGACTTCTACTCCCAGTTGTGCCCCCGACCATACCGCTTTCAGCTCATCGGACAACTCAAATACTGTGGCAATCCGGCTCGTCTGACGGTCTCGTGTGCCTTCATGATCTAGTTCAACACTGAATAAATGCGAGCGCGTTGCCAGATGGTCTTGGTGACGCTGCATAAATCGCGTTAAGCCGCTAACCTCTTGCTCCCAATAATCCCACAAAACGGGACTAAGCGCCAAACTTAGACCATGCTAGCTTTGCAGCTCCCACCATTCCTGCCTGATTTCCCAACTCTGCTCGCAAAAGCTTCACATCGAGCCGAGAATAGTCTACAACTCGCTGTTCAATTTCCATCCAAGCAGCAGGAAAGAAAAACTCACAGCTATGACAAACTCCACCCCCAATAATGACCGCCTCTGGGGTTAACACATACATCAAACTGACAATTCCAATCCCCAATTCGCGTCCATAGCTTTGCCAAAACGCGATCGCTTCCTCATCCCCTCGCTCCGCCCTTCTGCCCAATTCCTCTGCCTCTAAGCCCGTTCGTCGTCGGATTGCCCGCACCGATAAATGCTGCTCCAACGACCCATGATTGCCACTGTTGCACCGAGCCCCAGCCGGATTCAGCGTAATCAAGCCTAGCTCCCCAGCCGTGCCCTTCCGCCCGACAAACAGATTGCCATTTAAAATAATGGCACCGCCCACTCCAGTTCCCAAGGTCAGCATGACTAGATCTTTAAACGGTTGACCTGCACCGATCCAATGTTCGCCAAGTCCAGCGCAATTGGCATCGTTTCCAATCACTGTGGGTTTGCCTGTTTTTGCTTCTAACCAGTCTGCCAACGGAATGTCGATCCAACCGCCCAAGTTAATGGCATAGATCGCGATGCGCCCTGCTGCATCCGCCGGTCCCGGTGTGCCCACCCCGATCGCCACTACCGTTTCTGTATCCAATTGGGCGATCGCCTCTACCATCTCTGCTAAAACTGCATCCGGGTCGGGCGGCTGTGGTGTTGGAATTGTGAGACATTGAGCGCAATTTCCTTGGCGATCGAACCGACCAAGTTTTATGGCAGTTCCGCCTAAATCAATCCCAATCACTTCTTCCATTTCCATTAATCACCCTCCCGCGACAAAGGATTAATTAGCTCATTTAAGCCTTCGCCCATGAGAGACAAGCCAACTACCAACAGGGTTAGCGCCAATCCTGGAAATAACGCTGTCCACCAAATTCCCGTTGGCAATGCATCGAGCGCTTGTCGCAAATCCATGCCCCATTCGGGTGTTTGTTCAGGCAATCCTAAGCCCAGGAATCCTAATCCGCCTAGTACCAAAACTGCATCGGCTGCATTCAGCGTGAACAGAACAGGAACACTTTGAATAACGTTAAAGAACAGATATTTGGATAAAACACGCCACGTTGAAGCACCGATCGATCGCGCGGCTTCAATGAACAGTTCTGTCTTTATGCTAACGGTGTGATTACGAACAACCCGATAATATTGAGGAACATAGGCAATACTGAGGGCGATCGCCGCATTAAACACCCCTTTCCCCACTACAAACGCCAACGTTACCGACAGCAATAAACCGGGCAAGGTATAAATAGTATCCATTAAGAACAGCAGAGCTTTATCCAGCTTACCGCCCAAATAACCGCTGACTAATCCTAACGGTACGCCCACCAGTAAACTCATCGCTGTCGCAACCCCCACTACTTGTAACGCTGCCTGACTTCCAAATAACGTCCGCGAAAACACATCATATCCTTGGCGGCTAGTGCCAAACCAATGCTCGGGAGAAGGCGGTTGATGAGGGATGTTGGCTAGGGCTTCCAGGGGACTTTGCAAAACTCCCCAAGATTGCAGGACGGGCGAGAACAGGGCAGCCATGACAAATAACGAGGTCAGCAAGATCCCCGCCCCCATCATTTGAATGGAAAGGCGAGGATATTGAGAAAGGCGCTGGAGCCTCAGAAAGCGGAAACGAGTAACGGTCATGGCATCCATAAATGCGTGGGGCAAAGAGACGGGCGTTGCTGCATATTTTAAGATGAACCCCGATATTGTCGCTTATTTCTGCCTTGCCAAATCACCCATTTGCAACCTTCGATCGGAGATAAGGTGAGAGCCTTAGCCTACATACGGTATTCCAAACTTGTCTTGAAAGACGTTGTATGAGAGCGGCAACCGACCGGGATTTTTCCGAGGTTCAGAGGCATATCCAACTGTGACGAGAAGCGCGATCGCCACTTCTGGCTTGTCTTCTAGCCCCACAACTGCTTTAACTTTTTCTTCTACCCAACCGTTCAGCGGGCAAGTGGATAGACCCAAACTTTCTGCTGCCAACATTAAATGGGTGGCGGCAATTAATGCATCTTTAATTCCATACTCGCGGGCTTTATCGCCCACGTTGGCATAAAACTGAGGAATGGCGGTTTTGAAATAACTGACCGTTGCCTCTGACCAAGCGCCCGTGGCTAGCCCTTGTTCATAAACTGGGGTTAAGTCTCCCGTTCCTACCGACACATCAGTGGCAAACACAAAGGTTACGGGAGCTTGCACAATTTGCGCTTGTCCCCAAGCGGCTTCGGCTAAAGCAGCTTTTTGGGCAGCATCTTGCACCAAAATAATCCGCCAGCCTTGAATGTTGTAGCTGCTGGGAGCAGCGACGGTCAGTTCAACCAATTGCTTAAGCAGGTCAGGGGCGATCGCGTTGGGTTTAAACGTTTTAATTGATCGACGTTGGGCGATCGCGGTGGGCACATCTAGAGGCATGGGGCTGATCTCCTAGGGATTACAGGGTGACAGGATGGATTAAGGTTGGCAAAGATTAAGGTTGGCAAAAAAGATAAGGTCTTTAAGCTAATGCAGCAGCAACCTCGTGCTCTACCCGCTTCGGGTGAGCGTCGGGAAGAATGCGAGCGAGTTGACGACACTCCCCTGACCCATGCCAAAAGCGAGGGAAGGGGAGATGGAGGAACCGAGCAATTACTGACTGGGTAAGGGTTTCATGCCATAACTTGGACGGGTTGGGAATACGGCTTTGTCCGATCTCTTGTCAACTACGCGGTGGGTACGCCCGTGTCTGCGCGCTGACGGTTCTTGCGATAGCTCCCGAACGAAGCGCGAAGCCTGCTCTGTATGCGAAGCATCAGAGTCGGGAGTCGTTCACCTAGAAGAATGGGCTTAGAGGTGATCTGAAAAGTCTAGATTGCTGCCCAATCCGCCCCCTAAATCCCCTAGAATGGGGGACTTTGAACGAGAACGGGTTCGGAAGTCCTCCACAATGGGGGCAGTGTAAGGATTTTGGAGACTTCTCAGATTAAGCCAGATATTTCTCGACGGTGGCGGCGATCGTGGTTTTAGGCACCGCCCCAACCACCATATCGACCTTAATTCCACCCTTGAAGATCAGCAGCGCCGGAATGCTGCGAATACCATACTCACTCGCTGTACCTGGATTCTCATCAGTATTAAGCTTAAAAACCTTGAGTTGACCTTCGTACTGCGTCGATATCTCATCAACGGATGGGGCAACCATGCGGCAGGGACCGCACCAAGGAGCCCAAAAATCAACTAAAACAGGAATTTCGCTACTCAGAACTTCTTGCTGAAAGTTTGCGTCTGTGACGGATGTAACGGATGACATGGCGAAAACCTCTGTTTACTTCTGATGAGTTCAAATGATAACTTCAAAACTCATTAATTCGAGAATCTCGAATAACAGAACTATAGCGTTTCCTATGGCATAATGCAACCATGCGACTGATTCATTATCCTGATCGAAAAGATCTGACCTTGGCTAGCGTGCTCTATGCCCTAGGCGATTCGGTGCGCCTGGAGGTGGTGCGTCGTTTAGCCAGTCAAAATTTGCTGCCTTGCTGTGCCCTGTCAGATTCGGTGGCAAAATCTACGCTTTCCCATCACTTCAAAGTTTTGCGAGAATCGGGCATTATTTATTCCCAACGGGAGGGAACTCAATATATTAATTCGCTGCGGCGGGACGATTTAGAGGCGCGGTTTCCAGGCTTGTTAGATGCAGTGCTGCGGGCGTTGGAGCAGCCTTAGCCGGTTTTTGAGTCGAAGAGTGGCTCTAAGGATGGGTCGATCGTCGCCTCTAGGGGAATCGCTTCGTGAAAGTGAGCGTAGTCGAGGTAGCGATCGCCATTGGAAGCCTGGTAGAAAATGTCAACAAACTGGTGATTCCACAAAATTTCGCTAGGGCTAAACAGGTGTCTTGCATGGATATTGTAGGCTACGGTCTCATCCGTGCCACTAATGGAGACCGCAATCTGAGCCTGAGATTTCTCCAAAGATTCTAGTGTTTGTCCATATAAAGGACTGTCTTCGTTAATCGAGTGCATCACGTTCCAGGTTAAGGTAAAACTGGGTGTGCGATTGCGGATTAATTTGAGTTCATGAAACCGTCGCAAAAATTTTCCTTCTTGGGTCTGCTCATCCTGCATTAAATACACCCGAGTATGAGCCTCAACAATTTGGTTATGGCGTTGATTGGCGGCACGAAAGGTTAAGGTGGGTACGCCATTGTACCGTTCTATGACGGCTACTTTACTAAATATAATTCGGGCGGTGGGCTTGGCGAAGCGAGCAAAAGCAAGCCCTGTGACCACAGCGATCGCCAATAAACTCGCGATCGCCTCAGCCGTTACTATGATATGAGCATAGCGCGTACCCGGACTCATGACTCCATATCCAATTGAGCCTAGGGTTTGCACACTAAAGAAAAAAGCATCCCAAAAGTTTCCCGGTTCGGCTCCCACAATACAATCGCCGCCTGCCAGAAAGAGGAGCGCGAACAGAAAATTAATGAAAATGTAAGCCAACGAAACCAAACCGACGAAACCCAGCCAAGGAATAGTCAGCATCAATGGTAGGGATCGCGCCAGTACCTGTACCAAGCGCCCAACCCCACAACATTCAGTTTGCCATCTCGGTTTTCAATGCGGCGAATCGATGGAGACCCACGAAGCCACCCTTTGCGGCTCTCTCGCATCGATCCCTTGCGACTCTCTCGCAGAGGGCGCGGCTCCCCTACTCTCCTGACTTTAGATTTCATATCCTGGCTCCGGCAGTCCAAAGAGCAAACCAAAGAGTAAATGAGTTCTAGAGTATCGCGTTAGTGCCCCTGTTCGATAGGTCGAGCCAAAAGTTTGTAACCGGGGCAGAAATTTCAGAGTTATAAAGCTTATTTTGGATGGGATTTAAGCGCGATCGGGATCTGAATCACAAACTCCGCTCCCTTTCCCCACTCAGAATTGCAAGACAATTGCCCATGATGCTTTTCTGTCACAATTTGATAGCTCACTGACAACCCTAACCCGGTGCCTTTGCCCACTTCTTTGGTCGTAAAAAAGGGGTCAAAAAGTCTGTGTCGGGTGTTTTCTGTCATGCCAATCCCATTGTCGATGATGCGAATAACAACGTCGTCTCCTACCAGCTCTGTCTTAATTAAAATTTTTAGCGTATCCTGAGTTTTGAGCCAAGTGGCTGAACCTGTGGGTAAATCCTGTAAGTCGGGCGTGGAGACACACGTTTTTAAGGCATCTATAGCGTTCATCAAAATGTTCATAAACACTTGATTCATTTGTCCTGCATAACATTCTATGAGAGGTAAATCAGCGTACTCTCTAATGATCTTAATAGCAGGGTGAGTCTGAGATGCTTTGAGTTGACTTTGTAACATGAACAGAGTACTTTCAATTCCCTCATGAATGTCTACAGGTTTTACTTCAGATTCATCTAACCGCGAAAAGTTACGTAAAGACAAAACAATTTTGCGAATCCGTTCTGTTCCAACTTTCATAGACGCTAGGATTTGGCTAAAGTCTCGGCTAATAAAAGCCAAATCAATTCTGTTTCGCTCTTTTTGAATCTCGGCGGCGGGCTGGGGATAGTGCTGTTGGTAAAGTTGCAGTAATTTGAACAGGTCAGTTTGGTATTGATTAAGATAGGTGAGATTGGCGTAAATAAAGCTGATGGGATTGTTGATTTCATGGGCTATGCCCGCAACGAGCTGACCCAAGCTCGACATTTTTTCACTCTGCACCAGTTTTGCTTGGGCTTGTTGGAGTGCCTCAAGGGTTTGTTGCAGCTCTTGGGCTTTGTCTCGATATTGGGCTTCGGTGGTTTGGATGGCGTGAAAGAGGGAGGCGTTTTCTAGGGCGGTGGCAATTTGTCCGGCGAGGGTATTGAAGGTTTCTTGATCGGTTTTGCTAAAGCGATCGGGGGTACTATCTTGAATATCTAATACGCCCAAAAGCGTACCACGACTTATGAGGGGAACAGCAACTTCGGAACGAGCGAGGTGAAATTGGGGAATGAAGGGGGGAGAGCAGGGGGCGAGGTCATGACAAATTTGAGGCTGAAACTGGCGGGCAGCGATCGCCACCAAACTCTCTCCGCCGTCTGCAAGGTCATAATCAAAAGCATGATGAGCGAAAGTTTGATCAGCATCCTCAAATTTGCCTGCCGTGGCTCGCTGCTGGAGCTGACCCGTGCCCTCATCCCATAAATAAATTTGCACATAGGTGACGGCAAAACCTTCCTGCACTAACTTAGCGGCTTCTTGCAAAAGGCGATCGCTATCCAAAATCGACTTAGAAAGCTCACTAACTGCAAAGGTAATGTACCGACTTTCCTCCAGTTCCACCGTTCGATCTTCCAGCCGTTTCAAAAGCTTTCCCACCTGTTCTGCCATCATGTTAAAACTGGCACTGAGTACGCCAATTTCGTCCTTTGACTGAACGTTGACCCGGGCTGCCAAGTTGCCTGCTGTAAACTGGCTCACGCCTTCCGCCAAGAGATCTAAAGGTTTGGACAACCACCGAGCCACACTGAGCGCCGCGATCGCCACGATTACGGCAATGCTAAGAGCTAGGGCGATCGTGGCTTGCATGGGGGCATGGATAGGCGATAAAAACACTTCTTCGGGCTGGGAAAAAGCCACAAACCAGGGCTGGGTTTTCAGCCGAACAATGGCGACTCGCTTGTTGCGATCGGGGGAACCGGGAATGGGGGTGGTGACATAAACCGGAGGGCAGGTTTGAGTGAGGGGGCAGACCTGATTCAGGGCGTGCTCAAAGTCGGGCTGACGGATGGTGAGTTGATGGGGGGGAAAGTCGGGAAGACGCTGTTGTTTTTGTAAAAGCCTCGTTTGGGCAGGTGCCAGCGGGATCAAAGACTTGAACTGCTGGCTAATGGGGCTACCATCCACAATGTGAATGTGATATTCATCTAAAACGACGACAAAAGATTGAGAACCCGCTAAGTCTTGACTTTGGCGAACAATGTGTTGCAGGGCGATCGCGTTGTAGCGCACTGCCAAAACTCCTAACGCTTCTCCCGATGCATTTCTCACAGGGCTACTAAAATAAATGCTGGCGGTTCCATCTTGGCGAGACTGAATTCGTACAGGTGATGTATATGCAGAGTCTAAAGTCAGAGGTTGCCAAAAATAATCTTCGGTTGCCCGATCGCGATACATATCGGGAGCATAGGTGTCAAAAACCGTTATTCCCTGGAGGTTTAACAGCGAATAAGACAAAATATTCGACGGATCTCGACGAGCTAAACTCCAAAATATAGCGGCAGCTTCCATTGCTTCTGGGCTTTCTGCCTGTTGCTCGGGCGACAACTGAAGATATCTGATCACCCCTGGAAGCTGAGCTTCCACTCGAACCGTATCTAGGTTGGTTTGAATAAAACTATCGAGCCGCAGGGCGGTTTGGCTGGCTGCTGCCAACAGCGCTTGGTTGGCATTTTGAGTCATGACCGCAGTGGTGCTTTGCCGATTGACCCCCGTGAGTAAAAAGATCGGCAGCAGCGAAACCACTAAAAAAGACAAGACCAATTTCGATCGCAGCGAATCAAATTTGACGGATCGAAATTTCATCACGGGAACGGCGGTAAAGGAACTTTTGCCACAAAAAAGCGACCTCGCGTCACGCTCAGAATGCCCAACCGAATGATTTTTTAATCAATATTAATGGAGAGTACCGGGCTCGAACCGGTGGCCTTTGCGGTGCGATCGCAACGCGCTACCAACTGCGCTAACCCCCCGCGACTGTTATTTTAGCTTAGTCTTTAACCTCTGGTTTTTCTCTGCCCAAAAATACTTGCAGTACTCGGTCAAGCTCTAATTCTGAAAGATAATCGACCGCCCAATTCGACTGCCGCTGCATCATGTGATAAGGATAAGAATTTGCCACGCCCACAACTTTCATACCAGCGCGTTTGCCTGCCTCAATACCCGCAAAGGTATCTTCAATGACCAGACATTCTTCGGGTCGCAGCGCCAACCCCGGGTTCTGCTGATTGAGGCGATCGACCGCTAGTAAATAGCCAGCAGGGTCAGGCTTGCTGGTTGTGATATCATCACCCGCCACAATCACACTAAAATATTGAGCTAAATTGAGGCTATTTAACACCCATTCAATTTCGGCGCGTACTGCGCCACTGACTACTGCCATGGTGAGATTGGCGACTCGAATTTTAAAAATTAGATCCGTTAAACCGGGGTACGTAGGGACGGCTTCTAGGGCTTCGAGCTGCTGTTGATAATAGCGAGACTTCCGCGCCACCAATCCGGTTAAATATTCATCGCTGACGACTCGTCCGCGCCGCAGAAGTAAATCGTGCAAACAAGCGCGATCGCTTCTGCCTAAGCAAACCTCTCGAAACTCGTCTGGATTTGCCCTTAAATTTTCTTCCACCAAAATTTGTGCCAGCAGCTTCTCATGCAACGGCTCATCATTAATAATTACGCCATTGAAATCGAACAACACTGCTTTAAGCATAGGAAGACAAAATTGAGGATGGACAGGTGCAGCCAATGATTTCCCTGAGGCTGAAAGAATTATAACTTTCTGGTGAATTCATTAAAATTAGTAAAGCTGTGAGAATATTCAGCAGAAAGATCAACACAACGGTCAACAGTTCAACTTAGATGCATTGGGCGATCGCTTATGACACCTCGCAAAGACACGATATTTGAACAGTTCTTGGCTCCCTTCTTCAAAACCTTTTTGCTCGATTCAGAAGAAATTAAAAAATACTACCAGAGTCGAGATTGGGAAAAGGAGAGCGATCGCTTTCGTCAACCTAATTTTGAGTACCCCAAATACTACGCCCAAAACTTTCATGGCATTGAAGAGGGCTACTTAAATTTAGGAGCTGCCTTTTCCTATGATCCCATTACGCAGCACGTTCTACCGCCCAACGAATTATGGGTGCGTCAATCCTTAATAGAACGGATTCGTTGCCAACCCCAACGCATTTTAGATTTAGGCTGTGGAACTGGCTCAACCACCCGCTTGCTCCAGCAAAAATTTCCTCAGGCAGAAGTGATTGGAATTGATTTGTCGCCCTATATGCTGGCTGTGGCAGATGATAAAGCCCGTCAGGCAGGGTTAAATATTCAGTTTCAGCAAGGCAAAGCCGAGCAACTCCCCTTTGCCGATCGCAGCTTTGATTTAGTCACGGCTTCCCTATTGTTCCACGAAACCCCCCCCGCCATTTCCTGTAAAGTGCTAGACGAATGCTTCCGGTTACTTAGGGCAGGGGGAGAAGTCTTGATTTTAGATGGCAACCAATCGACTCTCCGCCAAACTGAGTGGCTCACCCAAATTTTTGAGGAGCCTTACATCCGTGCCTATGCTCAGGGCAGCGTGGATGCTTGGATGGGAATTGCGGGGTTTGGCGATGTGCGGACAGAAAGCGTCTGGGGTGTACACCAAGTGAGCCGAGGCGTAAAGCCGATCGCCGACTCATCCCTTGATCCAACCAGCGATCCAACCCTTGGCTTTGAATCTCTCTGGACTGCCGATGCCACTCCCCAACCTGCGTAACCCGCAGCCCAGGCTAACTTGCTAACTTAAGGGATTTCAGACAAAGGACTGGCTTGAAATCCCCCCTCTCCTTGTGTGCTTCTGGGGGATTTAGTGGGCTGAAAAGACTGAAGCGTAGCTAGCTTAGACATGTGTGTACCCAGTAGCCCGCTCTGGGAGATGGGTTGGGGTGAGGGCAGTTCAAGTTTTGTCAGTCAACCAGGAGGCGAGCTTAAGTGGCTAACCTTCGGTTTTCCCTGGCGATCGCTTTGTTGTTCCAGCGGCGAATGGCGATCGCGGTTCGCACCGTCGGGGGCAAATATCTGCCGCTGCTCAGCAACGCCTCATCCGAGATATCTTCTAAGGCGGGACGCAAATTCATGCATCGCTGAAGCTCGCTGAGATGGGGCTCTAGCTCTAGCGCTCGCTGAATTTCGGCAGCCGACTGAAAGCGATCGCGCAATGAAACCTTCAGCATTCGGTCGAGCACCTTCCCAAAGTGTTCACTGACAGTTGCCCAGTTCTGCCAACACACGTCACCCGTAGCAAAGTCGTAGGAAAAATCCATGGGCGGCTTACCCGTGAGCAGATACAGGCAGGTTACCCCTAGGGCAAAAATATCGCTGGCATAGGTTGGACGCAACGCCAACTGCTCGGCAGGCGCAAAGCCCAACGTCCCCACAAACTGAGTCGTTGAGGTGCGCTCGGTCACCCGATCGGGATCAACAAATTGCTCTTTGACCGCCCCAAAATCGATCAGCACTAGCCGCCCGTCGTCCTGCGATCGCAAAATATTGGGCGGTTTAATATCTCGGTGAATCACTCCATGCTGGTGAATATAGGTTAGAACGGGCAGTATCTCTAGCAAAAACCGCTTGACTTCTGCCTCAGAAAGCGCCCCTTCCCGTTTTACCTCCCTTGCCAGAGTCCAACCCTTTACATATTCTTGCACCAGATAAAATTCGTTATCTTCCTCAAAATAATCTAACAAACTAGGAACTTGGGCATGGCTACCCAACTGCCCTAAAATCGTCGCTTCTCGTTCAAAGCGTTGCTCAGCCCGTCGTAACGTTAGGGGGTTACTCACCTTGGGGCAAAGCTGTTTAATGACACAGAGGGGCGAACCTGGCAGTTTGGCATCTTGAGCCAAAAAAGTAACCCCAAAGCCGCCACGACCTAATACTCGGTGAATGCTGTAGCGATCGTGAAACAGCTCACCCGACCCGCACATCTGACCCAGTTGGGTTTGATGTTGAGGCGAAAAACGCAAACTATCCAGCCTTGCAACTGATGGATTCATGGGGCTTCCAAAATTCAGGGGGAGTAGATACAATCCTGGATGGCTTAAAAACGAAGGTGCAATTTTTGCCGAGCCGTTTGACTTGCCTCGGAGCAGGTTTGATCAGTTTCTAAACGAGGTCTTATTTATTTTAAGGAGCAGGTTTACCCGTGAACCTGTTGTTAAATTGTCTCTTTAGAACCGCCTAATTAGCATCAGTAGTTTTTTCAAGCCTGTAAAGACACCGTAAAGTCAGATCGGTCAAAATATCTTCTAGCACCCAACATACAAAGCCTGTAAACATTTTGGAACACACCCATGAGTTAGCCAAAACTCATGAAGATTTTATTCTTGCACAAATTGCCAAAAATCTGCGACATCGTATCCTAAATCACTCAGCATCTTTCTTAAGAGGGGCAGGCTCAAGCCAATGACATTGCTATAACAGCCTTCTATTTTTTCAATCCATAACCCGCCTCGTCCTTCGAGGGCAAAGCAACCTGCACATTGCAGCGGTTCTCCCGAAGCAACATAGGCGGCAATTTGACGATCGCTCACGTTTGCAAAAAATACCCGCGTCACTTGCGATCGCACTAAAGTTTGGTTCTGCGTCTGATCAATCAGGGCGTGCCCCGTATAAAGATCACCCACTTGACCCCGCATTTGCTGCCAACGGGCGATCGCGTCTGCCACACTTAGGGGCTTGCCGTAGATTTTGCCATCCATCGCCAAAACTGAATCGCAGCCCAGAATTAGCGAATTAGAAAATTGGCGAACTACAGCCTCTGCCTTTCCCTTCGCCAAAGTTTGAACCAACTCAGCAGGGTCATCAATCTGCACCTGCGATTCATCAAAATCACTAGGGCAGACGAAAGCCGAAATCCCTGCCTCGTTCAGCAGGCGGCGGCGGGCGGAAGAAGCAGAAGCCAAAATCAAAGGAATCATTGTGTAGGAACCAAGTTTTAGTCAACCGATTAGTAAACTGAGAAGGAATCTACAACTCTTTTGAACAAATCAGGCACTTTCTCCCATCGTTTTTCACTGGTGGAAAGATTGAATGTGAACAACTGACCCCGACGAACGACGACGCTGGCTAGGTTATGACGAAGCTGATCGGGCAATTGAACGGCATATTCCAAAATGTAATAAGTTTCGTTGTCAACTTCATGGGCGATCGCATTCACCAACTCAGCCGTGCGACCCGAACCAGGAGGGGCGATCGCATTTTTCGACAACCGATATCCTACTTCGCTCGGCGTACCCAAATCTTTCAGCGTCTTGCCTTCGGGCACTGGATTAATAATGACGCTAACGTTCTCAGTTTCCTCAATAATGTCATGCAGCACCACATCAGGACCGCCCTCAACTTTCACCGTCATCCAGCCGCTGGGGTAAAGAAACTCGTAGCCATCATAATTGTCGGCATAGCTCATTAAATTAGTAGTCGCCGAAGCACAACTTTGCAAACTCAAACTCAGCACAACCAGCAGCACCGCCGCAATTCGCTTCAGCATTTCCTAAATTTCCTTATTAATCCAGATTAATCTAGCCGTTATAAATCTTACCGTGTTGGCACCGCCTGGTAAGGTAATTCGTAGCATTTAACCTCCCAGCGATCGGTCAGAATAAGAAGAAGCGCCCCTTACTGGTGAATTGCCATGTCCGCCTCTCTCCAGCCTTCTCGCTTTGCCACCCTGCCTCAGCTAAAAGACCAAATCGACGGATTGCCCAACTTTTCAGGGTATGAATCTGCGGTGCAAAAAGTCAGCCAGGTCAATCAAGCCCATTGGTTGCCCAAAACAAACGTGCAGTTTGAGCAAATTTCGGCAGGATTTGCGATCGCCCTGCATATGCACCAACCCACTATCCCGGCAGGCATTCACGGTGCCCTCATCAGCAATCTGCAACAAATGTTCGAGCATCCTTACGAAGGCGATAATCACAACGCCGGAACGTTCCTGTGGTGCTACACCCGCATGGCAGAGTTTATTCCCGAATTGATCAATCAAGGCTGTCACCCCAAGGTCATGCTCGACTATTCGGGAAATCTGCTCTGGGGACTCGGGCAAATGAAACTCGATGCCCTCGATCGCCTCAAGCGCATTACCTGCGACACCACCTATCAGCCCTACGTCGAATGGCTCGGAACTACTTGGAGCCATGCAGTCGCGCCCTCCACCCCCATCCCCGATCTAAAGCTCCATATCCAAGCATGGCAACACCACTTTGCCGCTATTTTTGGCTGGGAAGCGCTGGCACGGGTTAAAGGCTTTTCGCCTCCCGAAATGCATTTGCCCAACCATCCCGACGCGCTTTACGAATTTGTCAAAGCTCTCAAAGACTGTGGCTATCGCTGGGTGATGGTGCAAGAGCATTCGGTCGAAACTTTAGACGGACATTCTTTAACATCAAGACATTTGCCCCATCGTCTGGTTGCTCGCAACTCGGCAGGTGAAACCGTCAGCATGACTGCCCTGATTAAAACCCAAGGCTCTGACACCAAATTGGTGGGACAGATGCAACCCTATTACGAAGCAAAAACCCTGTCTCGGCAAGAGATCAAAGGCATCTCAGTACCGCCGCTAGTGACCCAAATTGGCGATGGCGAAAATGGCGGCGTGATGATGAACGAATTTCCTAGCGCCTTCAAGCGGACTTGGCATGAGGTGGCGCAAGACAGCAGCGTTGCAGGCATGACGGGCAGTGAGTATTTGGAGCTGATGGAGACGGCAGGCTGTGAAGATGAAGACTATCCTGAGTGTCAGGCGATCGCCCAACATCTAATCTGGCAACGGGTTGACCCCAACCATTCCACCCCCGAAGCCGTCCACTCAGCCATCCAAGCCCTTCAGCAAGAAAACCCCAATTTCCACATGGACGGAGCCTCTTGGACGAACGACCTAAGCTGGGTCAAAGGCTACGAAAACGTCCTCACCCCCATGAGC
>JAAUPA010000154.1 GCA_012034615.1 Leptolyngbyaceae cyanobacterium CSU_1_4 | reverse complement strand
CACCCACCTTTCTTTAAGCTTTGCTTTTCTTTAAGTTTTGCTTTCTTTAAGCTTTGTAGCTTTGTATACCCCCAGGGGAATTCGAATCCCCGTCGCCTCCGTGAAAGGGAGGTGTCCTAGGCCTCTAGACGATGGGGGCTTGCGCTTAAGTCGTCTTGATTTGTACTTGTGCCTTGTAGCCTTAATTAAGGTAACGAATGGCGGGTAACTCTGTCAACCACTTGACGCTAAATTTGTGGGGACAGAATGGAAAGAGGTCGGGGCAACGGGAGCCGCAGGAGGCGGATATTTTTGGTGTAGTAGTTGAACCATATACTGAATCAAATAGCCCGCGATCGCCAAGCCGACCAATGCCATCAGCATTGAAGCCGCATCGGGCAGCCACTCGGGCATTGTGATTTGGTTCGTCAACGTCGGTTGGGCTGGTTTTGGGGCGTTGATGGCAGCGATCGCGCATCGTTCAGAAGGGCTAGTTTTAACCGTCCTGCCGTGAAGAGCCATGCCGTGGGCAGTGCGGAATTGCTGAATTTTTTGAATCACTGCGATCGGGCGCGATCCGCTGCGGCTCCATTGCAACAGTGCTTCGCCGGTAATGCCACACAAATTCACTTCAGGAATTTCGTAAAGACGTTGTAGGAGCGAACGGTCTTTAGTTACCAAAACGACCAAGCTAGACTGGAAGGATTGGGAAAGAGCGTATGCCGATCGCCCCACAGCAAGAGAAACTCTAGCTCGGCGCGTCAGAGATTGCCCAGAACCCATTTTTAGGGCAGCATGGTGGGCATCGGCTTGAGTGACGATCCAGTTGCTACTGGCATAAAAACGATGGAAATCTTTGGCGATGCGCTCCAAGTCAGGGTCTGGAGAGCGATCGAACATCATCTTCATTTCCTCATAAACCACTTGAGGCAGATAGCAACTGCCGACCCGGGCAAACTCCCGCCATTCGCTGCAAGAAGCCGCAGACAGCGCGCTAACATCAAACACCAAGATTATTGAGGGAATTGCCGCCATAGAGTTCATCTCCAAAATTATCCACCAATGCCCAGACGACCGCCAAACCCGGTGTGAGCGGGAGTAACGTCGCTGCCATCAAAAACAGTACCAATAGCCCAAGAGCCGCTCGGGCATCGTTGGGTTCAACCAGTTCATTTAAAGCAGGGCGCTCTAAATTCCGTTGTAAAGCCAGAATCACGATCGCCCAATAAAGCGCTAACGGATTCGCCAAGGTGACGATTCCTAGCACAATCAACGTCGCCACTGTTGTTCTGCCTGCTGTTTTGCGCCCATAGATCGACTGAACAATTCGTCCTCCATCTAGCTGTCCGGCGGGCATTAGATTAATGGCAGTAATCACCAACCCCAACCAGCCAATGACCACCAGAGGATGAATGCTGACCACAGACTGCTGTAAGGCAGAACCTAAAATAACCCGTGCCAACGTGCCTACCAGAATTGAGCCCTGAAAGAACTCTGCTGGAATTTGAAAGAGGCTAGTAGGAGTAGACATGACCAAGCCCGCCACTAGCATACCCAGGGCAACCAGTCCACCTGCCGCTGGTCCAGCAAAAGCAATATCAAATAGGGCGGAACGATGGGGCAGCAAGCTTTGAAACCGAGTCAATGCGCCAAAAGAGCCAATTTGGATGGCGGGAAGGAAAAAGGGTGGGCTGAGGCGAACCTGCTGTTGACGAGCCATCCAGCGCCGTCCTAGCTCATAAACCGCCAAAATTAGCAAAATTCCGATGCCCATGGGCAGCACTTCAAGATATCGCTGAGGTTGGTCAAAAAAGTCGAAGCCCTTTAGAATGCCAGCGGTTTCTAGGCTGCTGGCGATCGTGGCTAGACCAAGCAGGGCTGCGAGGAGGGCTTGTGGCAGGGTGGTGGGCTGAGGATCATTGGTGCTGGGCAACACCACAACTACAGGCTTACTGTCCTCGCCTTCTACTAAAAATAAGCGATAGCGATCGCCCAGGCGAGCCTGGAGGCTGGACGACAATTGCTCGTAGCTGGTGTTTGGGTCTCCTCGTAAATTTCCTCTAAAAATCACGCCGTCTTGGTAAGGAATCGTTTCGGTAGCAAAGAACGTATCAATTCCAAAAATACCCCGCACTAGCTGCACGTCTTCGGCAGGCATGGCAATATCTTCAGGCATCGCAATATCGGCGGGTAACTCTGGTGGAGACGTGGGGAGACGGGAGACGGGTTCTGTAGAGGGGGGTGCATCAGAGTTAGGTGCATCGGGTGGGGCAGACGGCGCGGGAGGAGATTGACTGGCGATCGTCCGGATCTGTCGTCCTAGCACTATGTAAACTCCTGTCGAAGCGACGAACAGGAACAAGACTGCGGCTAAGTTCATGTCAATTCCAGCAGCCGACAACCCAAAAATAGAAGCCAGGGCAGCATCAGCACCCCCGACTGAAGCCACGCTAAAAGCCCTAGCTTGCCTAGGGGCTGAGCCCGATACAAGCCCCAACCCAGTATTCCTAACGCTACCAACAGAATCAGCACAGTCATCATGGTCAAAATTCCTTTGTCTTCTCACTAGAGATCGTGCGATCGCCCAGACTCTAGCGAGCTTTATCCTATTGAATTAATCTATCATCCGTGTTTTACCGTGCAGAGAGAAGGGGCAAAGGGGAAGACGCTTTGCCTTCTCTTTTTGCCCCTTTTCTAGAATGAACCGCTCTGGCGGCTTGATCAAATCTTGAGCTAATGCAGCAGCAACCCTGCGCTCTACCCGCTTCGGGTGAGCGTCGGGAAGAATGCGAGCGAGTTGACGACACTCCCCTGACCCATGCCAAAGGCAAAGGAAGGGGAGATGGAGGAAACGAGCAATTACTGACTGGGTAAGGGTTTCATGCCATAATTGGACGGGTTGGGAATACGGCTTTGCCCAATCTCTTGTCAACTACGCGGTGGGTACGCCCGTGTCTGCGCGCTGACGGTTCTTGCAATAGCCCCCGAACGAAGCGCGAAGCCCGCTCTGTATGCGAAGCATCAGAGTCGTTCACGGCTCAAGTGTTCTTTTGGTCATGACAAGTTTGTTAATGACAAGTTTGTTAATGACAAGGGAGCCGTTCAAGAATCGTAAATTCTTGCTTCTAAAGCGTCTGGGTTTTCTTCGCAGTACTCTTCAAAGGGGGTCTTTTTCTGCTGCGTGACTTCGGCTTTTTTGGTGGGCGGCTTCGGCATGAAGTTCTTCTACTTCGTCCCAGGCAACGGCGCATTCGGGAGAGTTGGTGCCTTTGCTAGCGCAAATTTCCCGGGCACGGGCGATCGCTTCTTGAATGCGCTGATCCAGCACCACCTCTTTGGGCTGATCTACAAATCGCCTTTGGTCAAAATATCGGTAACAGAAATCACCCCTAAAAGCTCACCCTTAATTACCGGAGCGCGGCGGATGCGGGTATTGGCAAATAAGCGAGCGACGTATTCTACGCCCAAGTCAGGATTGACCACAATGCAGGGCTTGGTCATAATCTCGTAAACCCGCACTCGCTTGGGATCGGTGCCAAAAGCTGTAACCTTGTAAACAATGTCGGTTTCGGTGACCATGCCGTAGGCATCTTGGTCATGGCGGCGATCGACAATCAGCGCCCGTAAGCCATTTTCCTTCATCAGTTGTACTGCTTCTGCAACGGTTGCAGATCCTCGGATTTTGACCACGTTTTTGGTCATAATGTCCGCCGCTTTTAGCATCGTTTCCTCTTTAAGAACAGCAGTTTTACATTTTCCCGTATTTTGGGGCACTAGGGAGTTTATTGCGAAAGTTTTCAGCCAAGTTTTCAGCCAAGTTTTCAGCCCAAATTTGTCTGTTATACCCAGCGATTCATAAATTTAGGGCGCTGATAAGGCACGAATAGCCAAGTGATAGCAACTTTTGCAAGGGGCAGGGGCAAGAGCCCGACCCAAAGGAACCAAAGGCTATAGGCGAGTTTTTTAGTTTGACTGAACTGTGAGTATTTCCACAGCGATCGCATTCCCCAATAAATAAGCTGAAGGGGGTGATCAGCGGGAATGGGATGATCCGCAGGGTCGAGACGAAGAGACGCAATGCGCGACCACAGATGACCATGAAATCTTAGGTCAAAGTCAGGGGGAAGCGACAGCCCTAGCTCGTGGGCTTTTTGGGCAAGCAGGTTGCGGCTTTGAAGGTCGTGGTGAACAAAGCGATGGAAGCGATCGCCGTTCACCGTGGTGAGTGCCCACTGATTGGTGGTATGAATCCGGTAGGCGGCTAAGGGCTCTTGAATGGCTCCCACTTCTCCGTAGAACGGAATCAGGTTAGACAAGTAATCATCGGCGATCGTGCGGTAATCATAGGGAATGGGCATGACCTGGGCCAGGGCTTGGCGGCTGAGGGCGTTACCGCTAGTCGAAACGCCTGTGTAGGTTCCTTCTTGGAGCAAAGTGCGCCACAGTTCGCCCTGGGCAAGGGGTTGGCGGTGCGGCGGTGCGGCGGTGCCCGTGGGCTGACCGTCGGCATCTACGACTTCGAGCCGATAATGGATTTTAGCGAAATGGGGCTGCCAGCTCGCAACAATTCGTTCGATGGCGTAGGGAACCAGGTAATCATCGGAGTCTAAAAACAGGATAATTTCGCCATGGCTGGCGGCAAAACCAGTGTTAAAGGCTGCGCCTTGTTTACCGTTTTCTTGAAAGATGGCAATGAGGCGATCGCCATAGCTTTGAATAATAGACCGAGATCGATCGGTGGAACCATCATCAACGACAATGACCTCAACAGAGGAATGAGTTTGGGATAGGGCACTATCGATCGCTTGAACGAGGAAGCGATCGTAATTATAGTTGTTAATAATAATGCTAACAAGCAAGAGTCTAGACCTCCACGGAACGAAAGCGATGAATAATTTTCTCCACTAGGCGCTGACGCTCTTCAGGATAGAGGAGAACTTCTGTGAATGATTTAGCTTTAGAGGCAGGGATTACCGACATGACCAAAAACCAGAACATAAATAAACATCGACCGCGCAACCGCATGTAGGGTGAAATGAATGATGCAATACAGCCTTTAAGACACAAAGGCAGCAAGCGATCGTCAGGGAAGGGATGGTGGTGTGGGTCAAGCTTTAAGGAAGTAGCTCTGGTTTTGAGGTAGGCAATTTCCCAAACCCCGATATTTTGTAGGGGAGGCGAGTAAAGCTGATTAAACAGTGCCTTCTGGCGATCGCGGGTTTCTATATTAATCAGCAAGTTTCGGCGGAGGCGTTCTGGTTCTTCCATGCCCTGAATCGGTTTGCAAAAGTTGTTGTTACCATGCATTCGGTATAATGCACCGACTTGATGCAAAGAAATAACATTGCCCAACAAAGGAATTAAATTATTAATATACTCGTCTGCCACAATGCGATATTCAGTCTCGGGCATAGGAAAAAGACGGTGAAGTGCTGCTGCTGAGAACGCATTGCCGCTAGTAGGAGGACATCCATAAGAATGAAATTTAACAATGTGCGATCGCAAATTACCGCTGGGCATATAACGACTTTCGGGAATAATTTTTGCGGTTTTGTGACCGTTGCCATCAATGACTTGCAATTGATATTGCACCTTAGCCACATCGGGTTGTTGCTGAAAAACTTCAACGATCTGTTGAGCCGTATAGGGCAGCAGCACATCGTCGCTATCGAGAAAAATAATGATTTCACCTTGGCTGATCGCAAAGCCCGTATTGAAGGCAGAGGCTTGTCCACCGTTTTCTTTGAGCACCGGAATAATGCGATCGCCATAACGAGCAATAATTTCCCGGGAACAATCGGTGGAACCATCATCCACTACGATGACTTCGGTGAGAACGTAGCTTTGGTTCAGGGCACTGGCGATCGCCTCGTCGAGAAAGCGATCGTAGTTGTAATTATTGATAATGATGCTGACCCTGAAATTCATTTTTATCCCCCTAGCTAACAACTGTTTTACGATAGCAATGCCATTGCATGGGTGAGGAAGCCCTGTAGAGCGCAGAAAGCGAAGGGGAATACAGTGCTGCTGAAGTTTGGTGTATTCCTCTAGACTCCAGACATCCTACAGATTTTTACCCACCATTGAGGATTGCCATACAACTGGTTTATACGAAACTGATTCATACCAAACTTGTAAACCCCAACTTGACAAAGTAATACATGGATTTCCAACTAACCGCAAACTTTTCTGGGTAAGAAGCCAAGGCAAAGTACTGACGAATTACTTTTTGGTAGTCGAGATCATCGCCCTTACTTTTGAAATAAGTTGCTAAACCCTTAGAAAATAGTTTTTGACTGAGCTTGGAAAATTCTGGAAATTTAACCCGCATCCAATACGCGGTTACGAGATACATTTCTGCATAAACTTTTCTTTTTCTAGAAAAACCTTGAGTTGAAAAGGCGTTGCTAGAGTGAATTACTAAAACACCTAAGTTTTTTTAGAAGTACAGCCCGTCTCTAGCCCAACCGCAATGTATTTAATATAAAAGTCATTGATGGCTGCCCCAGAAAACCCTTTCACTTCAGGCAAAGGAAATATTTTTTCAGCTAATGCTCGTGAAAAGCACAGGTTAGAAGTAGAAGGCGTGAAATCGGGAATTTGAGCTTTGAGAATATTATCTCTAAAGTCCATGGTTTGAGACGGATGGTGAGCACTTTGTTGCGTTGCTCGTTCAAACAAAATGGAAGCCTCTGTGTCAATAATTTCTGTAGATTGGCTTGCCATTGATTCATGAAAAACCCAATTAATATGGCTCTGTGCCTGAAACAAATCCACAATTTCTGAGACCTTGTTGGGCAGAAACAAATCATCAGCATCTAGCAAACAAATAATTTCACCCTGGCTAGCGGCAAAACCTGCGTTAAGGGCAGAGGCTTGTCCGCCATTTTCTTTTAAAATCGAAATAATCCGATCGCCATAGCTGGCAATAATTTGGGGAGAGCGATCGGTAGAGCCATCATCCACCACAATCACTTGGGTATGGGGATAAGTTTGATTGAGAGCACTGGCGATCGCAGCATCTAAAAATTGACCATAGTTATAGTTATTGATCAGAACGCTAACGAGGGGTGATTTTGAAAACATTGCTAATTTAACTCCAAACAGAATTCCAGAACAATTAACTCAGCCTTGCCTTTAGTTTTGGCAAAATCTCGTTGGGATGCCGAAAGAAATACTCAATGCTCTGACGAACTCGCAATCCTTCAAATTTGGCTGCGACCTGCATTCGTTCAGCGAACGGAAGTTGCTTGCGGTAAGTGCGCATAACGCGCCGCAGCCGGGGCTGGTTGCCTCCGTTATGACAGTCGGTGACTGTTTTAGTTCCAGCAATTTGCCGATAGTTTCCCCACGTTTCATCCACGTACTGAACGGTGGCTTGCTGCACTGCCTTTAAAAGAAAGTCAATGTCCATCGCGTAGTGTTCATCCACACAGTAGAGCCCAATCTTTTGGTGAAGCGAAGCATGATAAAAATATGCAGAAGGATTAATTGGAAAGGGGTTGATATCCATTCCTAAAAGTAATTCCTTGAACTGTAATTTTGTGGGTTTATTGATGCCACCCAAATGTCCAGCATCGTTCCACACATTGCAATTTCCAACGAGTAAGCTAGGCTCTGGAAGATGCTCAAACCGTTCATTAATGCGGTTCAAAACGTTGGGCTCATAGTAATCATCGACGTTCAGCATAGCGATAATTTTGCCTTGAGCCAACCTAATGCCTTTATTCATGGCATCCGATTGTCCGCGATCGGGTTCTGACACCCAACGAATGTGGGAATATTGGGCGGCATAGCGCTGAATAATGTCTACCGTACGATCGCTCGAACCCCCATCAACAATCAGGTGCTCAACGTCTGGACAGGATTGCTCAATCACCACACGGATGCAAGATTCAATAAAGCGATCGCCGTTATATACAGGAGTAATCACACTAATCATGGTTCACCTGATGTAAGAGCAAAGAGCGTTGGTGTCGTGCTCCGTGATGCCAGATCAAACCCTGGGCGATTCAATTCAATGAAGCCCATCCGCATCAGAACCCGAAGACTACACCGCTCAGATTGATGACTAGTCTTATGTTATTCTTCGACTGTTTACAGACCCATCAGGATCAAATAGTAGATCTACGCAAACCTGAGTCCGATCAGTCCTCGCCCCTTCTGCATATTTCCTCTGCCCTCTACAGCACTCTTCCCCAACAGAAACCCCCTACAAATATCCATGCTCTGCCAAAAAACCGTCAGTCACCCCACTCATTGCCTGGAGCGAGGCTAGCGGTTCGGCGGCGGGTTGACCCATGCATAAGAACTTTTCTACATATTTGCCCAACACATCCCCCTCCAAATTAACCGGGCTACCGGGCTGCAAGTATCGCAAATTCGTCTCCCCATAGGTTAAAGGAATTACGGCAACTTTAAACCAACTGCCCACCGAGTTACAGGTGGCGATCGTCAAACTCACCCCATTCACCGCAATGCTCCCTTTCGAGACAATATATCGGGCAACCTTAGCGTCGCCCACCTGAAAACTCATTTCCCAGGCGTTCTCAGTTTGCACAGAAGCTTCCAGATAACCCACCCCATCAATATGCCCCGTGACGAAATGCCCCCCGAGTTTGCTGCCCACCTTGAGCGCAGGCTCTAGGTTGACACAAACTTCCCCAACCTGACCATTGAGCGTGGTGCGGCTCACCGTTTCAGGCGACACCGTTGCCACAAATCCTCTCGACTGAATTTCAGTAACAGTTAGGCAAATGCCATCCACCGCCACGCTATCGCCCAATTCCAAACCCTCTAGAATCAATTCCGGTAAATGTCCGGTGCAGACAACTTGGGCTAAGTTATGTCCTAAAAGGCGAAGCGTTGCCGTAGTGCGAATCAGTCCTGTAAACATATATTTCTTAATACTTATTTGAGGTCAGGGAACCGATAGATTTCTTAGATATAACGTGCTTAATCTCCGATCGCCTACAAGAATCATTCGCAATAGAGAAGGATTCTTGCAAATCACTTGAAAAATTGTGTATCATTCTCAATAAGACTGCATTGTTGAGATCGATCAATGGGGCACCGTTATTGAGAAAGGAGTCTTCAGGTTATGTATAGTACATCCTCACTCAAAGCTGAACTCAACGAACGGGGTTGGCGGATGACCCCTCAGCGAGAAACAATCCTACAGGTTTTTCAAAACTTGTCAGAAGGCAAGCATCTGAGCGCCGAAGATTTGCACATCCTTCTCAACGAGCAGGGGGAAGTGATTAGTTTATCGACGATTTATCGTAACCTCAAGCTGATGTCCCGCATGGGCATTTTGAGAGAATTGGAGTTAGCGGAGGGTCACAAGCATTACGAAATCAATCAACCTTCGCCCCATCACCATCATCATTTGATTTGCGTTCGTTGTAATAAAACCATTGAGTTTAGAAACGATGCTGTTTTAAAGACTGGGGCAAAGACGGCGCAGAAGGAGGGTTACCATTGCTAGATTGCCAAATGACTATTCATGCAATTTGCCCAGGCTGTCAGCGATCGCTTCTCCCAGCTTATTAAACGCAATGGGCAACTAACCTGAACCCTCAACCCCCAGCCTTTCTCCTAAAGGAGGAGAAGGGGAGCCAGAGTGGGCAAAATCTCTCTCCCAGAACGGGAGAGAGATTTTGGGTGAGGGCGTTTCGGGAAAGTCGCACATCGCGTTACTAAGGGAGTTGCAATCAGCGATCGGCAGTTAGAATTCGCAGAATGGTTTCGGCATCATCCAGTTCACCGACAATTCGTTTAATTGGGACAGGCCATACTCGCATCAGGGTTGGCGTAGCCGTTACTTGATCGGCTTCAGCAAAGTCGGGGTGTTTTTGGACATCAATCACCTTGAGCGTATAAGGATGTCGCAAAGACTGATCTAAAAGGTTGTGGAGTTTACGCAAAATTCTTTCGGTGCCGCTGCCGCTCCCTGCAACAAACAGACGAAGAACGTAGCCCTGAGGGGAAGTTTCTGGAATCATCGGCGACCAGGTGGCGGTAATTTTACCCGGATCTAGGGGTAGGGGCTCAGTTTTTTCGTAGCGGATCACGAGGTCATGATCTTCCCAAAGCTGAGGAAATTGCTTTTGATAGGTGCTAATCACGGCTAAGTCGCAGACTTCTTGGGTGTCGGCGGGATGCCAGGTTAACTCTTCGCCAAACAACACATTCAGTAAGGCTCGGTGACGCAGAACCAGGGGGGCAGCTTCGGCGACTGTTTTATGGGCTTGAGTTTTAGGATCGAGCCAGCGATCGACGGTAGCGGTGTAGCAGGGCACCAAAAAATGAGGCGGTTCTGATAGCCCTAAAATTTCTTGAAAGACGGAGCAAAGCTGTAGGTGCCAGCGGCTCTGCTTGGAGCGATCGATACAATACACTAAGTCGCCACCTGGGGTAAAGAGAGCAATCCCCTTAAACAGGTCGGACGCATTAGGAGGGGGAATGGAGCCTTCGATCGGAGAACCGTTAAGCATGGATGTGCCTGCCTGATCAGGATGGGCTGCCCTTCGCATCAGACAGTTCTACCACAAATCTATCGATCGCAAGTTTATCGATCACAAAAGTAAAAAGGATGGAGGCACAATTGAGCCTTCCATCCTTTTTGAAACATCCTTATTTGAAAAAAGATTGAGCGGAAATTGAGAGAAGACAGAAGATTCGTTTAAACGCGACCGCGTAAAATTTGAGCCATTTCGTTGGGTTTGGGCGACATTTCTAATGCCGTTTCCTCGGTAATGCGCCCGTCTTCATAAAGCTTGTATAACGATTGATTCATGGTACACATGCCGTCAAAGGTGCATCGAGGAATCAGGGCTTCAATTTCTTCAATGTCGCCTCGGCGGATGTAGTCTTTGATCGCGTCGGTGTTGATCAAAATATCGTGGAATGCGGCGCGTTTACCATCGGTAGTGCGACACAAACCTTGAGCAATGACTCCAACCAAGGATTCGGCGATCGCCACTCGCATGGGTTCCTGTTGATCGGGTTCGTACAGGTTAAGAATTCGTTCAATGGTCTTAACGGCGCTGTTCGTGTGCAGCGTTCCCATAACCAAGTGTCCGGTTTGAGCCGCCTTAAGCGCCGTGTTCACCGTTTCCTTGTCCCGCATTTCTCCGATCAAAATAATGTCAGGGTCTTCTCGCAGAGACGCTTTCAGGGCGTTGTCAAACTTTTTAGTATGAATGCCAACTTCTCGCTGCTTAACCAGCGATTTGCGACTTTGATGAACAAATTCAATCGGGTCTTCGATCGTAATAATGTTTTTAGGCATCTCATGATTAATGTAGTCAATCATGGCTGCCATAGTGGTGGACTTTCCCGAGCCCGTCGGTCCAGTGACTAAAATCAGTCCTTTGTGATAATGACAAATATCTCTGAAAATCGTCGGTAAGCTCAATTGCTCCATCGTCAAGATTTTCAGAGGAATCAGTCGCATGACCATTGCAGGCCCCCTCATGCTGTCAAAAATATTAATCCGCACCCGGGCGAATTCGTATTGGGTCGCGCCATCGTACTCTAAGTTGTCTTGAAATTTTTGAATATCTTCTTCACTCAGGATTTCGCCAAGCCAGCTAAAGAAAGTGTCTCTATCGGTCACTGGATAGTCGGTTACATCAATTTCGCCTCGGTTGCGGAAGCGAGGCACTTCGCCAACCCCTGTATGCACGTCAGAAAAGCCTTTATCGTAAGCTTCGCGGACAAGCTGTGCCATGGTTGGGTTGCCAGCGCTAGGCTTACTCTGACCCGCATTGCCTAAGGGCGGCGGAGTAGGACGAGGGTTGGCTGGCGGGGCAGCGGGGCGGGCAGCAGGCGGTGTGCCTGGGGGTGGGGCGATCGGGCTAGTGGCAAAG
>JAAUPA010000153.1 GCA_012034615.1 Leptolyngbyaceae cyanobacterium CSU_1_4 | reverse complement strand
GTCGTGCAGCCGCTGCATCGGTTGTTCGGCGAAAAGTTCACCGTCGCCCCTTACGGAGTGATTCTCAAGCCGTCGCACGGGCGGCGCATCCTCAGCGGCGAAGAGAAGGCCGGCTTCTCGCCCAAGGCCGCCTACATTTTAAGAAGCAGCTTGAAGAAGGGCTAGCCGGTGATAATGCAGGTCTCTTGCTTCGAGGCATCAAGAAAGAAGACATTGAGCGTGGCATGGTGCTAGCTAAAAAAGGCACGATTAAACCCCATACTCAGTTTGAAGGTGAGGTGTATGTGCTTCAAGAAAAAGAAGGTGGACGCAAGACTCCCTTCTTCCCAGGTTATAAGCCTCAGTTTTATGTTCGGACTACGGACGTAACAGGTTCCATCGTCTCTTTTACAGCAGATGATGGTAGCGCGGCTGAGATGGTCATGCCTGGCGATCGCATCAAAATGACGGTGGAACTGATCAACGCGATCGCCATCGAACAAGGGATGCGCTTCGCAATTCGGGAAGGCGGTCGTACCATTGGTGCGGGCGTTGTCTCTAAGATCCTCAAGTAGGCAACCTTAAGTCATCATCAGCAGTTTAATCTACTGCTGATGATTTGTTCTTTTCTGAACCTCGACAATTCAAATTCATCATTCAGTAACTCCCATGGCAGCTATCCAACAGCAAAAAATTCGCATCCGCCTCAAAGCTTTCGATCAACGCATTCTCGACACTTCCTGCGAAAAGATTGTTGATACGGCTAATCGCACCAACGCTACAGCGATCGGACCGATTCCTCTTCCAACTCGTCGCCGCATTTATTGTGTGCTCCGTTCTCCACACGTTGATAAAGACTCTCGTGAGCATTTTGAGACGCGCACCCATCGTCGGATCATCGATATTTACCAGCCTTCCTCTAAAACCATTGATGCGTTGATGAAGCTAGATTTGCCTGCTGGTGTTGATATTGAAGTGAAGCTTTAGGAATCATGCAGTAGAATCTGCGATCGCAACATCCAGACTCTTTCAATCGATACGTTAAACTAAAAAGAGTAGAGTGTCATTTATTGGCATCTACTCTTTTTTAATACCCTGAAAACAGCTCCTTAAATAAACCTAGTTTCTATCCTCCTTCCAGTCCTTCAAGCCGATCAGAGTTGCGATGACATTTTCTCAATCAGTTGCAGTCCGCGAACTTCCGCTGTTCCCGCTTTCCGAGCTGGTTTTGTTCCCAGGTCGGCAGCTTCCTCTTCATATTTTCGAGTTTCGTTACCGGATTATGATGAACACAATTCTGCAAAGCGATGGTCGCTTCGGTGTTTTGATGGTTGACCCTAGCGATGGTAAAGTCGCCAGCGTGGGTTGCTGCGCCGAGGTAATTCATCATCAACGTTTACCAGACGATCGCCTAAAAGTAATGACGGTTGGGCAACAAAGATTTCGGGTTTTAGAATATGTTCGCGATAAGCCCTACTATGTGGGTTTAGTGGAATGGATTGAGGATCTACCCACTGACCAGAACCTGCGATCGCTGGCTACAAGCGTGAATCAGCTCCTTCACGATGTGGTTCATCTTTCGGGCAAGCTCACTGGGCAAGAGATTGAACTTCCCGATGATATCCCAACTTTACCGTTAGAGCTTTCGTACTGGGTTGCAGGCAATCTTCATGGCGTTGCTCATGAACAGCAAGCCCTTCTAGAAATGCAAGATACGGTGGCTCGGTTAGAGCGGGAAAGTGAAATTTTAACATCTACTCGGAATCATCTGGCGGCGCGCACAGCCTTGAAAGATGTGCTCAGCGATGATGATCATTTAGATTTCTTAGACCGATGAGTGAATGGGGAAAATGTCGTAACTGCCGAAGGTTTTGATAGTTTCTGTATAGGTCTGGAGTTCAACTAATGCAGATTGAACTTCTGTGTCTTGGAAACTGGCTTCTAGGTCGATGAAAAAGAGATAGTCCCCCAGCGATCGCTTAGTAGGGCGAGATTCAATGCGGCTAAGATTAATTCCGCGGGTTGCAAAAATTTGTAGGGCTTTTACCAAGGCTCCAGGCTGATTGGCTAACAGACTAAACGCCAGAGAACTATGGCTTCCTACCCAAGAAGGTCGCAAGCTGAGCACCCAGAAGCGGGTGCAGTTGTCGGGGCGATCGTTGATTCCTTCCACTAACACCGGTAAGCCATAGATTTGAGCTGCCCGTTGGGAGGAAATCGCTGCTGCTGTGGCATCTTCAGCCAGATGTTGCAGTGCCTCTGTTGTGGAGTTGGCAGGAACTTGTTGAGCAGTGGGCAAGAATTTTCTGAGCCATTCTTGGCATTGAGACAAAGCCTGGGGATGAGAGTAGACCGTCTGAACTTGCTCAAGCGACGCAGCAACCGAAAGCAACCCATGGGAAATCGGCAAAACGAGTGCCTGTTGAATTTGCAGGTTATCTAGTTGCCAAAGAGTATCTAATGTAAAGGTCACTCCTCCCTCAATGGAGTTTTCTACTGGAACGACCGCGATATCAACCTGGCGATCGACCACGGCATGAAGGGTCTGGGCAATGGTGGGATAGGGATGCAGTGTAACATCTGAGTGCGTTAAAGTTTTTATGTAATGAATGGCGGCACTCTCGGCATAAGTTCCAATAGGACCCAAATGGGCGATCGAGGTGGACATAGTTTGGGCACATGAATAGTTTGAGCAGATGAAAAGAGATGGCAAAAGTTTAACTCAAACAAAGCCCCCTCATCCTTCTCAGAAAGATCAGGAGCAAAAAAAAGATTGAGGAAAATGAAATTGAGGAGTGTGTAGAACGGTTTAAAAATTTATTATTGAGACCTCGCTATTGAATTTTTTCACTTAAAGCAAAAGCCTCTAGAAAATGTTTCCTAGAGGCTTTTGCTTTAACAAAGTTACTGTGAACTAATACGGGTTTAAGCGACTACAAAATTAGAGCAACTGATGGTGGAAGCATTAATGTTTCTGAGCGTGGCGATCGCTCCAAACACAGTTCCTGCCCCGGCTCCATCTAAGTCAACTCGCACTTCTGTGTTCGCTCCCACTTGCACAGTCTGAATATATTTGTGGTACTTTGCATCGGGCGAAGTTCCCGTAAATTCAGCACGAGCAAAAATTGGACGGATATCAATGACATCTCGCTGGGTTTCAAAGCGCTTGATCAGGTCGTTCCCTTCAGACGCTAAGCCACTAAAGACAAACATATCTTTGCCTCTGCCGCCTTTGAGCGTATCCTTCTTAGCACCACCCACTAAAATATCAGGGCCATTGCCGCCAACCAAAAGATCTTTGCCGCCGCCGCCTGTCAGCATGTCTTTGCCGCCGCCGCCTTTGACTTTGTCTTTACCTGCTCCACCTAACACGATGTCGCGTCCGGTGCCGCCAACGATCGCATCTTTGCCCTGACCGCCATCAAGGCGATCGCTGCCGCCACCGCCTGCTAAGCGATCGTTGCCGTTCATGCCCTTGAATTCGTCTTTGCCCTTGCCGCCGCTCAGGCTATTACCGCCGCCACTGCCAGTTTTCTTGGTGCCCTTTTTGCCCTTCAGCGTAGGAACTGCCAAAGCTGTCCCGAAGACACAATCATCCCCTAACCTGAAGGAACTGATTGCCCCGGCGGCGATACCGTTGCCTGCCAGATCCTTGATGTCGCTACGGTTCAAGGTTAACTTATAGTCCCCTGCAAGGGTAACTCCAGCAATGTTGGTCAATGCCCAGGTTTTGCCCCCGTCTGCACTCGTGAGTTTTGCCCTGCTAAAGATACAGGTGTCTCAACTCCATCTTGACTCCGGCTCAGTTGCAGGTCAGAAACATCAAAGTTAGTGACAGGCTCGGTGAACTGAATCGCAACAGTATTGACCCCAGCCTGCGTAGGCGTGACAGTCAGGATTGCGCCTGTGGGTGCAGTTTTGTCAACAGTTATAGCCTTCGTAGTGCCGCCTGCGCCCCCTGCACCGCTGCCCCCGTTGTCTATACCCGAGTTGCCTTGTTTATCCTTGGCAGTGACCAGGATGTCGAAGCCGCCTTCAGGAAGAGGCGCGATCGTATTATCAGGAATGAACCAGGTGCCATCGCCTTTATTGGTAGCCTGATAAGTCACCCCACCAATTTTGACCTCAACCACTGCGTTGGGATCATCAATTTTTCCGGTTAAAGCCGGAGTAGAATCGTTGGTTTGGAGCGGGGTAAAAGTAACTTTGGGGGGTAGTGCATCAATGGTAATTGAGAGCGGTGGTGAAGCGGGGCTGATATTGCCTGCTTCATCGATCGCCTTCACCGTAATGCTGTAGGTGTTATCTGCCAGCGCAGTTGTGGGTGTGAAGCTCCAATTGCCAGAGCTATCCACCGCAGCTTTGCCCAAGGATGTCGTTCCAGCAAATAGCTCCACCATCGTGGCACCCAATGGAGCCACTCCATCGAAGGTAGGGGTGTTATCGCTAGTCACGTTGTCAGTGTTGGAAGCACCTGTATCGCTGGTATCAATTAAGTTAGGGGCAGCCGCCGGAGCCGATGGAGCCGTGCTATCAATGGTGATATTGAGCGGTATCGCAGCAGTGCCTAAGTTGCCTGCGCCATCCTTTTGCCTAGCAGTGAAAGGATGTACGCCATCTGCGATCGGGGAGAGGGGCGTAAATGTCCAATTACCCAAGGCATCAGTGGTTGCTTCGCCCAAGTTAGTCATGCCATCAAATACCACAACGGTAGTATTGGGGTCAGCCTTGCCGATGATTGTAGGCGTACTGTCTTGGGTCAGTTCGTCGGTGTTAGAGTCTCCAGTATCGCTGGCATCTACCAGGTCTAGGTTGAAAGGAACTCCGGGAGGAGCCGTGATGGTGAGGGGCAAGGGTGCGGAAGCTGCCCCCGTATTACCTGCTGCATCAGTGGCTTTTGCTGTGACAGAGTAGGTGCCTACTAAGAGTGGATTGGTGGGAGTGAATGTCCAAACTCCTGAACCGTTATTGGTGGCTTCTCCCAAAGAAGTTGTGCCATCAAATAACTCAACCGTGCTGTCGGGGGCTGCTGTCCCGGTGATAGTGGGAGTGTTGATACTGGTAATGTTGTCGGTGCTAGAAGTGCCATCATCGCTGGCAGTTGCAAGGTCTAAACTCGCAGGGGCGGCAGGGGGAGTGGTGTCAATGATGACATTGAGTGTACTAGAGGCTGCGCCTAGATTACCTGCTGCATCTTTGGCTTTGACTGTAATGGGGTGTTCGCCCTCGCTCAGAAGGGTACCAGGCGTAAATGTCCAGTCGCCGTTCCCATCTGTTGTTGCTGTGCCTAAGAAGATGCCATTGTCGAAGAGAGAGACTTCAACACCGGGATCTGCCTTACCGACGATGGTAGGCGTGTCATCACGGGTGAGATCATCAGTAGACGAAACCCCTGTGTCGCTAAGAGTAACCAGATCGAGGTTGGAAGGAACTGTTGAAGCTCCAACGATGGTGATAGATAGGGGTGCAGAAGTAGCGCTAACATTTCCGGCTGTGTCAATGACAGCAGCGGTGATGGGATGGGTGCCAGGAGCTAGGAGAGCGCTAGGCGTGAACGTCCAGAAACCACTTCCATCTGACATCGTGTCGCCAATCGATGTTCCATTGTCAAATAACTCAACCCTGCTATTGGGTTCTGCTGTCCCGGTGATAGTAGGGGTCGTATCACTGGTGATGTCATCGGTGCTAGAAGTGCCATCGTCACTTAAGGCAACCAAATCTAATCCGGTGGGTGCAGCCGGAGGATCTACGATATCGATCGTGACAGAAAGAGGGCTGGAAGCAGGACTAACCTTGCCTGCCCCATCAGTAGTGGTTATGGTGATGTCGTAGGTGTCATCGACCAGCATACCAGTGGTGAAAGTCCAGTTTCCAGATGTGTCGCTATTGGTAGTGCCTAGAAAAGTACCATCTACAAACACGGTGACAGTAACATTGGGAGCAACCGTTCCGACAAAGGTAGGGGTATTGTTACTGGTGATATTGTCAGTGTCAGAGATTCCTGTGTCGCTCAGTGCAGTCAAATCAGGAGTAGAAGGTTTCGCAAATGCCGTCAAGACGCTGGCTAAAAAGCTTGAGTCAGCAGCAAGGTTGTAGGCATAGAAGAAAGTAGTCGATCCTCCAGCAGTAAGGCTATTAATTTTGTGAGATAGCGACACTGCTTGATCTGCGTTAGCTGAAGATGAGACGGCGGACGTAAAGCCAACTCCGTCCCAGACGTTTGAAGCATCTCGGTTATTGAATCCACCATAGGTGACCCGGGCTTGGGGATCGATCGCAGCTAGAGAGAGGGTGCTGCCATCAGGTTGCGTTGCTGTGACCTGTGCGAGATCAGTAGAACCGTTCGGCTGAGAGACGATTGTATTAGTTGTGGCGAAGTTACCATTAATAGACTGGTTGTTATCTGGATCGACGTTATGCATCCAGTAGATTGGAGTTGTAATGTTTGACCCCGATATATTAGTCAGGGTTGTCTTCATAAGGATGAAAAGACCATCCTCTGCAACTGTGAAAGTCCGGTCTACTTTGACTCCAGCAACGCTACCAGACCAATTGATTTCAGCCGCAGGACTTCCTAGAACAGTGACTCCATTCGTAACCCCCGTGATTGAACCCACAACTTCGGCAAGTGACCCGTCGGTGTTATTACTGTAACTTGTCCCCCCGACTTCTAGGGTGAATCCTTCTTCGGGAGTGCCAGGAGTGAAGAAATCGCCATCAAAAGTTGCCCAGCCATCTTTTCCAGAATCGGCAATAAACCCCATTAGACCTGTACCGGAGCGGGTGGGTTGCCAACCTGTTGGTAGTCCCGCCGCGCTGGCTCCAAAGGTGCCGTTGGCTCTTAGACCCACTTGGACAAAGCTACCTCGAGCGTATGCCTCACCGCCAACTTGGACAGATTCGATAACAAAGGTATGAGCGTAGGTTTCTATCAGCGTGGTTGAAAAAGCTAGGTCTGGCGCAATTTCACCTGTTTTGAAATCTAAGCTCCAGTTTCCGCCTTGGATAGCGCTTCCCACAAGTGTTGTAGACGCGGCTATTTCTGCTCCCGTTAGATGCTGGAACTTGGTGATGAATTCTTCGCCTGCATCTCCGGCAGCTACGTTACAACCATAGAGAAGCAGTTGGGGTTGAGTGCTGTTGACAAACCAGGTTTGAAGGGTTGCAGCATAGGCGTTGAGGTTATTGAGATTGAGTTGGGTGTTGCCGAACTGGAGACAACCAGGAGCACCGTGGGAGACAATGTGGATAGTGTTTGCCTGATACTGCCGCTGTGCCTCGGTAATTTGTTGAATCCCATCCCGATCGGGATCTAAAATTAGAACCTCTGCGCCATTCATGACGCTTTTAGCAAGCAGTTGAAAATCTGCAACTCCTGAGTCAATGACAACTAAGACTTCAGTAGCAGTGGTGGTGAAACGAGAAACATTCAACATTTGGATAGGCTCCTATCGTAGGCAATTAGCTATGAGTGAGTTGAGACGTGGGGAAAGGATAGGAAAGCAAGGAAGCATAGGCTAAAGCCTTACTGATAAACCTTGCGGCAGATGGCTAGTAAACTGAAGACTCCTCATAACTTACCCACGGCGATCGCACAAATCTCATGGATGAGATGAATCCCTGGTGAAGTAAAAATCTAGTTTGGGGTTTGAAAGCTTCAAGTACCCCAAGCGATCGCGTAAATATCATGGATGGGATGAATTTTTGATGAAGCGCAGGTATTTTGAGTCTGAAAACTTTAATGGCGATCGCTTAGCGCAAATTCTAGAGCGTGAGTTTTGCTGTCAATGGATTAGGGCGATCGCTTAAAACAAAGCAATAGCTGCCACGGATTTTTCACAAAAATGGATGGGTTTTACCCATCCACAGACTGATATTTATGCCTTGTTCTACCACTAGACCTTACAGTTAACCTGTCACAAAATATTAAATCTAGTCTTCATCCATTTCTGCATCTACTTGCTTAAGACGAATATGTTTACGACCCAAAGAAATTTCAAATTCATCTCCTGGTCTTAATTCCATTTGCTTTGTGTAAGCAGCCCCAATCAACAAATTGCCGTTTGCTTGAACACTAATGCGGTAGCTAGCACTGCGCCCCCCTCGACCATTACCCGATTGCTTCCCATCTACTTCAATTTCTTTTGCTTCTAGAAGGGCATTGTAAAACTTCATCATGTTGACTCGTACCACATCATTTTTAGTGATGGTGTAGTAGCCGCATTCCTTTGCCTTTTCTTCCTTTGTGTGATGCTCCAGTTCTTTGACCTTATTGAGAAGTGTTTCTCCTGTCAAAGGCTCGTTCTTTTTTTTCCTACTCATTAGTCTGCATCTCAATTAACTGTGACAACTCGATATAATGCTACGATAGCTGATAGGTGCAGCGACATTTTACCTTCAGCTTTATATCAGCTTGCTCAATTATATACCTCTGTTACACCACTTTATTATCTGAGTTGTAGCTCGCTCTTTTAGTTGGTGATTGAAGCTTGATTGTATCGATTCAATTAACAAATCAGCGAGAAAAGTGCTGAGTTTGAATGCATTCGCAGTTTGACGAGTGGGTCAAGTTAATCACTCAGATGCCAATTCTTTGAAAACCTATGAAGCTAACCACCCGTGGACACTACAGTGTTAAAGCTCTACTCGACTTGAGTTTGCAGCCTAAACAACAACCCACTTCGGTGAAAGCGATCGCCCACCGCCAAAATTTACCTGCGCCTTATCTCGAAAAACTGTTGATTGAACTTCGGCGCGCCGGATTAGTGGAGTCCGTTCGAGGTGCTCAAGGCGGCTATCAATTAGCGCGATCGCCCGCCCAAATTTCTCTAGGTCAAATTTTAGAAGCTGTCGGCGAAACCCTTGATCCACTGCCCAAACACACCTTAGAGGCAGAACAATCTGAAGATTGGGTGACCTTAACCCTCTGGCATCGGCTTCATCAAAAGGTTAAAGAGTCGCTCTATAAAATCACCTTAGAAGATCTTTATTATGATGCCCGAAGCTGGAAAGCCGCTCAGGGGGAATCGACCAATTTTATCGTTTAAGTTGACAGTTATCCTGACTATTCGTCACAATGATAAGCTGGTTGTTAAATTGCTCGGATCAGGTTTGTGCGAAATGCAGAGAGAGCCTGCTACCTGTACGGCGTCTTTAAGAGGAATTTTCATGACTTACGCAATTATTGAAACAGGCGGCAAGCAAATTCGGGTGGAGCCCGGTCGCTTCTATGACGTAGAACGTCTTGCCGTGGAGGTGGATGACACGGTAACCATTGAGCATGTTCTGTTTGTAGATTTTGACGGAGAAGCTTCGGTGGGTCAGCCCATTGTGGCGGGAGCAACGGTAGAAGGAACAGTTTTGCGCCACTTCCGCGATCGCAAGATTATTGTTTATAAAATGCAGCCTAAGAAGAAGACCCGCAAAAAACAAGGTCACCGTCAAGAGCTGACTCGGTTAATGATTAACTCCATCCAGGTCGATGGTAAATCCGCTACTGCTTCGGACAAGGTAGAGGCTCCTGTTCTGGCTGAACCGGTTGCAGAGTAGTGCGTTAAAGTAATTTAGAGAAAAAGGCAGAGGAAACTATGGCTCACAAGAAAGGTACAGGTAGTACTCGTAACGGTCGGGATTCAAATGCTCAACGCTTAGGCGTTAAGCGCTACGGTGGGCAGGCTGTCAGAGCTGGCAATATTCTCGTTCGGCAACGGGGCACCAAAATCCATCCGGGTCCTAACGTGGGTCGGGGCAGCGATGATACGCTGTTTGCTCTAGTAGATGGTGTGGTGACTTTTGAAAGAAAAGGTAAAGGACGCAAGAGAATTTGCGTTTATCCTCCTGTGGCTGCCGTTGCGGTTGATGCGGTTGCGGTTGAAGCTGTCGCTGCATAGGCGATCGCCCGGTCGTTCAATGATATTTCTAGATGAGGCTATGGTCTTTTGGCTGTAGCCTTATTTGCTTATCTGCCTTTTTGGAGGAGCCAATTTTGGAAAATGACGCTTTGGAAGGGTTGTGGATGGGCGGATGGGTGGATGGGTGGATGGGTGGATGGGGATTAATCGCCTTTTTGAGTTGAGCTATTGCTGACCAGTCGAAGAAATTCATCTAGGTCGGCAAAGGTTCCAGCGTAGGTGCTCGTGGGCGTATCGTAGCCTTTTAAGTTGACTGTGTACTGCTTGAAAAGGCTAAATTCAGATTCTGCCAAATACTCGTAGGTGGTTTCGCCAAAGGCAATGTCTAAACCGATTTGCTTGGTGGAAGATTCTAGACGAAAGGCTGCATTGACTGTATCGCCTAAAGCCGTGTAGTCGGGGCGATCGCCCGAGCCGGTGTTGCCGACCATGGCATAACCTGTATTCAACCCTGCCCCAATTCTTACCGGAGCAGGCAAGGGATATTTTTCATGGAGTTGACTGGTCATTTTGTGGAGAGCGTTCAAAGCATTGGCAATCCGCACCATTTCCTGATGCTCAACCGCCTTAGCGCCATGAATCCAGACTGCCATGACCGCATCGCCAATGTATTTGTCAACCCAGCTCCCATACTCCCGAATAATTTCTCCGGCGCAGCGGAACCATGTGCCAATCACCTCTGACAGCACCTTCTCATCTAACTGCCGCGTCATGCCTGTGAAGTTGCGAATGTCAACGACCAGCACCGAAATATAGCGGCGCACGTGCAGGGTGGCAGTTGCCGAGATTTCGGGCATTTCCATGCCAACCGGGGTGACAAATAAATGAGCCACATCAGGACAGTAAAAATCTAGTTCGGTTTGCCCAAAAGTCAGGTGATCGCCGTTTTGCAGCGTTACGGGCACACTCACTCGTCGTCCATTGACAAACGACCCATTCCGGCTACCCAAATCAATTAGGTAAAATTCTCCATTCTCCATGCGCTGAAACATGGCGTGGTTGCGCGAAATCCAGCGATCGGGCAACACGAAATTGTTGTCGTCTCCCCGTCCCACTGTCCAGCAGGTAGTTCCAACTAAAGACAGGTAACGATTACCCGACTCGGTTTGCAGTATTAAGTGAGGGATGGGTGGTACAGTCATCAGCAGCGAAAAGTCCTGATTTAATCAGGGTTCGTCCTTACTTTTCCCCGTTTCAACCCACAACTATCTGCTGAATGGGTTTAGGAAAGATTCAATCATAGCCCTATTCTCGCCTCTGATTTCGTTAAAAGCTAACTGCGACAATCCAGAACAATCCATCTACTAATAATGTGCTTAAGACGGCACCCGCAAAGACCCAATGGTGGAGTTGCTGAGACCGAAGGGGAATGCAGCCGACGACCAGCAGCGTTGAAATGAGCGCGATCGCCCAACCGACCCCCGCAGGTGTTTGAATCTGCGCGACAGCGCTTTGAAAAATGGGTTGCAAACCATCGGGCTCAACCTGCATCACCTGCCGCCACGAGGGCAACAGGTTCATTAAATAAAAATAGGCATCGGTGATGGCGGTGCCAAACAGTGAGCCGAGGTAGAACCAGTTTCCTACTTTGCCCCAGCCTTTTGACAAACAAACTAAGGTAACGGGAAGGGCGATCGCTTCAACAGGCAAATGCCACAACGGCTCCCAGCGCAACCACCCCCAATAAATTGAGCCTGCTAGCCAAGTCAGGCTAAACCCTAGTAGTAAATCTCCACTTGAGTAAGTAGAGGGTCGATTTCTAAGAAAAAGGCTGAGCCATAGCCAGCCCAAGGTGACGATTAGGCTAAACCCAGGAGCAACCCTAACTAAAGGGGCTTGAAAAAACACGGGTACTGAAACAAGAAAAGCCGCCGCCGCGAAGAACAGCCACTTTTGGGATACCCATTTCTCTAAAGAAGAAAACCTGTCGCCCAGGCTGGGAAACGAGTCTGGATAATTTTTGGAGAAGGAGGCGTGTAGGAAGACAAGGTTTTCTGATAGATTAGTTTATTTTTCTTAACATATCACATTTATATCCCTAGGGGGGGGATATGCTTTTCTATCATAGTGACATTCTTCCGGTTGCGCAGATCAT
>JAAUPA010000152.1 GCA_012034615.1 Leptolyngbyaceae cyanobacterium CSU_1_4 | reverse complement strand
TTAGGGGGCGATCAGAGCCATAGCCTCTCAAGGATTCATACTTCCATTCAGCAATGCCCAAAATTCAAAATGAATAGCCTTTAATTTTGAATTTTGAATTCGATCGTCTTTCCCCGCCTCCTAAAAATTGATGACCCACTATAGAAATCCTATTTGAACTGTGGGATTCCTACCTGCCCGCAGACCCCCAAGGTGCAGTGAGTCTACTCGCCATCTTCACGCAAGGTTAATTGATAGCTAAAGCCGCTATCTGCCTGACCGACATAATCGCCCACCCAAACTCGGTAGGTGCCTGCAAGGGCAGAGCCAGAAACCTCAGGCATCAAGCCATTGACATCATCAGAGCAAACGCGACCATTGGGACCTTCAATTAATAACGTCACATCTCCCGATGCCTGAACCGATGCCTTTAAAGAAGTGAAAGGCTTAGTCAAAGTGACCACATAATCAGGATCGCTAGCAGCCTTGACGTAGCCACAGTCTGGGGTTGAGCGTGTTCCGCCCGATCGCCCTCTAATGACTTCGGGATTAGGGGAAAAGCCAGGGGCTAAACTGAGGGCTTTAAAGTCGGCTCTAGCTTGCACGGCACTACAAACCAGCAGCCCGGCGGTAACGAATCCAGCAGTGAGCGCGGCAGTAAAGTGTTTGGTCAGTTCCATGGGACGTTTCCTCCTTTCTTTCTTTAGTAGACCCTTGGATGGAAGATTGCGTGCCGTAGCTTGTGCCGGTTGATTAAGTGCCCAAGCTGGAATCCCTCAAAATGGACTCTTTTAGCCCCGCTAGAATTAGGGTGTTCAGGATTATTTTGTGAAGGAATTCTCTATGAGTTATCTCGAAACGGCGGCTCAGTTTTACGGTGAAGTTGCAGAAACGCCGCAAGTTGGGCTTTGTTGCGTGCAAAGTACGCCCCTGCAACTTCCGGGGTTAAAGGTGCCTGAACTGATGCAGCAAATGAACTATGGCTGCGGTACAACGGTTCATGCGGCAGAGCTTTCGGGAGAACCGACGGTGCTGTATGTGGGCGTGGGTGGAGGTTTGGAAGCGCTGCAATTTGCCTACTTTTCGCGCCGACCGGGGGGCGTAGTGGCGATCGATCCGGTTGCTAGTATGCGATCGGCGGCAGCACGCAACCTAGCAGCGGCAGCCCAGGATAATGATTGGTTTGAGCCGAGCTTTGTTGAGATTCGGAACGGGGATGCTTTTTCTTTGCCGGTTGCCGATGAATCGGTGGATGTGGTGGCACAGAACTGTTTATTTAATATCTTTGAGCCTGTAGATTTGGTGCGAGCCTTGCAAGAGGCATACCGGGTTCTGAAACCTAATGGTCGGCTGATTATGAGTGACCCGATCGCCACACGCCCCATTCCGCTGCACCTACAGCAAGATGAGCGACTGCGCGCCATGTGCTTATCAGGAGCGTTAACGTATGAGCAATACACTCAGCATTTGATAGAGGTTGGGTTTGGGCAAATCGAAATTCGTGCCCGTCGCCCCTACCGTTTGTTAGATGCCCAGAATTATGGGTTAGAAACGCCGCTGCTTTTAGAAAGCCTAGATTCTGTGTCCTTCAAGGTGCCCATTCCGGCTGATGGCGTTTGCATTTTTACGGGAAAGACCGCAATTTACAGCGGTGCTGAAGAAGCGCTAGACGATCGGGCGGGGCATATTCTGCTGCGCGGCATCCCCTTGGCGGTTTGCGACAAAACGGCAAGAAAACTAAGCGCCGCCTTTCCTGCCGAAATGATGGTCACCGATTCGACCTGGCATTACGACGGGGGCGGATGCTGTTAAGAATGAATGGCTGTTAAGAGTAAATAGCTATTAAGGATGAAGGGTTTTAACCATAAGTTAAGGAATAGGGACAGCAGCGGGTTCAGAATCGGCGATCGCGGCTTCTGGCTCCATTACAGTGGGCTCAGTTTGCGGCACCTCTAAGGGCTCGGCTGCTGGCTCTTCTACAGGTGAGTTAACGGGGTCTAAATATTGGTAAATTGTGCTGGCAATTTGTCGAATTAAATCCTGGGCTCGACTGTCATTGTCAGGACGTTTCATCAAGGTGGTAATCACATAGCGTTTGCCGCTGGGCATGTCGATAATGCCGGTGTCACCCACCATCGATTTGATATCGCCTGTTTTATGGGAAATTTGTGCGCCTGCTCCCATGGCTGCGGGCAAAAGGGTGTCGGTTTCAGTTTGGCTCATAATAAACATGGCGCGATCGCGGGATGCCATAGAGATGAGCTGTCCTTGGCTCACAGCAGTCAGCAGAGTGGTGAGTTCTTTGGGCGTAGTCGTGTTGGTTCCCGTTAGGTCGGGGAGGCGATCGCGGAGAAGCGTTTGCTGCAACCCCCATTGCTTAAAGCGCTGATTCACTTTGTCAAGGCCGCCTAGCCGCCGAATAATCATATTGGTGGCAGTATTATCGCTAGTCACAATCATATTCGTCGCCACTTCCAAGGCAGAATACTTTGTGCCAGGGGCAGAATACTGCATTTCGCCAGAGTTATCGACAATGTCTGTTGTTTCCATGGTCATGGTTTCGTCTAGCCGAATTTTTCCAGCATCCACCTCTTGAAAAAAAGCAATCAAGATAGGAACTTTAATAATGCTGGCAGCAGAAAAAACCATATCGCCATTGAACGAGTAGTAATTGCCCTTGTCTAAATCCACCATAAAAACGCCGGGGGTCAAATCCGTTAGCCCTTGGGTCATGGGAGCAATTTGGGCAATTAATCCGGGTAGCTCTTGCCCAGAACCCAGGGTATTTTTAGCAATGTGCCCCATATTTTGCCCGCCGCTCAGCGCATTAGCCGCCATGATTTGGGGCGGGCTGACTTGGGCAACGGCAGCAGACGATCGCAGGGCAGGATTCCACACCGAGAGACTGGTTCCGGCGATCGCGCCTACCCCCACCCCCACAATTAGCAGCCGCACCGCATGAACCAAGGGTGGAGTCGGTCGTTGGGGTTTTGCGGGCGAAGCAGGCAACCGACTGCGGCGCTTCAGGGGCTCGGGACGGGAGGTGGGGCTAAGGGCTGGCTTTTTTTCTGGCGATCGGGAGACTGGCGATCGGGGGGCAATGGGGCGAGTTCTGGCGACTCGGCTACGGGAAAAGAGTTCAAACAAGAAAAATCTTTTACGCTGAGGGCGAGCAGGCAGGGGTCTGAGCGTCCGGAGGTTAGCGCCCTGCAATGAATTGTTTGGTGCAGACGGGGCGGGACGGGGCGGACGGCGACCCTGGGTAGACGCTTCAGAAAGTTCGTCGCGCCGAGTGGAGGCTTGCTGCGGGCTAGGAACCCGTTTTGCCCGTTGCTTCTGAGTCGAGCCGTCTGGTGGTTGTGCCGGAGGGTGGGTAGGAGCCTGTGTGCGAGATGAGCGGCGACGAGAGTCGGGGCGGTTACTAAATTCCAACACAGGATTACCTCTAGATGATGCAGGAGTGAAAGCGCATCTAAATTTAGCGCTTTGTGGCAGAAATGATTCTACTGAATCTAGCGGAAACTGGCGTGAAGGAATAAATATTTCTTTCTTTTTAACAATTAAGGGGCAAATGTCGCCGAGCCCTGACTTTGAGGACGCATAGGTTGAGTAGTTTTACAGAAGCTTGGGTGGCGATCGGGAAACTGGAGCCAGAGATATTTTGCTGGCACACTTTATGCACACTTCATACTTTATGCAAACTTTATAAAGAGAGGATGGGGCTACAGATGAGCGTTGAGCGCCCATGCCATTTGCCTGAGAATACCGCGTAGCATTGCTACTTCGCGGGTGGTTGGATACGCCCGATTGAGCAATTTTCTAAATTTTTCCATGCGGCTAGGAGCCGTGTCGGGGTAGAGGTAGCCGATTTGGAGCAGGAGAGATTCTAGGTGTTGATAATATCCTTCCAAATCGTCGAGGGAGGCAAGTTGGAGCGGCGAGGGCTGGGCGGGTGAGGGCTGGGTCGAAGCGATCGCGCTGGAAAGCTCGTAACAGCAGATGCCGACGGCTTGGGCAAGGTTGAGGGACGGATAAACCTCGGTGGAAGGGATCTGAATCAGACGTTGGGCATGGTTCATCTCGGCGTTAGTCAAGCCGCTGTCTTCGCGTCCAAAAATGAGGGCGGCAGGTGCATCCAAAAGCCAGGGTAAAGCTAGTCTGGGCGTTTCGACGGGGGTGGTGAAGGTTGCCCGATCGCGCCCTGAGGTGGCGATCGCTTTTAGGCAGCCTTGCAATGCCTCTGCCAAGGTTTCTACCTCCCGTGCCGACTCCAGCACATCGGCTGCCCGCACTGCCATCAGTCGCGCGTCTTGTCCCAAGCGATCGCACCGAGGATTCACCAGCACCAGCTCACTCAATCCCATATTTTTCATCACCCGCGCCACCGAACCCACGTTCAGCGCTCCCGCAGGTTCCACCAAAACCACTCGAATATGGGTGAGCGAAGAAGTCGTCATAATCAAAGAGTAATAATTTCTATCCTCCCATTCCATGCCGCGTCAACGCTTAAAATCTGACTTACCCAGCAAAATTTGTCTCGTCTGTCAGCGTCCGTTTACGTGGCGCAAAAAGTGGGAAGATTGCTGGGATGAAGTCAAGTATTGTTCGGAACGTTGCCGTCGTCATCGGGCTCAGGGCAGCGATCGAGCTAGCAAAAAATAGGGGAGTTATGTCAGCAGTGCAGCCGAAGCTAATTATTCATGGAGGAGCAGGCAGCTCTCTGAAGGGCAAAGGGGGCGCAGAAGCGGTGCGTCAGTCCTTGTATGCGGTGATTGAAGAGGTGTACGACGCTTTGCTGCAAGGGGCGATCGCTTCGGCGGCGGCGGTTTTGGGCTGTCGGTTGCTAGAAGATGATGCGCGCTTTAATGCGGGGACGGGTTCGGTGCTTCAGTCGGATGGGCAAATTCGCATGAGTGCGGCGTTGATGGATGGCGATTTGCAACGCTTTAGCGGCGTAATTAATACCGCACGAGTCAAAAATCCGATCAATCTGGCGCAGTTTTTGCAAGACTCCGACGATCGCGTTCTTTCTGATCAAGGCGCTGCTGAATTACTGCGTGAACTCCACGTTCCCGCCTACGATCCATTGACTGATTTACGGCTACAAGAATGGATTCAGGAGCGGGCAGGCAATTTTGATAAAACGATGGCGGGGGTGGTTGCCGAAAAAGAATTGACGGCAGGGCGTGGCACTATTGGGGTCGTGGTGCGCGATCGCCAAGGACGACTGGCGGCGGCACCTCGACGGGCGGCGAAAGGGTTTGAGCGGATTGGGCGCGTGAGTGATTCGGCGATGCCTGCCGGAAATTATGCCACAACGGAGGCGGCAATTAGCTGCACGGGCATTGGTGAAGACATTATTGACGAATGTTTGGCGGCGCGAATTGTGGTACGGGTCACCGATGGACTATCGTTACCCGCAGCGTTTGAGCGATCGTTCATTGAGTCGTTGAAAAATGGGCGAGATTTAGGGGCGATCGGGCTAGATGCCAGCGGGGCGATCGCCTGGGGAAAAACCAGCGAGGTGTTACTAGCGGCGTATCACAATGGCACGCAAATGGGCGATACGTTGGAAATGGAAAATGGGATGCAGGTTGGCTTTTGTTAAAAGATCTGCGCGTCTTTAGCACAAGTTCGTCCAGAGCAGTATTTTCAAGAAAAGTTCTACCTAATATTGTTCAGCTAGGTTTATCAAACCAACCTTTATGGAAAAAAGCTCATACTTCAAATCCAAACAAACGATAGTTTGCTGAATCTACTCGCCAAATCTAAGTCCATAGCATAGGTTGTGGCAGACGATAAGGTTCAGAAAATTACTTTGTGCTGTTCAGTTTGTAGCACAGAATCCTGTCCGTTATATTTAAGGTGTACTACCTCTCAACGCCTCTGGTGTTTAGGATTGCCGCATGGACATTACGCAAACTTTAGATCAAATCTTCGCCCTAGGTATCCAAGATCGAATTCGCCTTGTACAAGCCATCTTAGCTTAGACAGTATTGCAGCAAAACAGGTGAACCCCGACCTTACAGAAGCGCAAAAGCAGGAACTTGATCGGCGAATTGATGATTCTGATGCGAATCCTGATAACGTGCTGACCTGGGAAGAAGTTAAAGCTTCGGTTAAAGCACAAAAATGAACTGCGCATTGGTGTTTCGTCTAGAAGTTCGTGAAGAACTTAATGAAGCGTATGGCTGGTATGAAAGTCAGCAACTAGGACTAGATAATAATTTTCTAGAGCAGGTTGACAAGACGCTTGATCAAATTTGTCAGATGCCAGAGTCTTATTCTGCTGTTTATCGTGATGCCCGGCGGGCAGGAGTGCGGCGCTTTCCTTACACCATTTACTATCGCATCGTATCCAGTCGGGTGATAATAACCGCAGTCTTTCATGGGCGTAGGAATCCAAAAGCGGGGCAAACGCGAACCTAGCCCTTTAGAAGAAAGTGATGAGTACAGTTCTCTATAAAAACTGTGCAGCCAAGAAATAATTTGCGAACTATACTATGGCAGGAGTACATTTGGGGATAGAAGAATGCGCGTTTGGGGAGTTTGCTTTGTCCTGTTTTTTGGGGCGGCAGAGTTATACCAATGGATGCAAGGGTTAACGCTGCCGTTGCCATTTTTTATCGCGTTGGGAGGATTATTGGCGATCGCCTCCAACGCCGATCGATGGCACATTATCCACCGTCCTGTCTCGTCTGCGCCGCCGATCGCGCCTCCAGAACCTCAGCCTGCGCCCCTTACGGCTGCGCCCAATCCCGTATCATTCACCATTCGCAAACGCCAATCTGTAATCCTGCCCGTTCTCAACCCCGAGAAAGGCGCATGAGCAGAGTGGGTTATCAATTGTTAGGGGGGGAAAGATGAGAGAATTCAAAATTAAAGGCTGTTCGTTTTGAATTTTGAATTGATCATTTTGAATTCTCTCATCATTTATTTCTTGACAAACCAGTAGTAGAGTAAGATTATCGCTGATGAAACCAACCGAATGCAAAAATTAAAAGATGTTCTGAATGTTTTAATCAGTATTGCGCTGATTGGGTTTATTGCTACTAGTTTGTTCCGAATTGCTTTCTTTTATTTACACTCTACTCCCTAAAACCTACCCATCAAACCTATGTCTACTGCTTTTCCTGCTGAAGTGAGCGATCGCATCTGCAAACACATGAACAAAGACCACGCCGATTCCGTCGTTTTCTACGCTACAGAGTACGGTGGTATCACTGATGTAACCGCTGCCGAGATGGTCAAAATCGACTCGCAAGGAATGGATTTGAGCATACAAACGAACGGTACGACCCAACCTCTGCGAATCAACTTTGACCATGAATTAGCAGACGCGAAGGAAGCCCATCATGTATTGGTAGAAATGCTAAAGCTAACCAAAGAATAATGGCTTCAGCACTCAGTTTTCTACCCAACCTGCTTTTCTTGAAACTGCACTAACTCAGCAGGCTTAACTACTCCTAACTCAGTGATGATACCAGTGATTAGCGTCGCAGGGGTGACATCAAACGCTGGGTTATAGAATTCTACGCCGACCGGACAGAGGCGAGTGCCGCCCACCTGATATACCTCTTCGGGGTCACGTTCTTCAATGGGAATGAGACCGCCATCACTGAGGCTAAAATCTACAGTTGAGAGGGGAGCCGCAACGTAAAAGGGAACGTTATGAGCTTTGGCAATTAACGCTAGGGTGTACGTTCCAATCTTGTTGGCGGCATCCCCATTAGCGGCAATGCGATCGGCACCCACCACCACTACATCAATCATGCCAAGCTTCATACAATGGGCTGCCATGCTGTCGGTAATCACGGTTACGGGAATGCCTTCTTGCACACATTCCCACGCCGTTAACTTGGCACCCTGCAATCGAGGGCGAGTTTCGTCCGCATAGACCCGCTCTAGGCGATCGTCGCGCCACGCCGATCGCACCACACCCAAAGCCGTGCCATATCCTGCCGTTGCCAATGCGCCTGCATTGCAGTGAGTCAATAGCCGCAGCTTTGCCGGACTCGCGGGCAAGGCTTGCAGCCCAAAATCGCCGATTGCCTGACACGTTTCAATATCTTCGGCATTAATCGCTTGAGCCGTTTCGAGCAGTACGGGTCTAAGTTGATCGACCGTGCCGATCGTTTGGCGAGCCGTTTTCATCATCCGCTCGATCGCCCAAAATAAATTCACCGCCGTAGGACGAGTTGCCCGCAGCTTTTGCGCCACTTCTTCCAGATCAGAGAGAAACAGAGCGCGATCGTCAGTCTTAATTTCTCGTGCGCCCAGGTAAACTCCATAGGCTGCGGCTACCCCAATTGCAGGCGCACCTCGGACAATCATGGTTTTAATTGCCACTGCCATATCATCAGAGCGGCTAATTTCTACTACAGAATACTCGTTGGGTAGACGCGTTTGATCAATCAGCCGCACATGGTCGTGATACCAAATGACTGGATAAACTTGCGTTGGAAGAACCATGGTAAGAAATTGGGTGTAAATGATTAGTCCCTTGAGGAGACTTACAAATCATATCAGGGGAATTATCAATCAAGTAATTGTTTGACCCAAAGGAGGGTGTGGGAAATCTAGTAGATAGAAACACCGCCCTAATCAGTTGCCTTCAATGAACAGGTTAAGTTTGGAAGCGAATGTAAGATTCATTAATAATATTTACAAGCCTTGTATAGAGAACTGTAAAGTTATAGGAGGAGATATTCAAAACGTCCTTGAAACTTTAGACCATGGTAAAGCGGTATTAGATACTGGAGTGAAGTGTGATCAGTACATCGCTTTTTATGGCGGACATCATTTCCACAAGCTTTTTACAGCGTTTACCTCCACTAATTTTCAATATACTAATGGTAAAAATCTAGAAATCATTGATTGGGGATGTGGTCAAGCATTGGCAACTTGTGTTTTGATTGATTATTTTGTTGAGAACAACCTAAATCCCAACATCGTATCAATAACGCTGATAGAGCCTTCGCAAATAGCATTGAAACGCGGCTACAACTTCGTTTGTCAGATGCGTCAATACAAACTTTGTGCTGGCTCTACTGTGCAAATGGTTAATAAATATATGGATGACTTAAGCCCTAATGATTTAGTTTCTGATATAAAGAACATTAAGGTTCATCTTTTCTCCAATATCATTGATGTAGAAACTTTTAGTTTAGACAAGTTACATGGATTAGTGCTCAATTCTTTCCAAGGCTTGAATCGTTTCATCTGCACAAGCCCAGGTGGCGATCGCAGCCATAGATTAAGCAAATTCCACAATTTATTCTCACAATCTTGTCAAATCTCTAACTTAGTGATTTCTGAAGAGCCAATCTACAAAGAAATTTTCTACTTCAAAACTAGAAGATACAACCACATAAAATAACTAGGTGTGAAAGACAATTCACTGCGAACTTAATTTAACAGTAAGGCAATAATTCGTATGAAAAGTAAACTTTCTACACAAGTTAGTCAGGGAAACTTATTTCCTGATGACAATCTCCTCGTCAGCACCGTCAAGCTTAACGAAGCATCAGAAGAAGCCCTAGAAATGTTAGATGCAAAGGTTACCTTCTACCAAAACTTTTTTGACCGAGAGGAAAGGCGATAAGTTCTTTCAGTCTTTGAAAGATGAAGTGAATTGGCGACAGGACAAAATAAGAATGTATGGCAAGGAAGTAGACTTGCCTAGAAAAACCGCTTGGTATGGAGACAAAGACAAATCCTATAAATTTTCCGGCATTTATCTTGATCCTGAACCTTGGACACCAGCTCTGCTACAAATAAAGGAACGAATTGAAAATGTTGCAGAGATTCGCTTTAATAGCGTTCTGCTCAATCTCTACCGTGATGGAGCTGATGGGATTTCCTGGCATACTGATGCAGAGCCAGAGTTAGGTGAGAATCCTGTGATTGGCTCTGTTAGTTTCGGTGAGACAAGAAAATTCAGGTTTCGACATAGGTATAAATATGAAAAGGAAATGGGAAAAAAAGAAATTTATTTAACACACGGTAGTTTTCTATTAATGGCGGGCGAGACTCAGCATTTCTGGCAGCACCAAGTTCCTAAAACCGCCAGAAAGGTCGAACCCAGAATAAATTTAACTTTTAGAGTAATTTATTAATCAGAGTGATAAACAAGAGCTTGGTTTTCTTCCCTCATTCCCAGGCTGGAAGCGGAGGCAGGTTATCAGTAACCAGGCTGAAAATAAACAATTCAGTGATGCAGTGCGTGAAATTGAGAGACGAATTCAGCACCAACTTTCTCGCTTTGAGCAACGTCGCTTGCACGATGAAATTAGTGGACAACAGCTCAGTTTTTACGAAATCGTTGAAGTGGGTCTGAGTTTATTTTGAAGCTGAACTCGCTAGACTGAGACCAGTAGACTGACACCATGTAAAAATCTTATTTTGAGCTATGGCGTTAACGATCACTGAAACCCAATCCCTCAAAGCCTATTTTCAGCCGCTGATTGGGCAGGCAGCCTGGAACGTTGAACTAGGACATGGCAGCTTTGTGACGCTGGAGTTTGGGGAGGCGTTGCCAAGTAATTCAGGATCAGTGGTTCATGGGACATGGCACTTTTGGGTGTATTGCTGCATATGGCGGCTAGAAACGCATGATGACGTTTTAGCTGGCAGTGAAGATTCTAGGTCTCGCCTTGAAAAGGTTTTACCGCTTCTTGAAGGCAAGATTTTAGAGGATATCGAAATTAATTTTCCCAGTGGGGATACTTTGCTGCACTTTGCAGGGCGCTTGGTATTGCGGTTAATGCCTGTTCATTCTGAAACTTATGAAAACTGGTTTCTGTACACGCCTGACGGAGTTTTGGTGTTTGGTCCGGGAACAGGTTGGTGCTTTGAACCGACTCCGGTTTCCTAACTTGAGGGTTAAATCGAGGGAGTTAGCGCTCCCAAAAATTCTCTTAAGCTCTCTACAAAACCCTGCACATTTTCAACATGAATATTGTGTCCACATCCTGCCACAATCTGAAGCTGTGCCGATGGACAGATTGCCTGCATTTCTTGGTTAATTTGCACAAATTTTTGATCAAGTTCACCCACTACCAGCCTTAAAGGCACTGGATGCTGTGCTAACTCTGTCCACAAAGAAGGCTGCGATCCGGTGCCTAAATTGCGGAGAGATTTTGCTAATTCGTAGGGTTGATTTTGCTGCCGCCGCTCTAATATTTGTGCCAACGTGGGCGACTGCGAATTATCTTTAAGGTGTTTCATTGAGGCAAACAACGGCTGTCCATACCAGTTTGTTAAAAAATTAGCGAAGTCCGTTTCTAATTCTCTCGCCAAGCGCTCATCCTGCTGGACTCGCTGTTTCCTTTCCTTTTTTGTCTTCAATCCGGGCGAAGCTGACTCTAGTACAACTCTAGGAAATCGTGAGGGAAAGTGAACGGTTAGATATAGCGCCAACCTGCCTCCCATGGAATATCCCACTAAAAAGCATTGAGAGATTTGCAGTTGATCTAATGCGCCAATGATCGCCCGTGCAGTGAGCGCCATGCCATAGTCAGCCTCTTCTCTAACCTGGGTTTCGCCATGTCCAGGCAGATCGATTGCCAAACATGGATACCCATCCATTAAGCGTGAGGTTGTGAGGTCGAAGTCGTGGCGATCGCCCATAAATCCATGCAGAAAAAGAATAGGAACGCGATCGCTTCTACCCGTTAATGAATACCCAAATTGGTAATTCTCAAAAGAAATTATTCCTTCCATTGAAAGTTAATCGCCTCAGTAAAAAAATAGGGAACAACATGATTGTTATCCCCTTGTCATTGTTTGTAACTAAGTTTGTAACTGAGTTTGTAACCAATGGTGCGATCGCTATTTCAAAAATATCTTCGATAAACCCCAACAGATGCCGCCAACAACCAAACAATTAACACCCATCATAAAATTCCCTTCTCTCAGCTTCACAAACGCCACTCCAAAACAAGCACCCGTCGAAGCCCAGCCAAACCAATGCCGCATATCAAAGCCCTCAATTCAAGGAAACACACTCCTT
>JAAUPA010000151.1 GCA_012034615.1 Leptolyngbyaceae cyanobacterium CSU_1_4 | reverse complement strand
CCCCCAATTTGGGGGATTTAGGGGGCGAGGGTAAGAATTTTTGAGGCTTCTCAGACATCCTCTTAGGTAAGTGTTCTCTTCCTGATTACATCTGTTGCTGTAGTATTTTCTAGTCTTGTGGGATGGAACAAGGGACTTAAGCTCCTTGTCCAACAAACCAACACATAACTCATCTGTTCAGGAATTGCTCTATAAAACCAACATCTTACTAAAAAAAGGGAAGCACTCAGCACTTCCCCTTTTCGTTATCTTGTGCAGAGCTTTAAGCCAAAATGAACGATGAACGGGTAATTGTGCTTGCCTGGATATTGCTTAAGAAGGCGATCGGCTCCTGTCCATTTTTGAGACTAATCACTGTGTCATCGGCGCGATCGCCCACTCCTTGAAGAATGGAAAGGCGATTGAAGTTTAAGCCCTTAGACAGTGCCAACACATCATTGCCCACTTCAAAGTCAGCAATGGTATCAGTCCCGGTGCCTTTTGCTAAAACAAACCCATCTCTGCCCCCACCACCCTGCAAGAAATCGTTGCCTTTGTCGCCGCTCAACCAATCATTGCCCTCATGACCCACCAGGCTGTCGTCGCCTTGACCGCCCTTGAGGTTGTCATTCCCCAACCCCCCCCGCAACAGATCATCACCACCCAAACCAGAGAGGCGATCGTCGCCATCTTGACCATTAATCACATCATTGGAGGCGTTGAAGCCTTTGATATCATTGTCCAAGTCATTTAAGAAAGTGACCGAGTTGCGATTGAAGATGCGATCGAAATTCCAGTTTTGGTTGAAGACATCAAAACTGTCTTGAATCTCGGTTTGCCCTTCAAATAAAAGGTTGCCTAAATCGACAGAAGCACCCGTCGCTTGCTGCAAGTTATCTAAATTTTCGATCGCAAAATCATTTAAAACAACTTTGGTATCAGAAATTCCTTCAAAGGTCAGTTCTAAGTGATTACCATTTGATTCAGCAGCAGGTTCTGCGCCGTTAAGCCTGTGCCCACAAACTTAATGGTATCCACTTCAGCAACGGTTGCAGCAGAGGGATTGACACCTGTGCCAATCCCCCCAAGTTTGAAATGGTGGCAGTGCCAGCGCCCTGCTGAACCACGAAGCCATCTTGTCCCCCTTTGCCGGTTGAGGGCGGCGGCGTGAATTCGTAGATGGCAGTGTTGTTGGTGCCTTCTTGAGTCAGAATGATTAGCGGTTTACCGTTAGGGCTGCGGTTTGCAGAGATAAATACAATGCCCTCAACACTAGAGTCGGTTGCAGTTTTGGCGGTGAAATCGCGGCTATTCGTATAGTCTAGAAACGTTGGTTTTTCAGGATTGGTCACGTCGTAAGTGACGACACCCCCAACGCGCTCCAGACCAATGAAGGCATAGATTCGTCCGTTAACGTTGCCGATGCCCACACCTTCGGGCTCAGGACCTTTATTGTCGCTGCGGGTGTCGAAGCTGTTGTTCTCGCGATCGGCGTTGAAGTTAGTAGGGAGTGCGGCGGCTGTGATTTGCTCAAACTGGTCACCGCTATCAAAAACTTGCTGAACGCTGGCATCAAAAATGGAAAAAGAGCGACCACCCAAAACTTCGATGCGGTCAAAATCGCCATCCTTGTCTAAATCTCCAGAAACGCTAGAGACCGTTAAACGACCGATTGCAGTGTTCTGTTTCAGGTCGGCGGCGTTAGGAAAAAGCGTCGGATCAAGCACATATCTGCTGCTGCCCACCCGCACTTCGTCTGCAAAACCCTCATAGTCGCGGGAGTCGCCTTCATTGGCTGTAACGATGTAAGTGCGTCCGTTGGCAGCCGTAAATTGAGCAATGCCATCGGGTTGATATAAACCAAAAACAGGATAGTTTTGGATATTAATTTTACCATCTCGATCGCTAGCATCCAGCCCATTGCCCGGAAGCGAATGATCTTTGAAGCCAAGCGGCACAACATCGGTGACGGTGGCAGTGGCAATATCTACGATCGCGATCGCATTACTTTCTTGTAAGCTGACCCAAGCTGTTTTACCATCTGGTGAAATAGTAATGTACTCTGGCTCAAAATCTTGTGCAACGCTGGCATTGGGAGCTGTAATCCGAACTCCTTTTGCCTGCAACTCTGCCTTGCGATCGTTAAACGATTCAAAACCAGCCCTGAGAACCGTTGCCTGATTCACGCCATTCGAGAGGTCAATAATGTTAACTTCCCCAACGGGATCGATCGAATCGGGCTGATTATAGCTACTAGGTTCTCCCTCAACCGCCACTAAAACCCTGTTGCCGTCGGGGGTGAATGTTAACATATCGGGCTGTGAACCCACAGTCACTTCTTTCAGAACCGTGCCCTGAGTGTCTAGGAAGAGGACTTTACCAGGGTCGGTACTAATGGGAGAAATGATAGAAACTGCAACCTGCCCGTGGCTCACTGCCACGCTGCTGGCATTTCCGTAAGCCGAAAGATCCAGGGTTTTAATCAGGATTGGGTCGCTGGGGTTGCTGAGATCGAGAATCTCGATCGTGGGGCTAGTAGCCACTACAAAAAGCTGTTTGCTGATGGGGTCGTAAGCACTAATTTCAGAACCTTTTCCTGCGTAATCTCCAATTTTCTTCAAGAGGGGGGAAAAGCTAACAGCTTCATCCATTGCTGGAACGCCAGTTTCCAGACTTGAAGTGCCTAACGTTTGAAGTTCCAATACCATGTCTAAACCTAAATAAATGTGGAGCGAACTTAATTTGTTCTCTCGATAGGAATCTCACGGCAACTTTAAGAGTTCTTTAACGCTCCTTGGATTTAGTCGTAGTTTTACCAGAACTTTATAATGCTGTCTGGGGCTGAGGGATGGCGACAAGGCAGGGAGGGCAAGCTGTCAAGCTTCTGCGATCGCTGGGAAAGAAGGCTAGGGCGCGCCTTAACCGAATGATTGATCTAAAGAAAATAAGCTTAAGGAAATAATGTGACTGCATCAGCATTGACGATGCAATTGACCCGATCGCCAACTGCGATCGCCCCTGACGATAGGCGAGCCTGTAAGATTTTGCCTGAGGGGGTTTGTACCCAATAAGCATAGTCGCGTCCTAGAAAATGGCGATCGCGCACCACAATTTGACTTTCTGGGTGAGGATGCAGTTTCAAATCTTCTTGCCGAATCATCAATGTCCCGATTTCCTGGGGGAGATCTGGTTGAATTGAAAAGTTGCCCACCTCGGTTTTCCACATTGAGTCCTGCCGCTGAGCAGGTAAAAAGTTAGCTTGGGTCACAAATTCAGCGACAAAACGAGAGCCAGGGTAACGGTACAACGTTTCGGGGTCGTCTAACTGTTCAATTTTTCCTTGGCACATCACCGCCACTTGGTCGCAAATGGCGAGTGCCTCTTCTTGATCGTGGGTCACAAAAATTGCAGTGGTATGCGTGTCTTTCAGAATCTCTCTAATTTCTCGACGTAAATGCAGCCGCACTTGAATATCCAAGTTACTCAGGGGTTCATCGAGCAGGATGAGGGACGGACGACGCGCAAGGGCACGGGCAAGGGCGACGCGCTGTTGCTGCCCACCAGAAAGCTCGTGAGGATAGCGGTTTTCCAATCCTTTGAGCCCAACCAGAGCCAGGGTTTGAAGCACAGGATCTGACTTAGTTTTTTGCCTTGCTAGCCCAAATGCAACATTCTTAGCCACGTTTAAGTGAGGAAATAAAGCATAATCTTGAAACACCATTCCCAGGTCTCGCCGTTCGGGTGGAACCCAGTGTCCGTCGCCCGCAACTATTTGTCCGGCCAAGGTAATACGACCTGATTGAACGGGTTCAAATCCGGCGATGAGCCGCAGTAAGGTTGTTTTGCCGCAGCCTGAAGGACCGAGTAATCCTAAGATTTTGCCAGGATGAAGGGTGAGGGAAACTTGGGTTACCGCGGGGAGAATGGTTTGAGAAAATTGGCGAGTGATATGTTCAATTTGCAGAATGGGAGAGACGAGAGACATGCGATCGCTAAGAAATTTGAATATTTGAACCGTTCAATTCTGTGAGTTCGTTGAACCGCCACAAACTCATGATAAAGTGATTCCTGAAATAGATTCTCAATTGGCGAGATTTTAAGTGCGTCTTTGTTTAGATTAATGCAATATTTCTTTGGCTTAACGCGCTGGCAGTCTTGGCGATTAGAAGGCTGGACTCTGTTGGTAGGGGCGATCGCTCTCTTGTTATCCTTGCCAATTTTAGCAGTCCTTAGCAGTATTTTTACCCCTAGCGGCAATATTTGGTCGCATTTAGTCTCTACGGTTTTAGGAAGTTATCTCTTTAACTCCTTGGCATTGATGCTGGGGGTTGGCAGTGGTGTCATTGGGGTGGGCGTAAGCACCGCTTGGCTTGTAACGCTCTGCCGTTTTCGGGGCAGTCGAGCTCTAGAGTGGCTGCTGTTATTGCCATTGGCGGCTCCCGCCTATATTTTGGCCTATGTGTACACCGAGCTTTTGGAGTATTACGGTCCTGTACAGACTGGTTTAAGAGGATTGTTTGGCTGGAGCAGCGCCGCAGAGTATTGGTTTCCGTCTGTGCGATCGCTGCCCGGAGCAATCTTGATGCTGACCCTAGTGCTCTATCCCTATGTATATTTGTTAGCGCGGGTTGCGTTTTTAGAGCAATCAGTTTGTACCTTAGAAGCGAGCCGTGCCTTGGGCTGTAATCCTTGGCAGAGCTTTTTTCGGGTGGCTTTGCCGTTGGCGCGCCCGCGATCGCAGCCGGTACGTCTTTAGCCTTAATGGAAACCCTCAGCGACTTCGGAACGGTGCAGTTTTTTAGCGTTAACACTTTTACTACAGGTATTTACCGTACTTGGTTTGGCATGGGTGAGCGGGTAGCCGCATCGCAATTAGCAGCTTGTTTGATGGGGTTTATCCTGACCTTAATTTTAGTGGAACGTTGGTTTCGGCAACGAGCAAAATATTATCAAAGCGGCAGTCGCAACCAGCGGATACCTAAATACGCCCTAACTGGAATGCGACAAGCGATCGCTCAGTGCATTTGTATTTTACCGATTTTGCTAGGATTTGTCATTCCAGCAACAACGCTGTTTCAAATGACAATCGACAGTTGGAATGAAAATTTTAATCCTCGGTTTTGGAGCTTTGTTCAGAACAGCTTTTTAATGGCAGGACTGACGGCGTTTTTGTGTGGTGCGATCGCCTTGATCATGGCTTATGGCTTACGGCTATATCCCAGTCGAAGCATGAGGTTCTCCGTTCGATTGGCAGCCATGGGTTACGCCATTCCAGGTTCTGTGATTGCAGTCGGAATCTTGATTCCCATGGGGCAGTTTGATCAGCTAGTTGATGCTGGGATGCAATCGACTTTTGGTATTTCTACGGGTCTCTTATTAAGCGGTACGATCGCCGCCCTCATCTTTGCCTATCTCGTTCGGTTTCTGGCAGTTGCCTTTAGCACCGTTGAAGCTAGCCTAGACCGCATTAAACCCCACTTAGACGAAGCTGCCCGATCGTTAGGACACAATACTCAGCAAACCTTAATGCGGGTTCATGTACCTTTGATGCGAAGTGGACTATTAACGGCTGCGCTGCTTGTTTTTGTAGATGTCATGAAAGAATTACCCGCAACTTTAATTGTTCGACCGTTCGATTTTGACACCCTAGCAGTGCGCGTTTATCAACTTGCCTCAGACGAGCGACTAGCAGAAGCAGCAGCACCAGCACTGACCATTGTTCTAGCAGGCATGATTCCGGTGTTAACCTTAAGCTGGCAAATCCGTCGAGGACAGCCTTCGACCTCAAGTGAAAATGAATGAGCTTTTTATGATCTATCTAAAAAAAATCAGTGCTTCTCTCGGTTTCCTCTTCCTCCTTTTGATGATGAGCGGATGCGCTAAGCCCGATCCTCGCGCCGATTTGCTGACCACTAAAAGCTGTGTCGAGTGTCAGTTAACCAACCGCGATTTTAGTCAAGCCGATTTCAGTCAAGGTCTCTTAAATCGGGCTGACTTAAGCAATGCCAAATTAACGGGAATTAATCTAAGTGAAGCTCTTTTAGACAGCGCTAACTTGAGTAACGCCGATCTGCGCAACGCTAACCTTCAAGGTGCGGCACTCACCTCAGCTAATTTAAGCAGCGCCAATTTGAGTCAAGCTAACTTAACGGGGGCGTATTTGCGCAACGCCAACTTCAGCAATGCTGATTTGAGGGGTGCCAATTTAAGTCAGGCCAATTTAACGGGGGCAAAATTGCAAGGCGCTAAGTTACAAGGTGCCACACTGACCGGGGCAACTTTGCCGGATGGTCAAGTCAAGCCCTGATGATGTTTTAAAGGTATCAAAGCGCTTTACACTCGCCCCCCAGAGTCCCCAAATTTTGGGGGACTTTGGGACGATTCGGGTCACAATCTATACTTTCAAAACATCCTCTAACAATCATGCCAACTGATTAGAGCAATGCATAGATTGAGAAACGCTATTTCCAGCCTGCTCGATCCATAATTTGGAGTGCTTCAGCATTGTTGCGACCAAAGACCGCCGCGTTTAACGGATCATCTTTAAAGTCTCCGAAGCTTGTAATCACCGGGTCAACGCGGCTCCCTTGTACTACCGGGTATTCGTTATTGCCTAAAGCAAAATCTCTTGTGCCTCTGGGCTGGCTAAATGCTCTAGAAACTGAATTGCGGCTGCTTTGTTGGGAGCCGATTTAAGCACGCCCGCACCACTAATGTTGACGTGTGTGCCGCGATCGCGCTGGTTGGGAAAGAACACCCCAATTTTCTCGGCAGCCGCCTTTTCTTCTGGCTTATCCGACTTCATCAACCGCGCTAAGTAGTAAGTATTGGCGATCGCCAAATCTCCCAATCCAGAAGCGACTGCCTGAATTTGAACCGTATCTCCTCCTTCGGGCGGACGCGCAAAGTTTGCTACCAAGCCTCGTGCCCAATCTTCAGTGGCACGAGCATTAGTCGCCGCTAAAATAGAGCCTGTTAAAGACAGGTTGTAAACATTGGTAGAAGATCTCACCAAAATCTTGCCACGCCATTTGGGATTAATCAACGCTTCATAGGTCGAAAGCTGTGTCGGATTCACCCGGTCTTTGTGATACATAATCACGCGTGCCCGCTTAGAAAAGCCAAACCACAAGCCGTCAGGATGCCGCAAATTTTCAGGAACCGCTTGCTTCAACACACTAGAATCAACGGCTTGAAATAGACCTTGCTGCTCTGCTCGCCAGAGCCGACCTGCATCCACCGTAATCAACACATCAGCCGGACTACTCGCCCCTTCGCTCTTAATCCGCTCAATTAACTGATCGGCTTCTGCTTCAACCAGCTTGACCTGAAACCCTGTTTTGTCGGTAAAACTTTGGTACAAAGCATTATCTGTATCGTAATGCCGAGATGAGTAAAGATTGAGCACCTTTGTTGAGGGCGCTTGCTGTGCCCGACCCGGAGCGGTTCGCCCCAACGCAACTGCTGCCATCGCAGTCCCTGCGCCTATAAAAACACGCCGATTCATCGTCATCGTCAGTCTTCTCCTAAAGTGTTCGCCTGTAGATCTTTTGTGGTTTTTTTAGATGCATCAGTCTAGCAACTTGCTGAGTCAGCTATTGCGTCTTTACAATAATGACATAGATTTTCAATAGTAAAAGATCAATGTCAAACTTAGTCAAACTTAATTTATACTGGGGCGTTGTTTGGGCGATCGCCATAAACCCCTCAGAAGCCCTCAGGGTTAGTTCCATGGCAATCCTCAATTGTTAGGAAAAATCTGTAGGGTTTATGAACCAATGGCACCTACCAGCTTTCAGAGGTGGTGTGTTCCGCCTCACTTCATCCATCCTACAGGGCTTTCTCACCCATCCAAGGGGTTGTTATGGCAGGGTTTAAGGTTAAAAAATAATGACAGACAAGTTTCATTTTTTAACAAGTTGCTTCAAAAAGGGAGGTAAAATTAAAAAATGTATTTAGAATTTTTATTAATAAACTAAGTTCTTTGGCAAAGCCCTAATGCATTCATGGAAGCACGGAAAGAGTTTGGCACCTCTCTTAGGTCAGTTAATCAAGCGTCCTTATCTGGTCGCTTCAATAGCGTTGCACGGCTTACTTCTATTTCTTCCCCTCTCTCCTCAACCCTCCGCAAAGGCACCCACAACGCAGCCAATCAAGCTGACTCGTCTGCCTCTTGCTTCTAAGCCAGCTCCAATCAACCTCGCTCCTACTATTCCAGTCGCCGCGCCCCCGTTGCCGGTTGTGCCACCCTCGCCATCAGTGCCTCGTGTGCCTATTTCTGCCTCCCCCCTTGCCTTCCGCTCCGGTCGCTGCGAGTCCCTATCCCCCTCGGTTTCTCCATCACCCAGTCCATCACCCAGTCCATCACCCAGTCCATCGCCCAGTCCATCGCCCAGCCCATCGCCTAGCCCATCAGTTCCCCCTGATCCCTTCGCCAATTTTCCCCATGTTTCTGGCGCACAGGCAGGATGTGCAGGCTCCGAGCGGTGTTGGCAAACTGCTGATACACAGTGGCGGGCGATCGCTGTTAACATTCAGCAAGATCTGAAAGAAAAAGGCTATGTCTTAGAGCCGTTACCTTTGGCAGAGGAAGCGGGGGCGTCAGGTCTATCGAGTTTCTAAAGCGGGCGAAGATCCTTACTATCTCAGTTTTATTTCAACGCCACAGGGTACTATTTATTCTTCTACTGAGCGACCTATGACTTCAGAAGAGATGAATCTATTATCAGGAGTTTAACCAGTTTAACCATACCCATACCTTTATTGATGACCTAGTTTGTAACGCCTATTTTTTAAATTTTTACCTTACTTATCCTCATCTCTCACCGTGATGTTATCATGTTGTCTTCACTTCTATTATCAATCCTGACGATCGCTCAGCGACTGAAGAGAGAAAGGTTTTTGCATCACTTTTTTAAGCTCGAAGATCGGCTGATGCAAGAGGCATGGGCAGTAAGAGCACCGTTAAAAGCTATTGGGGCGATCGCTTTTTTAACGCTGGGGTTGGGAAGTTGCGATCGCTCTATTACCCCGTCTTCTCCGCTATCCCAATCTTCTCCTTCCTTGCCGTCCCTCAGCCCCGTTACTGCCACACCCCCTCCAGTTCTCTCCCCACCGTCAGCGGCAGAACGAGCTGCTGCCAATACTTTCCGCCAAATAGGACTAGACTATCGCAACCAAGGACTCTATGACGAGGCGATCGCCGCTCTGCAGAAATCTGTAGAATTAGATCCTAACGAACTTTCGGGGCGTGTCATCTTGGGCTGGACGCTCCATCTGGCGGGTCAAGAAACAGAGGCAACTCATCAACTTAAGCAAGCCTTGGCTCAACAACCCAACGATGTTTCTGCTCTGAACGCTTTAGGAATTGTGTATTTGGTCAGCGGTGATCTGAATGCTGCCGTCCAAACTCACCAACAAGCCGTTGCGCTCCAACCTGATAATGAAATTGGATATTTCAACTTAAGTTTGGCTTACCATCGACTCAACCGCTCTGCTGATGCGATCGCCAATGCTCGGCGAGCCACCCAGTTAGAGCCTGAAAACCCAAACCCTTGGCTGGCGCTAGCGATCGCTCACTGGGACAATAATGAACTCACCTTGGCTCAAGAAGCGTACCAACAAGCCATCCGCCAAAATGCCCAATATGATAGTGCTGCGATTCTAGACCAGCTCAAATTTTCTGGGTTTAGCCAGAAGCAAATTCAGTTAACCGAAACCATTCAGCAGTCTCGCTAGCCCATGAAAAGGAATGGCAGCGACAGGAGTACTTAGTGAAAAGAAACAGCGCCTCTTTTGCCAGAAGGTACGATCGGTTTGCTCAGGAACTAATAATAGCGATACGTTACAATTAAGATTATGGCAACAACAAAAATCCGAAAAACCCCTGGAATTTGCAATGGTGCCGCTTGTATTGGGCGGACGCAAATACCTGTATGGCGATTAATTGCTCTGTCCTCCCAAGGATGCTCAGACGCAAATCTGCTGGGCGACTATCCTCAGTTGACCAGAGAGGACTTGAAAGCCGCCCGCACTTACTACGCTCAAAATCCAGAAGAAATCGACAATGCGATCGCTCCGAGGACTTGGAAAATTAAGAATCGAACGGCAACGAGAACCAAAATAACCGTTACTACGATCGACAAAAATAAGTATTCGATCGCCTTTAATGTATTTGACTAGAACGACACATAGAAATTATTTGAATAGACTTTAGATCAGGCAAAGGCAAAGGCAAATCTTCAACGGATCATGCTGATGCTAAAGCGTTTAGTTATAGACTCAAAGGGTTCAAATAGCTGCATGGTACGGTCATGGGGCTGTTTGTCAACTGCTATAAATTTAGCTTGAATAGCTCATTTCTATCCAGAGATCTATACCCCTACAGGGTGCTATTTTGGCAGTTTTCTGGGTTCTAAAACCAAAACACCTGAATTTCTCTGGATAAAGCTTGACGACCTAAAATGTTTTTCATACGCTAATTATGGATAGCTTCAGTTGCAAGTACGTTCCTGCTTTATCTACAGGCTGGTCTATCTCCTTCGATGCCAGCCGTAAATCAGCGCGACACAACGTTACTTCACTAGCAAGCCTGTAGTATATCGGTATGTTTATATGATGGATAACTCTTTGGCTAAAGCGCAGTCTTTGGGGGCGCTAGATGGAAATTCTGTGGCTAAACGAGACTCGCTGAACAAGCGCGACCGCGTTGATTTTTTCACATTCACCCTCAATCGCAGTGGCAATATCAAGCTTAAACTGGCGGGTTTGAAGGCTAATGCCGATTTGGCTTTGCTAGATGGAACTGGAAAGACAATTGTGCGATCGGCAAAGACCGGAAACAAGCCAGAAAAAGTGCAGCGACCATTGGCGGCAGGCACTTACTATGTACAGGTGAAAGGAACAGGTGGTAGCACCAAGTACCAGCTTAAGGGTTCTGCGGTCAGTGCGGACGGCGGGACTACGCCTATTCCTGCCCCTGGAACTGGCACTCGCAATAACCCAATTGATTTAGGCACTTTGACGAACATTCCTGTGGGGCGATCGCGGGATACGGCTGGGCTGTTTGATGGCGAGAGAAAGTTCTACAAGTTTCAATTGGCTCAGATTAGCGATGTCAACATTCGGTTAAGTCAAGTCACCGGAAACGGCACAGTCAGGCTATATTACGACAGCAACCGCAATGGAGTGTTTGATCTCAGTGAAAATAGTTCCATTGATGTTGCGACAGGCTCTGAATCTGCCAATGACGCAGCTTCCCTAGTTTTGCCTGCAACTGGAACATACTTCATGGAAGCCAGTTCAAACAGTACAACGAACACCGTCTTGTATGACCTGACCGTCACCCCAACCCCTGCCCCAGGAAATCTTCTCAGCGATCCGGGGCCCGAGGAATCAACAGCTTACAGCCTAGGAACATTAAATCGAGGCGGACAACTTGAAGCCAAAGACTATGTGGGGCGCGTAGATGAAACGGATGTCTATCGTTTCACACTTGGAGAAGCTGCTAACTTAAAGTACAACAAAGTTGAAACTGCGGGTAATATATTCTCAGTATCTTCCACTCTTTTCCAAGACAAAAACAACAATAGTTTGATTGATTCTACTGAACAAGTTTTCAGTTTTGCTAATGTCACGACAGCTTCAGTCAATCTGCAAGCCGGAAATTACTTCTTGTTAACTAAAGCGAGTAATGTTGATAACGCAGCATACTCACTAACGTTATCTGCGTCATAACTTCTCCCGTTCTCATTCTCGTTCCTAGGCTCTGGCTAGTAATCAAAATATGTCTTGATTAAGCGTAAACACCTGTAGTTACAAGAATATGTAGAGCAAGGCAGAGCGCACCAAATTTCAACGGCGGTGCGTTCCGCTTCATGTACCTGACGGGGCTGCCTCCCTCCTTTCATGGAGAATACAGGTTCTTAATCCTGGTTGACTGAAAAAACTTAAACCGTCCTCACCCCCACCTCTCTCCCAGAGCAGGCTACCGTGTATACACAAGTTGTTGAAGATAGCCCAGCCTCCGGCGAACCGCCCCCTAAATCCCCCATTCTGGGGGACTTCAGAGCCACTTGTGTTCTTCAAAGTCCCCCAGA
>JAAUPA010000150.1 GCA_012034615.1 Leptolyngbyaceae cyanobacterium CSU_1_4 | reverse complement strand
GGGGGTTTACTCGATTAAATTAGCCTGATTTTCATAACTGACTGACAGAGAGTTAGAGATTCCCTGCTATTGCGACTGATTCTAGGTAACTACTCAGGTTGGAGAGCAGGGAAGATCGGGGTTCCATAAACACAAGTCTGAGGGCATCCAGAACTGGGATACCCTGCTTAGGAAGAGTCGAGAGATAACCCCGAATCCGACAGAAGCTTTCAGCCCCCTCACTCGAACGGAAAGTCCCAGAAATCTTCTGCTTCAATTTCATCATTCGTAAATCACGCTCTGCTTTGCACGGAATCCCAACGTGGGGATATCTCTATCACGCGGTTATCCCGATATTAGTAGATGCTGGCAAGCAGTTAGCTCAAGAAATTCCTGGTGCCGTCTTCTGTGCCATGGATGGAGCTTCACTTGGGTGCAACAAGATGCACCAGAAAAGTTTTGTGAAGCACTATTAGAATTTTTCGCTACTCGACACCTTCATAAGAACTCATTAATCCTATGGTTGCTCTCAAAATCATGCCGCTGAAGAGGGCGATCGCAATGCCAGTCGGAAGATAGCCAGCCAGATCTTCCGAAAAGATCAGCACAGCAAACGAAACCGAGAACATTGCCCCAATCATGCCAATCACGACACTCACCAATACACTCGGCAACTATTGATCCATCACCTGGCTAATGCATCGAGCTTTAGAATCAGACACGTTAAGTTCTCCGTGCAAAATTTACCGGAGCAAATCACTGACTTGCCTGTAGCTAACAGTCAGACGATCGCTAAGCGTACCAATCACAAACTCTTGAAAGGTTGCCGCTATTTCAGGATGTTGTTGCCGCATTTTCTGTGCCGCAGCTTGAGACAGCCGATAAAGCGTGCTGGGTTGGTCAACGATCGCGGAAGTATGGTGAGCAGAGCGCTGATAAAAATCTATCTCACCTATTAGTTTTCCAGCCCCCAAGCTTTGCACACGGCGAGTTTGGTCTGCTGCCACAGATGATAAAAGCGTTACTTCTCCTAGCTCAATTAAATAAAGAAAATCAGCCGAATCTCCTTGAGTAAACAAAACCTCTCCAGTTTCCATATCCAGTTCTTCCAGATAGTCTATAAACCCTGAAACATGATCAGGGTTTGTAAACAGGTCGTCGAGCTGTAGCGCCAAAGGGAGCGATCGCCGTCGCCGCTGAGGAATCGCGTCTAAAATTTGGTTTTCACACCATTCAATGCCGCGATCGAGGTCGGGAAAGATCTGGCACAGCCCATCTTCAGTTTGTAAAATACCGCCCTGTCGCAACTGTTGCTGAATTGTGAGCGGTAGGTGAGTAAACACTAAAACAAACTGCTGCCGGGCAATTTGCTGGAGGTTAGTAAAGCTAAGAACGGCTGAAGAGTCTAATCCGCTGACAGAACGAAAACTAAAAACTAAAAACTTGAGCGGCAATAAGTCGGGATGGCTGAGGCGTTGACGAATTTGGTTGAGCAACTTATTAGCGGTGCCAAAGAACAAAAAGCCTTGTAGCTCCAGAACATAAATCTGGTTACCTTCTGTCTGCAACAGCCGACTTTGTGGCACCGATCGCGCTGCCCGACTGGGGTGAGTTGCACCTGAAAGAACGTGTTTGGCAACTTTAACTTGACTGTAATTAATCACAAAAAGAATGATGGCGATCGCCAGCCCCACGCCCACGCCTTCCAGAAAACCAACGGTAGCAATAACAGCCAAAATCAGAACAACGATGAAGTAATCAGTTTTGGAGAGCTTGAACCAAGCCTCGTAGACCCATTCCACTAGAAAATCCAATCCTAAAAATAAAGCAACGCCGCCCAGAACAGGTTTAGGAAAGAGAGAAATAACTGATGCACCTGCCAGAAGGATTGTAGCGATACTCATAGCGTTCAGTATGCCTACTAGGCGGCTTCTCGCTCCAATTTTGGCATAGCTCAAAGTGGAAGTGCCTAGCCCATGAAAGCCAATAATACCTCCACCCAAGCCAGCGATGATGTTCGCAATTCCAGTCGTTCGTAGTTCGCGGTTAAGGTCTAAGTCTCTCTCGATCGCTAACTCGATCCCTGTAGCGTTCAATAGTAAGCTCAAAACCGTAGTTAACACAATTGCAATCATGTTGCCAGCTTGCGCAAAAATCAGATGCCAGTTTGCCTGAAGTAAGGTCGAAAGCTGTAGGGGTTGCCATAAGCCGCCTTCAGGGAAAGAGCCCAGCAGTAGCCCATAGGCTTGGGCTTCAGGAATCGAGATTTGGGTAATGGATAAGACCAGATAAAATAGGGCGATCGCTCCTACCACCAGTCCAGGCATCAGGAGCACATGGCTAAAGCGACGTAGCATTAACACTAGAAGAATAGCGAAGCAAGAACCCGGCAACCATTGCCAGATTACCTGCGGCTGCAATAGCTGAGGCAGTTGATCCAGACTCAGAGGAAGATTTGTCATCAATAGTATGGCTCCTAGCGACAGAAGCCACCCTGTACCCGCCAAAAAACCTCCTACCACTGGATAAGGAATAAAGCGGATAAGCTCACCCAGTTTGAGTTTACCTAGGAGAAAGCAGCAGATGCCTGTCAGTAAGGTAGTAAAGGCAAGCGCAACAATAATAGTCGGCAAGATTTCATCTGTGGAAGCAGTCATTTGAGCCGCGATCGCCGCTGCCATCACTCCCATAATAGCGACAGGTGCATCTTGTATGGTGGACACCATGCCTGGGGAAGAACTCATCAGAGCAATGATCAGGCTTTGCACCATTGCAGAAAACAGTGATAACCCAATTCCTATAGAAATATAGGGCGCTAAATCTCCCGAAAAAATTAGGGCAACAAAGGAAAGCGAATAAATGATCGCCACTACTCCTGTAATTAATGCTGCCGTTAGGCTTGGAATTAACCGATTAGGGTGAAATTCTTGTTGTAATGAGGCGATTAGAGTGGATCGGTGGGCTTGAGGCTTGGAAGGAGGGTGCATCTATTTTGTCTGAATTGTTAAGCCATTACCGCTTGTGCCACTGACGTGATCTCTTGACTGAGCGGATGATCGGGATGACGTAGATAGAATAAATCGCTGCTGGCGAGCTGCATCATCTCATCGCAATTTGGAAATAGCCCCGCAACGGATTCGCCATAGTTTGCTTCAATTTGCTGTCGTAGCGCTTCAAGATCCGTATTATTGAGAATTCGATTGACCACCATCACAATCTTCGGCACTCTTAGTTTACGTGCCAAATCCACCATGACAGCAGTACCTTGAAAGTCCTGCTTATCAGGACGGAGAATCACCACAAGAATATTAACGATCGCTACACAAAGCAGCGTTTCCTCATTCAAACCAGGGTGAGTATCGATAAAAATATAATCTAGATTCAACGCCTGCACCAAATCGCGGAAGCCGTTTCGCAGCAAACGCACATCGTAGCCTTCATGCAAAATTCGGGTAATTGCCTCGGCACCAGCATTGGAAGGAATCAGAAATAAGCCGCCATTGGCTTGCTTCACCGCTTCCGGGCTAACGTCATAGGCTGCATCGGCGATCGCACAGTCTCCCCACAGGTAGCTATTGAGTGTGTGTTTCAGCGTATCTTGATCCAGCCCAAACAAAACATGAATACCCGGAGACTGAATATCTGTATCAATGACAGCTACCCGATGACCGAGTGCCGCGATCGCCGTTGCCAAGTTTGCCGTTGTATTAGACTTGCCCGTACCGCCCCGAAACGAGTGAACCGCTACAATTTTTGCCATATATTACGTCTCCTAGTCTCCAAATACATCAAAGACAGATATTTAGACCAACAGTACCAGAAAGAAGAGTTGTAAATTGCCAATTGTAAATTACCGATTAATGAAGCCCTTACCTGATCGCTACCCATCCTCAGAATAACGGAGGCTATCTGCATCTTCTAGCAACTGTTTAAAATAATCGGTCTGGGTAATTTCAGCCACTTGGCGCGCCCGCTTACTCTGATCAATTTCAATTTGAAGTTGTTGAACTTGCCGTCTCAGTGCCTCTTCTTCCTGCTTGCGTTGAGTAATATCTTCAACAATCCCCTCGTAGTAAAGCAAAACCCCATCAGCATCGCGCACCGATCGCGCACTTTCCGAGATCCAGATAATGCTGCGATCGCGCCGATACATCCGATGCTCAAATCCCTTCACCGTTCCTTGGCTTGCCATCAAACGGTAAAAATCTTCCCGATCGGTCTGTTCAACATACTCATCAACCACGTTAACAACCGTTGCCATTACCGCTTGCGGAGACTCGTAGCCCAAGATTCTCGCCATTGCCGGATTGACGCTGATGTAACGTCCGTCCGGCGTGGTCTGAAAAATTCCCTCCAGCGCGTTTTCAAAAATGCTGCGATAGTTTTCTTCAGCCAGCCGCAGTGCCTCTTCTGCCTGTTTGCGATCGGTAATATCGTAAAGCGCAGTCAAAATAGTGGTCTCGCCTTTAAACAAAAAGCGGCGAAATGATGATAACGCCCAGAACGGTGTGCCATCCGATCGCTTTAACCGCAGTTCGCCCTGGAAATACTGCTCATTTTCGAGGGCTAAAAGCACCTGTTGGCGATCGTCTGGGTTGCAGTATAAGTCTACTGTCTGACGTTCCAGTAATTCCTGCGGAGCTAACCCCAGCATCAGACCTGCTGTTTCATTAGCATACAAAATCTTGCCATCTGTCAAGCGGGCAATCAGAATCGTCACCGGAGTCGCTTCTGCAATGAGCCGAAACTGTTCTGCTGTTTGCCGCCTTGCTTCCTCTGCCTGCAACTGCAATTCCGACTCAATCACATCAGAATGCTCGGTCGTAGTTTCCAGCAAAATTTCCAGATCTGCCTTTTCCTGGTGAATTTCATCCAACATCACGTCAGAGTGAAGGGTCGCCGTTTCTAACAAAATTTCCAGATCTGCCTTTTCCTGATAAATTCTTTTGAGCTTTTGGTTCAGTTCTTCAATCTGAACATTCAGATCTTTGATCTCAGATATTTCTTTTTCCAGCATGGCTTTCTAAATCGCTTTTCTAAATCTATGGCGAATAACCGATTTATTGAACCCTTTACTCTAGGTCTAGCTGCAAACTAGGCATGAGTCGTTGAAAGTTTTCAAAGATTTGCCCTGCCACGGAATCTTCTTCGAGCCCTGGATTTTAATACCAGTGTTGCCCTGCTGCCGAACTTTAATGACAAACTTAGAGAACATATTGATTCCAGAACTGTTGAGAAACTCCAAATTTTGCAAATCTAAATTAATATTTTCAGGAGCCTGATCAGCAACTTGATTGAGAAGCTGGGTGATGTCAGCATACTCTTCAGCACCACTTAGGCGAAGGGAGCCGCAGAAATTGACTGTTTGAGTCGCTGGTTCGTAGGCAACACTATAGTCGTCAGTCTTAATTTCCATTCCTATAAAATCTCGCTTTTAGTTCTAATAGATTTGAGCCGTTAACGGAAATCGTAATCACGCTACGTCATGATTCTAAAGGTCTAGCTGCACCATTGTGGTAACCGTCATGATTTCTGGATTTTTTGAACTCGCTTCAAATTTCCAACCGACTGTTGCTAGGTAGTCATTCATAATGCTCAGCAAACCCAGCCCAGAACCGCTGTTTTCGTCTTGAACGTTGTGTTCTAATTGACGAATATACAGTTCATCCCGATCGCCCGTTAGTAGTTCTTGAATGTACGACTGAAATTTAGCAATGGTTTTAGGTTTTAAGCTGTTTTTCACAAAAAAGATCAGGCGATCGTTGTGCATTTCTAGCTTAATACTGATAGGTTGCTGTGACGTTTCATCATTGAATTTCATCGCGTTTTCCAGCAGTTCGTTCGCCACATAGCTAACGGCACTTTTTACTTCTATCGTTTTATCTGCCTTGATCGTATCCTCTTCATTGCCTGGGAAAAAGGTTGCCAGGTATTCTGCCAAGAAGTCGGCAGACAACCCGTTATTACGCCACCGCTGCTTCAAGGGCATCGAACCTGGTGAAAATCCAATCACCAGATATTCCTCGCTGCCCGGAACCTCTTCATTAAAGTCACCAAAGATCTGCACCTGTCCAATCTCCTCTTGCATTTGTCGCTCGTTCTCCAGTGGCAACCCATCATTCATCATCCATCTCCTTTCCTTATTTCTGTTTTAAAATTAATAACGTCATATCGTCGTAAATTTTATGGCTGCCAATGTGGCTCCGAACGTCGTCGATTACTGCCTCCCGGATCTCCTGGGTCGATCGCTGCCAATTCTGACTGACCACTTCACAAAGCCGCTCCAGACCGTACTGTTCTCGTAAGTCATTCTCCGCCTCAGTAACACCATCTGTGTAAAGAACAACAATATCTCCTGGGTTCAGGTGAACTTGAACTTGGTTGACAAACTGAGCAATCTCAGGTTCTAGCCCAATCGGGAAACCCAAGTCGATCGTTTCAATGCGCTCGACAATACCGCCCCGCACCACAATCATTTCTTCATGCTGCCCACTGAGAGACAAACAGCCATCCCGATAATCTAGCAGTGCCAGGGTTAAGTTTTTATCTGAACCCATTCTTTGAACGTTATCGTAAATGGTGTGATTAATTTGATCTAAGAATACCTGCGGATTCATTTCATTAGTTTGTAAAAGCGATCGCACTGCTGTTTGTACCATAATCATCAACACGCCACTTTCTAATCCATGCCCCGTGACATCGCCGATCCCAATTTTGACATGACCATCTTTTTGCAATACATCATAATAGTCTCCTCCCACTTCATCAGCAGGTTCCATAAAGCCAGAAATTTCCAGGTTAGGAATTTGGCTGAGTTCATGCTCTTTAGGCAAAATCATCTGCTGAATCTGGCGAGTTAGAGCAAGCTCAGCCCCCATTCGCAGATTCTCCGACTGGAGGCGATCGTTTAACAGCGTAATTTCTTCATTAGCCTGAGCCAACTGCCCCGTCCGTTCTTCCACTTTTTGTTCTAGCGTCCGGTAGAAAAGTGCGTTCTCAATGGCGATCGCTGCCTGAGCCGACAAAATGCTAAGAACCGTTAACCGTTCTGGCGTAAAAGCATCCGTTGCCAAGTTATTTTCTAGATAAAGAATGCCCGTCAGATTGCCCTGGTTCAGAATCGGAGAACAGAGAATCGATCGCGGTTGAGTCTGAATGATGTAAGGATCGCTGACAAACAATCCTTCAGAAGCAGCATCCCTCAGCACCAAGTCTCCTCGCGTCCGCTGCACATAGTTGATGATAGAAACGGGCAACGCTTGAGGATTTAAAGGACGAGACTGAAGCACAATCGAATCCTCTAAGTCGATTCGACCCTCTGCCTCAATTCGCCATTCGTCCTGGTTCGATAGCAGCAAACATCCTTTTTGGGCACCCGCATTTTCAAGCACAAGTTTCAGCAGCTTGGTCAGCAGCTTATCCAGTACAATCTCACCCGAAATTGCCTGAGAAGCTTTGAACACTGTGTCTAGATCCAAGTCAAAACCATTAGAGCTACTGGTTCTACGAGATGAAACGCTAGCAACCTGAGTCGTTCGGGAATCGATTCCAGCTCTCTCTCCAGATCTTTCTAGAACGCGATCGCGCAACTGCGGATAGCAGGCATCTAGTGCGTTTACTTTAAAGGTAGCACCCCAACGCAGATAGTGATGACGCGCCTCTAGCAAATAGACCTGGGCAAATTTTTCCCTGCCAAAGTTGAGGCAAAACTTAGCGGCTAACTCATTGGCAAGGGCAACCTCGTTAATGTAATCCTGCTCTTTAGCCCCCTGAATTGCCCGATCGTAATGATCGATCGCCTCTACCAATTTATTTAAAACGCGCAACCGTTCTGCTTCCACCAGATCGTAGCGGTGTCGATAGTTTTCTGGACATTGGTGTGCCCAGCTTTTGGCTCGCCGCTGATTTTTAGAAACCTGGCGTAGATAGTGCTGGCGATCGGCTTGAGATGCTGTTGAACAAAGTGCCAGACAAGCCAGAGAACTGTAGAAATTCTGATTGGCATAGGGTGTAGTCACAGGCGATGATTCTTGATGGGGGGCTGCCAGTTGAGTCGCCTGCAATGCTCCAGCATAATCCTCTGCATGGTAAAGCCAGATAGCTTTAGCAACGTAAGTATAGTAAAGCGGAATGCCCAGCTTTTGGGTCATGAATAGCGGCAACAGTTCCGTTTCATTAAAGGCAGTTCCCGTGAGCCCCGTAGGTTCTGTCGCTAACCCCTGCAAGTTTAAGACAAGCTGGTGCCAGGGCTGCATTGAATAAACCGTCATTTCTTGCTTGAGTCGCACCAGCAGAGTCACGTACTGCTGATACACTTCAGCAACGTTGGCAAGGGGTTCTCCTAGAAAAAACTGGTGGAAACAATACACCGAGGCAGCCAGTCCGGCGGACTCCAAGTTGCCTAACTCTAGCCCTTCAGTGTAGGCTCCTAGAAGTTCAGGGAGCGATCGCCGCAACGGTTCTTTCCAATGGCGAATACAAGATTCAAAGCCAAGCAGTGTAAAAGTACGATAAAGTTTGGCATTAAATCGATCAATGAGCCGTAAACTGAGCCGCCCAAACTCATAGGCTCCTTCAATATCTCCAAACGCGATCCGCAGCATGACTCCGTAGGCAATTCCCTGCACTGCTGATAAGGGAGAACTGCCGTAGCGCACCACCATATTCACCACTCGCAACACCACAACTGCAAGAAATAACGGCTCCAGGTTGACAGATGCCACCACGACCGAGCTAGTCAACTGAAGCACCGCTAGCTTATAAGGATCAGTCATCGTGGGGAGCGATTCTAGGCTGGCAATGGAGCGATCGCCAATTACCCAAAACCGGGTGTGGAGCAATTCTAATCCGACTCTAACTCGGCTAGGACGACGAGGAATTGGCTCTCCTAACCGTCTTAAGGCACTTACGAAGGTATCGAGGGCTGCCTCCATATTGTTTTGCGCCGAGTAAGCATTGATTCTCACCTGATAGGCATTAACGCGATCGAGCAGCGTTTTAGCATGGTGTAGAATGCGTTCAACCAAACGTTCTGCTTCCTCAAAATCTCCGTTAAGGTAAGCGGCTTCAGCAGCAGCTTCACATAGTGCTAAGGTCAAATCATACTGAGTTGTCCAGCTTTCCGAACTGAGTAATCCAACTCCAGTTAAAAAGTACTTTAAAGCAGTGTCATAAGCGGTTGAGTCTTTTGCTTTAGTTCCGGCTGTTAAATTGAGTGCAGCTAGTTCATCGCGTTGGGATTGCTGCGTAATTAGCCCAATTCCCATATTGAGTTGATTAACAATATCAAATATTTTTTCTTCTCGTTCCTCTGGCGTGGTGTGTGCCAGTAACGATCGCCCGATCGTTTGGTGAATCGCTTTCGTGTCCGCTTCAGGAATTAAGGAGTATGCCGCTTGTTGCACGCGATCGTGCAAGAACTTGAAAGACATCGCCCGATCTTCAACTTGCTGCTGATCAATTCCTGTGAATTTATAGCTATCTCCTAAAGGCAAGATTAGTCCCTCTTGCACGCCCTGCCATAGATCAGCCGCAATTGCTGCTTGAGATTTTTCAGAGACGATCGCCAAAGTTTTAGAATCAAATGAATTACCAATACAGGCAGCAAGCTTGAGAACCTGTTGACTATTAGCGCTGAGTTTCTGGATTTTACCTGCCATGAGTTCAACCACATTGTCAGGAATGCAAGCCTCTCGAATCTGGTTCAAGTTCCACTGCCATCCCCCCAATTGCCCATCAAAGTTCAACAATCCTTTCTCATACAAAGATTTCAAAAACTCACTCATGAAAAAGGGATTACCGTCAGTAATTTGCATGACCAATTCTGACAACGGGCTTGCCTTTTCGCGATCGCAATTAAACGTTTCGGTAATTACCTGCTGAACGGTGGTGAGATCGAGCGGCAAAAGTTCAATTTGGCTGATGGTTCCTCTAGCTTTACGAATCTCCTCAATGGTGACCCTTAGAGGGTGTACAGCATTTACCTCGTTACTGCGATAGGCTGCCACTAAAAAAAGATAGCGGCTTTGAGATGCCGTCATCAGCATTTGAATGAGCCTCAGCGAAGCAGAATCTGCCCACTGCAAATCATCCAGAAAAATGACTAAGGGATGTTTAGCCTGAGTGAACACCTTGATAAAGTTTTGAAAGACAAGATTAAACCGATTTTGAGTTTCTTTGGGTGCCAGTTCTGCAACGGCAGCCTGTTGACCGATGATAAGTTCAACTTCTGGGATCACATCAATCACAACCTGACCGTTCATCCCTAAAGCTTTGAGCAGTTGCGATCGCCATCGATCAATCTGCTCTGGGCTTTCGGTCAAAAGTTGCCGCATGAGTTCCTGAAAAACCTGAATCAGTGCTGAATAAGGAATATTACGCTGAAACTGGTCAAATTTGCCAGAAATAAAGTAGCCATTTCTGCGGGTAATCGGCTTATAAACTTCCTGCACCAATGCTGATTTACCAATTCCAGAATAGCCAGAAACTAGCATCAGTTCACTACTACCAGAACCCTGTTTTGTAGCAGATAGATCGGCAGCAGATAGCCTAGAAGCAGGAGGAGAAGCTTCCCCCGCCACCCGCTCAAAACCAGCCATCAGCATCTCCACTTCTCGCTCCCGACCGTAGAGCTTCTGAGGAATTTGGAACCTGCCAGAGGCGTCGTTTTTGGCTAGCTCAAAAGGGGCGATCGCCCTCACTGCCCGTAGTTGCTCTAAGCAGTTTTGCAAATCAACCTTAATGCCGTACGCGCTCTGATAGCGGTCTTCCGCATTTTTAGCCAGCAGTTTCAAGACAATCTGAGACACCATCACCGGAATCTCAGAATTAATCAGGTGAGGTGGTTCGGGTTGCCGCGCCAGATGGCAGTGGATTAGCTCCATAGCATCAGTGACACTAAAGGGCGGATTTCCCGTCAGCACTTCATAAAACGTTGCCCCCAACGAGTAGAAATCCGTGCGATAGTCGAGCGATCGGTTCATTCTGCCCGTTTGTTCAGGCGAAAGATAGGCGAGAGTACCCTCTAAAACGTTGGAATTGCGGAGCGTCGGATTTTCCCGCGAGAGAACAGTGGCGTTACCAAAATCAATCAGCTTTACCTGACTCAGATCAGAATTCAAGACAATATTGGCAGGGTTAATGTCTTTGTGGATGATGCTGGCAGCGTGGACCTGGCTGAGAATTTCAGTGGTGGCGATCGCCATTTCTAAAAATTCTGTGAGTTGAAACCGCCGAGTCTGCATCAAGTGCTGTAAAGACTCTCCACCAAAGTCCTCCAGCACCAGCACCAAGCCATTTTGATAGGGCTCTAGCCCATAGGCTTGGGCAACTCCTGCCAAATTCAAACGGTTAATAATCTCATATTCCAGGCGATACCTGCCCAGTTCTTCCAGGCTAGGATACTCGGCTTGCATCACTTTTAGAATGGACGATCGCTGACCATCGCGTTGCCCCCGGTATACCAACGAGCGGCTACTTTCGTGCAGTTTAGCAATCACTTCGTAGCCCGCAACCATGACCATAGCTTTATCTAGTTAGAACAAGAATTGCATTCTTAGAGTCGTACCATAAACAGGAGGGTTTTCACTAAAATTATTAGAATTAAAAGTGGCAAAAAACGTTGGAACGATCGCAATATGATCCCCAATGGGATAGGAATAAATAGCCTCAAAATCAATTTCCGTGCCTCCATCACCCCCTCCTCCCACCAAAAATTGTCGTCCCGACACCACATCAAAGGGCACCACAACGGCAAGAGTGCCCAGAGCGCCTCGTTGCCCCAAATCAGGAAAAGCCATACCTAGTTGGAATGCCTGGAGGTTAACACTACCGCCTCGAATAGTAGAACTCACGGGATCAATATTGGCAATACTGTAAGAGTAGCGTCCAAATAAAGCAAACTGACGCGATAGCCGCCAATCAAAATTGAACACAAAACTATTTTCAATCACGTCGTTTAAGCCGCCGCCTGCACCATCATCGACAGCGCCCCGCAGGGAGGTCAGCAAGAATGGAGCATTCTGCGAACTGGAAGCATTAAACGGCGGCGCATCTAGATGATCTCGAATATAGAGGATAGGACTTACGCATTGACAGAAATAGAGGGATGTGGGTTGTCAAGCTGAAGCGGGTTCTGGACAATTGTTCAAGATGAATTGTCGAATCACCGGGATAAATAACTGCCTCGATACTTGATAAAGGTT
>JAAUPA010000149.1 GCA_012034615.1 Leptolyngbyaceae cyanobacterium CSU_1_4 | reverse complement strand
GGACTTTGCTAGATTCGATCACTTGTGTATACACGGTAGCCCCGAGCAGGAGAGGGTTTAGGGTGAGGGCGGTTTGGGAAAGTTGTACATTGCGTAATTTACTTCTCACCCTTAGGGGTTATTTCTATCTGCACCTAACTCAGGGAAACTTTATGAAGGATATTCCCAAGGGGATATATAAGATAGGGGAAATCACAGCAGAAGGATCGGTTGTTCAATGGCATTGGCTGAGGAATTTAGGGAAGAGTGGCGATCGCGCATTCGCACAGAGAGTCCGCAACTCTCATCGACTGACCAAGAAAGCATTGTGGCTTGGCTAATTGGCGAGAACGAGGAACGCTATGTCGATTTGCCACCCGCCCAAGTGACCATCGCCCAGCAGGCAATGGACTATCGTTACCGCATTTTGCAACAGCGCTATTTAGGCATTTCGCAAGAATCGGCTTATCGTCAGCTCATTCAACGGCTCGGCAGCTTATTCTTAATTCGTAGCAAAATTCGGACTTGGGTCGCCCTCTCCCGCGATCGCCGTCGCACTGTGATGGATGTGTTGCAAGAAGTCATTCAAGAAATGATGCAAAGCGATACCTATATTCGCCAACAGGTGGCATGGATCGCCAAATGTGCCCCTAACCCGCGCGTCCGCAATGCCCTAATGCTGGCAAGCCTAGAAGAATATTGTCTGCGCCCCATTCGCAATCAACCGCTTTTAGTGTTCCGCTTTGTCAATTACCTGCGGCGCAGTCAGCGGGGCGGCATGACCCATGTGCCGACTGGAGAACTGATTCGCCTAGTGTCAGACGAAATTGCCCCCGATGATGCCGAAAATCCGGTGAACTTGCTAGATGGGCAGGCGATGATGCAGCATCAAGAAACTCAAGCTTTTGAGGAACAGCAAACCTTGCGCACCAGTGTCACCCAAGAATTTCAAGACTATTTGGCAGAACATGTTGAACCTGTGGCGGCGCGGTGGTTGCAACTGCATTTACAAGGCGAGTCTCAAGAAGCGATCGCCCAAGCCCTGAATCTACCAATTAAGCAGGTGTATCGGCTGCGCGAAAAGATTAGTTACCATGCCATTCGCGTTTTTGGGTTCAAACACAAGCCCGAACTCGTGGCAGTTTGGCTAGGAACTTCGTTGCAAGATCATAGCCTGGGTTTAACGCCCGACCTCTGGCAGCAGTACTGGGCAACTCTCAACACGTTTCAACAACAGCTTCTCAATAGCCTCAAGGCAGGGCAAACCTTGGAGGCGATCGCCAAACACCACAACCTCAAGGCAAATCAAGTTATGGGCGAATGGAGCAAACTCTATTTAGCAGCCCAAGAGCTCCGCAGCGCCTCCTAAGCGCCTCCCAAATTGAAGGACAAGTTTGAGAAAATTTTGGGGAACTCTATCTGTTATCTGTGTTCATTTCGGGTTTTGCCATGTCGTCCTCGAATGCTGATTCGATATTTTCTGCGCCTGTTCGACAGCGCTTATTAGATCAACTGCGGCGGGGATCTTCTGCTAGCTTTTCTTGGGAAAAACTTGGCGATCGCATTAATTTAGATCAAATGTTCGTCTTAATCGATGGCATTTTGCCCTTCGAGGCGTGCCTTTACTACCAAGTGCTGCCCCTTTTTGTAGACAACAATCAGCTTAATCTAGGCATGGTTAGCCCCGAAGATGAGGCAGCATTTGAATATATCCGCCGCATCATCTCATATCTCAACTATTCTCTGGTGTCTCGTCCCATTACCTCAGAAGCTCACCAATCTGTCCTCACCACCTACCTCAACCACAGCGCCAAAAACCCGCGCCGCACACCCAACCCTTACCGCTCTCCGATTCGCTCTAAAAAGAAAAACAATCGGTTCGGGCGATCGCCTCACCTTTCTCCTCGACGATTCCAATCCGTCTGAAGTCGAGACGCTTAACTCTTCTGCACCCCATTCTTCTGCACCCGATCCTTCTGCACCCGATCCTTCTCCCGCCCCAGAGACCCTTCCCCAAAATGTCGTAACCCCCGCCCTCATTTCACCTTTACCCGCGCTCGATATTGAATCTCACTACGGCGCTAACTCCGTTGATACCCTGGCGAGCCTTCCTTCTCACGAGCTGCTGCAAGAACTTTTCGCCCGCGTTCTTGAAAGTGGCATTGGGCGGCTGTACTTTGAATGCGGCTCTCTCCAAGGGCGAATTCTTTGGAGCCAAGATGGCGTGCTGCAATCTGTGATGGAAAATCTAACCTTCCCGACGTTACAAGCCGTGATCGATCAACTCAAATTGATGGCGCAACTGCCGCTTCTGCCGCTTCAAAAAACAGAGCAGGTTGAAGTGGAATATCTTTATCGGCGGGGCAGAGTCTTGCTGCGCTTCCAGTTTATGCCGAGTCCCTCAGGAGAGGCTGCCACGGTGCAAATTTTGCGAGGTGCTGCGCTGAAGTTTTATCAGCAGCAGCAAATCTCTAAGCTGGAAAGAGACGCTTTAGGCATCGCCAAACAACTTCAGGTGAAGCTGAGCGAAATCCGCGATCGCGCTCAAGCCGAATCAGGATTGGCAGGAGCTCGGTTTGATGTGCTGCCCAACCTGAACCAACTATTGCAAAACATGGGTCAAGATTTGAACGATTGGGTCAATCCCTCTTAATCTCTCCTGATTTGAGAACCAGAACCAGAAAAAAGAATTAGCCGAGAAGGAGCCCGCCAAAATTGATCCACGGGCAGCATCGTCAGCTATCTTTAAGGCACTTTGCATTAAAGAAATTTGGGGTGATTGAGGAATGGCAAATTACTGGGCGATCGCAATTGGCATTAATCAATATCAATCGTTCCAACCGCTGATCTATGCCCAGCGGGATGCGCAGTTTTTTCGCGACTTTTTGGTCACAGAAGGCGGACTTGAGGCAGATCATTGCCTGCTGATGACCGATGGCGCATCGACCCCTGACCACGTAACCTACCCCAGCCGAGGCAACATCCAAGCTCGGATTGTCCAAATTTGCCAGCAAATTTTGCGCCCCGGCGACTTGCTGTGGTGTTTCTTCAGCGGCTACGGGATGCGGTTTCAAGGCAAAGATTATCTAATGCCTGTGGATAGCGATCCGTTGCACGTAGAGGCAACAGGCATTTCCATGGAATCGATTTACCGCTTGCTCCATGCCGCCCCCACCGACAACATCGTGATGGTGTTGGACATGAATCGTAGCCAAAGCGCCTTCACGGGCGCAGGCGTGGGCGCAGAAACCGCTGCTTTGGCAAAACAATATGGCATTGCCACCCTTTTATCTTGCCTGCCCGAACAGTTTTCCCACGAAACGTTGGCGCTGCGGCAAGGGTTGTTTACCTCCGCCGTTGTCGAGGCAATCCGCTATCAGGGTTGTGTAACCTTGGAGCAGCTAGCGCAGTATTTAGGCGATCGCCTCCCCCAGCTAAGCGAACATCATTGGCGACCTCGGCAAGAGCCCCTCATGGTTATCCCTGCCGAAAAAGAGTACTTGCTGATTGTTCCTGAGCAAGCCGCAGTCACCCTCCGCACCGCCGCTCCCCTCTTAATCCCTAATTTTGTTAATTTGGCTGAGCCTGCCCAGTTGCCCATTTTGCCCCGAGGCAATGCTACCGTCTTGCTAGAGCGATCGCCCCAGCCTCTGCCCTCTGCGGCTCCCTCTGCGGCTGAAGCTAGGCAGGGGCGATCGCCCCTTTCCTCTCCTCAGCCCTCTGCCACCGAGCCAGAAGTTTCTACCCGTGACCCTTTCATTCAAAAGCTTTTGTCTTGGGGCGGCATGATTGCCTCAGTCTTGTTGGTCGGGGTGCTGCTGCGCAACTGCGGCATTCTCACCCAGCCCCCAAAGCCCGCTGTGCCCACCGCCCCAAAAGCCCAGAATGCGCTCCCTCCAGGCTTTTTAGACGTGACCAATCTACCAGATATCAAAGCCGAGGCAGGGTCACCCCTGGCGGCAATTGTCACCGCGATCGATGCGCAACAGTTTGAAGCCGCGAAGCAGCAAATCGAGCTGATTTCCCCTGCCCAGCGCCAAGGCAGCTACAACCAGGCTTTAGAGCAAATTCATCGAGGCTTGCTTAGCGAAGCCCGCAGTATGATTAACCGAATTCGAGAGACTTCTCCTCAAAACCAAGCTTCGGATTTTGTGGAAGGCATTAAGAAAGCTCGTCAAATCAAGGCGGGTCAACCTTTTTACCAAGAAGCTCAGCAAGATATCGATCGCTGGAGTCGGGTCATTTTAGACATGGCGCAAGGACGGGCAGGGCGTAATAACGGGAACTTGTCGGTTCGGGCAAAAGCCGAAAATTTGAATGGGGCGATCGCCTCTGCCCGCCTCATTCCCACCGATCGCCCTGAGCTCTACAATCAGGCACAGCAAGCCATTGGTAAATGGAGCCAAGCTATTTTAGACGGGGCGTTGGCAAGTGCTGCCGAAGGTCAGTTAGATGAAGCAATCGCCGCTGCCGAAATGGTGCCGCCCAACACGCCCGTCTACCCCGATGCTCAAGAAGCGATCGCGGGTTGGCGCAACCAAACCTTGCCAGAGTTAGCCCCCGAATTGCCACCCGATTTAGACCCGCAAACAAACGGCTCTGGCTCAGTCGAACCCGATGTCATTGAGCCTGATCCGACCAGCCTCCAACCCGTCCCTCTTGCAGAACCTTAACCAGGTTGCTGATCCCCAGCCCTTTAAAGATTCTGGGGATCGGTGCCTTGAGAAGTTTTCACTTCTCCAATCGCACCACGTACCACTGCAAATATTGCCCTGGCTCAACATCCAACTCACAGGAAGTTTCCATCAGATACTTTGCCTGTGCCTCTAAGTCAGAAAACTTTTGTAAGTCCCTGGGCAAATCATCTTGACGATCTGCCAAAACGGTCTTGAGCCGCTCTAGCAGTTCTACAGGCGAGAGCAACTGTTCGGGCTGGTTCGCTTCCAGCAGTACATAAGCCTCCTCGGAATACATCATGGGGTCGGGCATTATTCGTCCTCGGCAAACACAAAGCGGTAAAGCTCACTGGGATCAGGCTCGGGGCTGTCTAGGGCAAACTTCACTGCGTCCTCAATGTCTTGCTGAATGCGGCGATCGATCGCCTTCAGTTCCTCTGCATTGGCAAGCTGATGGTCTACCAAGTGAGCATTCAACTTTTTGATTGGATCTCGAGCAAACCACACCTCTTTCTCCTCCTTCGATCGCATCTCATCCGGATCAGCCAGGGAATGTCCCCGGAACCGATAGGTCAAGCACTCAATCAGCGTCGGTCCTTCCCCCGCCCGCGCCCGCGCCACCGCCTCTTGCGCCACGGTTCGCACTGCCAGCACGTCCATCCCATCTACTTCCACCCCAGCCATCCCAAACACGCTGGCTTTCTTATAAATTTCGGGCTGCGACGTTGCCCGCTCGTGCGACATACCGATCGCCCATTTATTATTTTCTACCACAAACAAAATCGGAAGCTTCCACAGCGCCGCCATATTAAGACATTCAAAAAACTGACCATTATTCGTAGTGCCGTCCCCAAAAACGCCGCCGTCACCTGATCCGAACCGTCATCACCCAACGCTTCCCGCCGATACTTCGACTGAAACGCCGCCCCCAGCGCCACCGGAATGCCTTCCCCAATAAATGCATAGCCCCCCAACAGCCGATGTTCTGCGGAAAACAAGTGCATTGAGCCGCCGCGCCCCTTACTGCACCCCGTCGCTTTGCCAAACAGCTCTGCCATCACATTTCCAGCCGGAACACCCGCACTCAGAGCATGAACATGATCTCGGTAGGTGCTGCACACATAGTCTTCACCAGGGCGCATGGCTTGGATCACCCCGGTTGAAACGGCTTCTTGACCATTGTAAAGATGGACAAACCCAAACATTTTGCCTCGATAATACATCTCAGCACACTTGTCTTCAAAAGCACGCCCCAAAACCATATCTTTGTACAAGACCAATCCTTCTTCCCGGCTGATGGCGTTAATAGAGGGCAAAACTGGGATTATCCGTTCCTGAATCATGACTATCTAGTATCCTTGGGCTTCAAAACAATTGAGTATAAGAGAGAAACTGTAAACTTTCCTGAAGGCTCAATCAAGCTCTTCAATGGGTCTGTCCTCTATGAGCATAGAGGTAGGCTAGCCAGGGTTCAAGTGACTGAGTTTCCGGGTAACTCTGTATTAAAGATGTAAGAGTAACTAATCAATACTCAGTATTGCCTCAAGATTGTCTCAGGATGTCTTTGGCGCTACGTCTCGATGATCTGGAATCATTGACCTAAGTTACCTTTTAGGTGGCTCATTAAGTGCATCATAAAGGACTGATCAATCTTGGCTCCTGATATCCTCAAAGTTCTAGAAAGTTCCTTAAAAAATTAATTTAATCTTTCAAGAGAGGATGTTGTCGAATAGAATTTTATGATGTTAAAAGTAAACACCGCTGGAAAGAAACAGGCATTAGAATGGATCAAAAGTGACCAAGGTGAGGGGTATTCAATATCCTATTCAACGTCCTTAAACAGATGCAAAGTCTTGAGATATGATGCCAGCTCGATCCTAATTCTGTTTCATCGATCGCCTAGTTTGGCATAATTACCCTAGGGAAACTGCCTTGAGGGAGACTTTAAAAAAGATCAGAAAAAAGAAAACTTTAAATTGAGATCATGCCGGAGCTAATCTTCATTAGTACAACTGTAAGTATGATTTCCTGCGGTTTTTTGTCTATGCTTAGTAGTCACATTGAAGAGTAAAGTTTCTCAGTTTTTTATAAGATTGATCACCACTAGCGTCAAAGCTTGCTTGCGATAGTTGGAAAGGTTTAGTTTTTATTTTTTATTGTTGCGGGGGATGGGGATTGTGCGAATTCCGCTAGACTACTATCGAATTCTTGGCTTACCAATTCAGGCGACGGCTGAACAGTTGCAGCAGGCTCACCGCGATCGCACGTTGCAGTTGCCCCGACGTGAATTTTCTGAGGCAGCGATCGCCGCTCGACGGGAACTGATTGACGAAGCCTTCGCGGTTTTATCTGACCCGACCCAGCGCCAAGCTTACGATGCCAATTTTTTGGCTCGTTCCTACGACCTGCCTGACGATGAAATCCAGAGCCATCTAGAAGACGGTTTAGAAAACGGCATCGCCTACAGTTCACCCACGGCGCTAGACCCGGCTGATCCTTATACCTCCAGCATTGAAATCCAGGAGCATCAGTGGGTGGGTGCCCTGCTGATTTTGTTGGAAATGGGAGAGTACGAGCTTGTGATTAAGCTAGGACGACCCCATTTAGGGCTCAATTCTTCCGAGGTTGGCAGTTCTGAAATTATTGCCGCCGATATTACCCTAACGGTTGCCCTTGCCTGTTTAGAGCTAGGACGGGAGCAATGGCAACAAGGGCGGTATGAGAATGCTGCCGAAGCCTTGGCAACAGGCAAAGATGTGCTTTTGCAGGCGGGGCTATTTGCCAACATTCGCGGCGAAATGTACTCTGATTTGTCGAAGTTGCGCCCTTACCGCATCTTAGAGCTAGTGGCTCTTCCCGAAGACCACAAGGCAGAACGGGAACAGGGGCTGATGCTCCTGTCGGACATGCTAGAAGAACGAGAAGGAATGGATGGTACGGGCGATGATCAGTCTGGGCTGAGTATGGATGATTTTCTTCGATTCATTCAGCAGTTGCGGAGCTATCTCACTTCGGCAGAACAGCACGCCTTGTTTGAGAAAGAATCTCGTCGTCCTTCAGCCGTGGCAACTTACTTAGCCGTTTATGCGCTATTGGCTCGGGGCTTTGCCCAACGTCAACCTGGGTTGGTGCGACGCGCGAAGCAAATGTTGACGCGCTTGGGCAGCCGCCAGGATGTTCACCTAGAGCAGGCGGTTTGTGCGCTGCTGTTAGGACAGACTGAAGAAGCAAGCCTTGCTCTAGATCTTAGCCAAGAAATTGAGTCGATCGCCTTTATTCGAGAGCATTCTCAAGGTGCGCCCGATCTGCTGCCAGGGCTGTGTCTTTACAGTGAACGGTGGCTGCAAAATGAAGTCTTTCCGCACTTTCTCGATCTGGCTCAAAAGCAAGCTTCTTTGAAGGAATATTTTGCTGACGAGGATGTGCAGGCGTACCTAGAAGAGTTACCGGGCGAACCGCAGCCCGCAGTTTTGCCGGGTTCAGGTTCAACGTTTGCCGCAGTCGCCCCAAGCCCTGCAGTCACCCGCAGCAGTGGAGCAGCTTATCGCCCTTCTGCTCGGGGGGAGGGGGCAGCCTTGCCTGAACCTCGGCTGAAGCCACCGAGTCGGGAGTATGCGGGACATCCTTCTAATGGTGCCCATATTGCTGGTGCCCATACTGCCTTGGCTGAGCCCCCCCAGTTGACCCATTCTCCAGATTTGGCGATCGCGTCTTCATCTAGTCCTAACGAGCCTTTGACCCATCTGGAGACCCACGAGGCGCTACAAACGAATGGGCGGGGCAACGACGACAGCGGCTCACGACGCACCTCCCCAGTTCTTCCGCCTGAACGACCCAGACGGAACCTCAAGTCTCCTCGGCTCGATCGCCTGCTGTTTTTGGCAGCCCTGAGCATGGTTGGGGTGTTGCTGGTCGCGTCTTTAGCCCACTGGTTGCTGAACGGGCGATCGACTCAGCCCGCCGTAGCAGCCTCTAGTTCTGCGGCTCCAACTGTCATTCCTGAGTTGAAGAAGCTTCAACCCGTTCTAACCAATAAAGTGTCCCAGCCTGTTTCCTCTAGCTCGGAGCCGCTGACCTCTGAAAGTGCTTTGGCTGTGATCAAAAATTGGCTCGCGGTTAAAACAGCCGCAATGGGCGAAACCCATGCCGCCGATCAATTGCCTAAGGCATTGGTGGGTTTGGCACTCAGCCAGTGGCAATCTTGGGCAGACCCAGAAAAGGTCGGCAATTCTTACTTAAAGTATGAGCATTCAGATGTCACGGTCGATTCGGTAGAGCTCAGTCCCGAGAACCCGGATCAGGCGATCGTTGAGGCAAACGTGATTGAGAAGAAAGAAGTTTATGCCGATGGCAAGCTGGTTCCCACTGCTGCTAGTCCGGCTAATTTGAAAATTCGCTACACGTTGGTTCGGCAAAATGGTCAGTGGCTGATTCAGGCGATCGAACCTATTTAAGCGGATCTCCTATTTAAGCGGATCTTAAAGAGTACATCCAACTTTTCCAGATCTCCGAGCCGCCCTCATCCCCAATCCTTCTGCCAAGGCAGGCTACCGTGTACCTAGCTATCCTGCACAGATCAGTGATTGAATCTAGCCCAGTCCCTAACGAACCTAAGCTAATTATTTTTTACTTTTGACTTTGGAGGGGCGTTTTCCTTTTTCAGGTTTGGGTTCGTGTCGTGTCGGGGACTTTCGCTCTGGGGCGATCGGTAGGGTGAAATGAAACTGGCTGCCCTGGTCACGTCCTAAAGATTCTGCCCAAATTTGTCCGCCCAAATTGCGAATAATTTGTCGGCAGATGGCAAGCCCAATTCCCGTGCCTCCTGCGGTACGGCGGAGTGCGCCTTCTTCTTGATAGAAGCGTTCAAATACGGTTTCCAGCCGATTGGGCTCAATGCCCCGTCCGGTATCTGTGATGGTAATTTCCAGCATTTTGCCGCCGTTAGGCTTGGCTTCAATCAACACTTCGCCCTCAGGCTCGGTGAACTTGCAGGCATTGTCTAATAACTTAGAGATGACTTCTACTAGCCACTCGCCGTCGGCTTGCACTAGGGGAAGTTCTAGGGGAACTTGGGCGCGGATGTGAGGCAAGTTTTGTTGGGCGGAACGGGTGTGGATGCTGCTAAGAGCAAGGCTGACGCACTCATCTAAAGAGATAGGTTCAACGTGCCACTCTACCCGACCGCTCTCTAGCCGGGACAAAATTAAGAAGTCTTGAATCAACTTTCGCATCCGATCGGCATCGGTTAATGCGGTGTCTAGCATGACTTGGCGCAGTTCGGGGATCATGTCGGGTTCGCTGGCGAGGCTTTCCAGGCAGACTTGAATCGTGGTGAGGGGGGTGCGCAGTTCGTGTCCCGTGATGGCGATGAGGTTGCTCCGGGTGCGTTCGAGGGCGGCAAGCTGCTGGTTCAAGTCTTCTAGGTTGGCGTAGGATTCGGCTTGAATGAGGGCAACGCCCAGTTGGGTGGCAACGGCTTCGATGAGGGTAATTTCGTCTTGTGCCCAAACGTGGGGGGAAGCCTGACAATGTTGGAGTTCAACGATGCCTAGCAGTCGCCCTTGGTAGAGGATGGGAACCATCAGCCAGGATCGAATTTGCCAGCGTTCGAGGCGATCGCTCACACTGGAAAAGTCTATTAAGCCGTTCCCGGTGGTTCCGGTATCTGTGATGGCAAAACTTTCTTGACGCTGTGCCGTAATTTGAAACAGCGGGTTGTCTGCCAATGACCAAATTTGTCCGACTAAAGAGGGCAAGCTCTCATCCCCCAAGGCTTCGTAGGTAATTGTGATGCTGGCATCGGTAGATTTGCAAGGATAAATCAGACAGCGGCAGCTTTGGGTGGCTTTCCCCAATTCTTTGACCGCCACCTTAAAAATTTCATTGGGGTCAAGCGATCGCCGAATTGCGGAAGTAATAGAGTTCGTTAAGCGCTCTCGGCGCTCCTGCGAAGCAATGGAACGATAAGCTTTTTGAAGTTTATATTGACTGGCTTGAATATAGGTCACTAAGCGTTGGGCAAACGGATCAGGGTCAACCTCTTGAAGTCGCTGCGGGTTGTTGAGAAGCTCCTGTTTGGCTTGCTCAATTTTTTGCCGCAGTTCGGGGCGATAAACCAAGACGCGATCGAGCAGAATGTCTGCGGCATGATAGCTAACTTGGCGATCGAACGTCCAGACTCCTTCAAAGCGACGGGTTTGATCCATCGCTGGCGGGTCGGTTGTGACGGGCTCAGGCGAAATATTTTTACGCTCCTGACACACCAAGCAAGCGGCATATTTTTGTCCAATCACCACTAAATGCCACTCTTGGCTAAGCTGATCGGTGGGATCAAAGGCGATCGCTCATACTCTCGCGACTCGTTGGTAAAACTGGTTTCGGGGGCGGCTAAAACATACACCTGCGCCGTGAGCGCCGCAATTCGGGCATAGCGATTTGCCTCCTGACGATAAAATCGTTCTCGCTGAAAGCTGGCAATGACCAACGCCGACTGAGCAGCCCCACCTGCCAATACTTGATCCTCCATTGCATGGGACAAAGCCGTTAAAGAAGATTTGAAGTAAAGCTGGGGGCGTAGCTGAGGCGAGCGTTTCAGTAGCTCGTCCAACACAGAAATTTGAATGCTCATTGAATGCTAGTCGGGGATGCCAAGAATTTCAAATGCCAAAAATGCCAGAAGCCAGTCGTTAATCCTAACCAGAAATTCTCATCATGAATCCCTTCATGAATCCCTGATCAGAGATGCCAATAGAAATACAGCATCACTTTCGCTATGCTTCTTTATTATCTCGTTATCTTCGTCCCTTTTCTCGGTAAAGTGGCAGTATGGATGACAACGACGACTTAACAGTCCTTAACACCACCCTTGAACTCGACCCCCTCGACCACGTGGGCACTCTAGGTGCTGAAGAGGCGATCGCCAAACCCGACCCCGACGAGATGCTGCGCTTACTAGAGTCGCCCGCTCAGCAGCAGCAAATTCTTGCCGCCCGAGCTTTTTGCGAACTAGAAGATGCCCGCGCTATTCCTTATTTGATCGATCTTCTTACTGCTGCCTGTCCGCTGCTGCGGGTGAGTGCTGCCTATGGCTTAGGGCGAAACCCCAGCCCCACCGCAGTGGAGCCCTTAATCGCCCAGCTTCAGCAAGATTGGAATGGTCATGCTCGTAAGGGTATTGTTTGGGCATTGGGTAATAGCCGCGATCGCCGTTCCCTAGAGCCTTTGGTCGATGCCCTGAAAACCGATATTCCTGCGGTTCGCCTGTGGGCAGCCACGGCGCTGGCACAAATGGCAGTGATTAGCTACGAGGCAATGATTGCTGCCATGCCGCCCCTAATTCAAGGACTACGGCGTGATTCGATCGCAGCAGTGCGAAGCAATTGCGCTTGGTCAATTGGTCAACTGTGTCGAGAGCTACCTTCTAATGTGGTGTATGCCACGGCGATCGATGCCTTAATCGAAGCTTTTGCTGAAGATGAAGAACTGGGCGTTCGGGAAGATGCTCGTGCTGCCATGCTGAAAGTAGGCGACCCGCGAGGGCTACAAGTGATTGAGGAAATTGAGTTAGAAGGACTGCTTTAGTAGACTGCCAGCTTTGATTTGAGGAGGTGGAGGGGTGGAGG
>JAAUPA010000148.1 GCA_012034615.1 Leptolyngbyaceae cyanobacterium CSU_1_4 | reverse complement strand
CGATCAAGGGCTTGATTTTTTGGTGTAGCGCTCCGCCGCAAATTGTAGACACCATTAAAGTTACCAGTATTACTGGGCAGCAAATCGAAGGACGCTACCTAGAATCTTGCTTTTTACCCGAAATGTTGGCAGCACGGCGCATCAAGGCTGCTACCCGCAAAATTATTAATGCCATGGCGCACGCCCAAAAACACGGCATCGATATCACGGCGCTGGGCGGCTTTTCATCTATTATTTTTGAAAACTTTAACCTGAGTCAAATTCGCCAAGTTCGTAACATTCATTTAGAGTTCGATCGCTTCACGACAGGCAACACCCACACGGCTTACATTATTTGTCGGCAGGTCGAGCAGTCGGCAAAACAGCTCAACATTGATTTATCCAAAGCTACGATCGCCGTTTGTGGTGCCACCGGAGACATTGGTAGCGCCGTTTGCCGCTGGCTCAATGCCCGTTCTGATGTGGCGGAACTGCTGCTGGTCGCCCGCAATCCGGAGCGGCTTCAGGCGTTGCAAGATGAGCTGGGGCGCGGCAAAATCATGGCTTTGGAAGAAGCGCTGCCCCAAGCCGACATTGTGGTTTGGGTTGCCAGTATGCCTAAAGGAGTGGAGATTGATCCTACTACGTTGAAACAGCCGTGCATCTTAATTGACGGGGGCTATCCTAAAAACTTAGGGTCAAAAGTCAAGCATCCCGGAGTTTACGTCTTGAACGGTGGCATTGTGGAGCATTCCTTAGACATCGACTGGAAGATTATGTCGATCGTCAACATGGATATTCCGGCACGGCAACTCTTTGCCTGCTTTGCTGAGTCGATGTTATTGGAGTTTGAAAAGCTATACACCAATTTTTCGTGGGGGCGCAACCAAATTACACTCGAAAAGATGGACTTAATTGGACAGGTTTCTGTGAAGCATGGCTTTCGACCGTTGCTAGATTTAACGAGTTAAGGGGTCTACAGGAGGCTTCTCCTTGTGCCAGGAAATAAGCTCAAGAAACTGCATTCGAGGACTGAAAACAATCTAAGTTAAGTGAAGAGATTTCCGTCAGTTAAAATACCGGCGTTGCTGAATCACGGTATGAATTTGCCCCCCAAATCCCCATTTTGAGGGCTTTAGGGGGCGATCGGAGAAATAGCATCTCCAAGGATTTATACTTCCCTTCAGCAATGCCTGCCCTACGGGTATGTTCTGATTTGGAAATCGCCTAAGTATGAGAATGGCTGCATTAATAGTTCAAAAAAAGCGTGTCAAATGCCGCATCAGTCAGCTTTGTGGGTTGAGCGGTTGGGCGCAGAGACGCTGGGGTTTGTGGATCAGTTGGGGTAACTGAATGAATTAGGGTTGCCTCTGTATCTCGAACTTGGTGGGCTGTTTTCTCTAGGGCGGTGATCTGCTGTTCGAGAATTGCGAGGCGATCGCAAATTTGTTGGCGGCGATCGTCCATGCCTTCTAGCTCTTGCCGGAGCCGCTTTTTCTCAATGACCAATTTATAAATATCCAGGTAAGCCGCCGCCTCAGTTTGTTGCCGAGGCATGGTGCTAATTTTGGGACGAATTTGACCTTTAGAAATGCGCAGCATACAGAGGAACCTTAAGGGGAGCGTAATTTTGTCCTAGTGTGCCCTGCTGCGGAAAATTTCCGTCTTCGCTAATTTCTAAACTTTTGCAACGTCGTACTCCGAGCTACAGTTTGAAAGTTTGGGGTCGCTGACAATGAAAGCAACACTCTGCACCGTTCCTTTGCCATGAAGTCCTTTGCTATGAAGCCCCGAATTATTGTTTGTGGTTTGGGTCGAACGGGTTATCAAGTTTTTCGGTTGCTGAAGCAGCAGGGTGCAACCATAATTGGCATTCACTCTGAACCGCTGCCTGCCCACGAGCGGGATGACAATATTATCTTAGGAGAATTATCGGCAGCCGCAACGCTAATTGCAGCCGGAATTCGGGACGCGGATACGCTGGTGATTGTGCATGATGATGATGCGGTGAATTTGGCGGTACTGACTCAGGCACGGGTTTTAAATCCTCATATTCGCGTGGTGAATCGGTTATTTAATGCGAGTTTGGGCGATCGCCTGGATCATTCCTTATCCGATCATTTCAGCATGAGTGTATCGGCATTATCGGCTCCTATTTTTGCGTTTGCAGCGTTGGGCAATCGGGCGATCGGGCAGTTGCAATTGTTTAATCAAATTTGGGCAATTCGAGAAGATTATATCGATGAAGGACATCCTTGGTTGGGGCGAAAATTGAGCGAACTTTGGGACGATCGATCGCGGATGTTGATTTATTATTTGCCTGCTTATGGTCAGATGGATTTGGTGGCGGCGGTGGTGGGCGGACAATCGTTGCAAGTGGGCGATCGGCTGATTGTGGCAAACCAACCGAAGGCACAAACGGTTCAGCGAACGTTTAACCAAAAGTTTTTGGGATTACTAGCAGGTCTACAAACGTTTCATATTCACATTAAACCGACTATCCTAGTGTCGTTAGCATTACTGTTCACAATCTTTATCGCCACATTGACTTACACCGTTACTAATTTTCAGGTTTCAGCGATCGATGCACTCTATTTTTCAGTGGGGATGATTACGGGTGCAGGCGGTGGTGAACGGGTGGCAGAGCAAGCGCCTGACAGCATTAAATTTTTTACCATTTTGATGATGTTAATTGGTGCCGCAGTCGTTGGAATTTTCTATGCATTGCTGAATGATTTTGTTTTGGGAACCCGCTTTCATCAGCTCTGGAATACGGCTCAACTTCCCCACCGGGGGCATTACATTGTCTGCGGGCTGGGTGGAACGGGCATGAACGTGATGAGCCAGCTTTGTGCCAATGGATGTAGCGTGGTGGTGATTGAACGAGATGCCAACAATCGATTTTTGAATGCAGCGCGATCGCTCAAAGTTCCGGTGATTCATAGCGATGCTAATTTACTGCCTACGCTGCAATTAGTTCGCTTATCCCAGGCGGCTGCGGTTTTGGTGACTACGAGTAATGATGTCACGAATTTAGAAATTGCGCTGACCGTGAAAGGGATTGCGCCCAAAGTGCCCGTGATTGTGCGTAACCAAAACCCTCAATTTGCGCCTTTAGCCCAGCAGGTTTTTGAGTTTGAGGCGGTGTTGAGTCCGGCTGAGTTGGCAGCACCCTCGTTTGCAGCGGCGGCTTTGGGTGGGCGAATTTTGGGGACGGGGGTGACGGCGGATATTCTTTGGGTGGCGCTAGCGACGATGATTACGCCAGCCCATCCCTTTTGTGGGAAGCGGGTGCAAGAGGTGGCAATGAATGCTGATTTGGTGCCGCTTTATTTGGAGACGCAGCGGCAAACCCTGCACGGTTGGAAATTATTGGAAATGGAGTTATCGGCGGGAGATGTGCTGTATTTAACGATTCCGGCAATGCATCTCGATCGGTTGTGGCGCGGGGCGCGGCAAAAGTTGTTGGGGTGAGGGTTGAGGTAATAAATTTTGGCGCTGTTGATGGGTTAGGACAAGGGGATTAAGCCTCTTGTTAATCACAGCGATTAATTTGTCTTAATCAAAGTGCTTACGGCTATAACGCTTAAGTTTCTTTCTAGGGCTTGTCGTGTTTAATTGCCCCTTTTAGGTGCTAGTGAAATGTTGGGAAAGCTTACGCTAAAAGTCTTTAAGTCGTATAGCATTAAGAGTCGCAAAGACTTGACGATTTCCCTAGAAAATTGTGTGAATCATCATGACAATGGCTCAACCTTCTCAACCTTCTCAACCTTCTCAATCTATTCAGCTTATGGAATCGGGTATTCGAGATAATCATCGGCGGGGCTCTGTGGGTGGGTTTTTGAAGGACAAGATGCAGACGGGCTCTAGGTTGGCGATCGTTTCGGCTTATTTTACGATTTATGCTTATGACCAGTTGAAGGCTGAATTAGAAGGGATTGAGGAGTTACGGTTTTTGTTTGGAGAGCCGCGTTTCGTCCGGGCGCTCGACCCTGATAAAACGGATAAGAAATCATTTCAGATCGAGGAGACTGGGCTGACGTTGCAGAATCGTTTGCAGCAAAAGCGGGTGGCGCGGGATTGTGCCAATTGGATTCGGGATAAGGTGCAGATTCGATCGATTCAGCAGGTGAATTTGCTGCATGGCAAGATGTATCATATTTCGCCGCCGAACAAGGGGCAGCCTGAGGCAATTATGGGCAGCTCAAATTTTACGATGCGCGGGTTAGGACTGGGAGCGGCGAATAATATTGAGTTGAATTTGGAGGTTCAGGATCGGCGGGACGTGCGGGATTTAATAGCTTGGTTTGAAGAGATTTGGCAGGATGAAGCGCTGGTGGAGGATGTAAAAGATGAGGTGCTGCATTATTTGGAGCAGCTTTACGAAAATCATTCGCCGCAGTTTATTTATTTTAAGACGCTGTTTCATATTTTTGAGCAGTTTTTGGCGGAGCAGGATTTGAGTGGATTGCTGAGTAACCAGAGCCAACTGGTGAATACGGAAATTTGGCGGTTGCTGTTTGAGTTTCAGCGGGATGGGGCGCGGGGAGCGATTAATAAGATCCTGATTCATAATGGTTGCATTATTGCGGACAGCGTGGGGTTGGGGAAAACCTATGAAGCGCTGGCGGTGATTAAGTATTTTGAGCTGCGGAATTATCGGGTTTTGGTGTTGTGTCCGAAGCGGCTGCGGGAGAATTGGACGGTTTATCGGGCGGAGAATAATAGCGAACTCAATCCGGTGGTGGGCGATCGCTTCAGCTACACAGTGCTGTCTCACACAGATTTGAGCCGGGATAGCGGCTTTGTGGGAGATATTAATCTGGCGACGCTGAATTGGGGCGCTTATGATTTGGTGGTGATTGATGAGTCGCATAATTTTCGGAATAATACGAAGGGGCGACGAGATGAGGATGGCAATGTGATTCGGAAGAGTCGCTATGAAAGATTGATGCAGGATATTATTAAACAGGGGATTAAGACGAAGGTTTTACTGCTTTCGGCAACACCTGTGAATAATGATTTGCGAGATTTGCGAAATCAGATTTATTTGCTGACGGAAGAGCAGGATGGAGCGTTTGAGGAATCGATCGGGATACGGAGTTTACAGACAACGTTGAAGGCGGCGCAGCAAGCGTTTACAACGTGGGTGAAGCAGGAGGGCGATCGTCAGACGATGGAGTTGTTGAATCGTTTGAGCCCTTCATTTTTTACGCTGTTGGATGAGCTGACGATCGCCCGATCGCGGCGGCATATTCGGGCGCACTATAGCGAAACGATTGAACAGTTGGGGGGCTTTCCAAGTCGGTTGCCGCCGCGATCGATCTTTGTGGAGCAGATTGATACGCGAAATCGGTTTCCTTCATTTAAGCGGATTAATGATGAAATTTCGGAGTATCAACTGGCATTGTTTAATCCAATTAAGTATGTGTTGGATGAGTTTGCCCATTTGTATGATGATGGCGGCAAGGTGTTTAAGCAGCGCGATCGGGAGCTGTATTTGGTGGCAATGATGAAGGTGAACTTTCTGAAGCGGTTGGAAAGTTCGGTGGAGGCATTCGAGATTACGATGGATCGGACGGTGATTAAGATTGAAAAATTGCTGGAGCAGTTGCGGAGTTTTGCGTCGGTGGCGGAGACGATCGAGATGCCATCGTTGGAGTTGGAGGCGCGAGATGATGAGGAGTTGCAGGCGTTGTTGGAAATTGGGAAGCGGCGGGTGTATGCATTGGCGCATTTGGATGTGAAGGCTTGGGTGCAAGATTTGGAAAGCGATCGGGAACAACTCGTGAGCTTGTTTAATAATGCGGCGGCGGTGACGCAGGAGAAGGATGAAAAGCTGCGGATTTTGAAAGGGTTGATTCAAGAAAAGGTGGAGAATCCGAGCGTGAATCGGGAGGGTTTGGCGAATCGGAAGATATTGGTTTTTACCGCTTTTGCGGATACGGCGATGTATTTATATGGGGCGCTAGAGGGATGGGCGCGGGATGCTTTGGGGATTCATATTGCACTGATTACGGGAAATGTGAGTGCGAATAGAGGCACGTTTGGTAAAGCTGAGTATAACCAGATTTTGACGAATTTTTCGCCGGTGTCGAAGGGGCGCGATCGCGTGGCTTCTATGGATCAGACAGCGCAGATTGATTTGTTGATCGCGACAGATTGTATTTCGGAGGGGCAAAATTTGCAGGACTGCGATTTTTTGGTGAATTATGATATTCACTGGAATCCGGTGCGGATTATTCAGCGGTTTGGCAGAATTGACCGGATTGGTAGCCGTAACGCGACGGTGCAGATGGTGAACTTTTGGCCGACGGAAGATTTGGATCAGTATATTGGGTTGCAGAATCGGGTGGAGGCGCGGATGGCGTTGGTGGATGCGATCGCACTCAGGAAGATAATTTGCTGGCAGAGGAGGAGGCGATTCGGGAGGATTTGCGATACCGCGATCGACAGTTGTTGCGGCTGAAGGATGAGGTGTTGGATTTGGAGGATCTCAATGAGAGCGTGTCGCTGACGGATTTTACGTTGGATGATTTTCGCATGGAGTTGAGTCGGTTTATTGAGGCGAATCGGCAGGTTTTGCGAGATGCGCCACTGGGCTTATATAGCATTGTGCCAACGGACGCGGCGTATCCGGTGATTCGACCGGGGGTGATTTTTTGTTTGAAACAGAAGAATGCGATCGGCTCGACGGCGACGCAGACGAATCCGTTGCAGCCTTATTTTTTGGCGTATGTGCTGGCGGGGGGCGAGGTGCGCTATAGCTTTGCACAGCCGAAGCAGATTTTGGAGATTTATCGGGTGCTGTGTGCAGAGCGATCGCTGCCCTATGCGGCGCTTTGTGATGCGTTTGATGGGCAGACCCATCAGGGGCAGGATATGTCTGTTTATAATGCGTTGTTGGAGAGTGCGGCAGCTTCGATTATGCAAACTTCGAGGCGGCGATCGTTGGCGCAGTTGCAGACGAATCGGGGGGCGGTGATTGGGAATGTGCAGGAGCAGATGAGAAGTTCGACGGATTTTGAATTGATTACTTGGCTGGTGGTGCAGGATGGGGAGGAGAACCCTTGCGGGTAACTTGGAGCGATCGCGTGAACGTATAATGAAGGTGCTTTCCTAAACGGAGATTCAAAATGAACAGCCTTTAATTTTGAATTTTGAATTAATTTTGAATTCGATCGCCTTCACCCATCCACTAAAAAATGAGTGGGACGAACCGAGTCGGGTGTTGGGTTACGCTTCGTTTCACCCAACCTACGGATTAATTGGATGTAAGCAGGATGGTGTGGGGATATGGCGAAGCAGGATTTGAGGGCGATCGTTCAGCAGCGGCTGATGGCATTTGAGGGTGGGGATTTGACGGCGTGTTGTTTGGCGCTGTTTGAGGGTTTGGGATATCAGACGGATAAGCGAGTGGGCTGGGCGGCAGATGGGGCGGCGGAGTTTTTGGCGGAGATGAATAGCGAAGGGAAGCTGAACCCGGAAAAGGCGCTGACGGCGGAGTGGGAAGGGTTTTCGCTGTTGTTTCAGTTGACGAGGGATGAGATTGTGGGGAGCAATCAGATTCGGTTGGATTTTGGAGATAATAATCGGGTCGATCGCACGGATTACCAATCTTATCTATTTTTGGGTTGCAGTTGCGGGGGGAGGCGTATTCGCGATCGCAACTGGCGGAAATTACGCGACAGGTGAATAAGCTGTTTGTCATGCCGGTGATGTTGGTGTTGCGGTATGGGAGGTTGATGACGCTGGCGGTGATTAATCGGCGACCGAGCCGCCGGGATGAGGCGCTGGATGTGTTGGAGAAGGTGACGCTGATTAAGGATATTTCGGTGCAGAGTCCGCATCGGGCGCATGTGGAAATTTTGCATGATTTGGCGATCGAGCCACTCTATAAGGCGCAAAAGTTTGGGAGTTTTTTAGAGCTGCATCTGGCTTGGCAGAAGACGCTGGATAGTTCGGAGTTGAATAAGCGGTTTTTTAAGGAATTGGCAGATTGGTATTTTTGGGCGACGGGGTTGGTGCGGTTTCCGGCGGATGCGCTGAAGGATAGTGAGGGGAAGGATTCGCCGAGTGTGATTCGGATGATTACGCGGCTGATTTTTGTGTGGTTTTTGAAGGAGAAGGGGTTGGTGCCGGAGGCGTTGTTTCGGCTGGGGGATGTGGAGAGGCTGATTGATTTGGGGTGGAGAGTAGTTATTACAAGGCGGTGTTGCAGAATTTGTTTTTTGCGACGTTGAGCCAGGAAATGAATACGGAGAAGAAGCCGGAGAATCGGAAGTTTCGGGGGAAGTCTTTGGCTGGGCGGGATCAGCACTATGGCGTGAGTAATGTTTATCGGTATGAGGGGCTGTTTCGGGATTCTGTTAGGGCGTTGCAGTGGTTTGATACGGTGCCGTTTTTGAATGGAGGTTTGTTTGAGTGTTTGGATAATACGGAGGTGACGCCGCCGTTGCGGGTGGATGGTTTTAGCGATCGCGCTGACAATCAATTATTTGTTCCGAACAGCGTATTTTTTGCGGAGGAACAGGAGGTTGATTTGAATGATACTTACAATACAAAAAATAAGAAATATAAGGTGCGGGGGCTGATTAAGATTCTCGATCGCTATAAGTTTACGATTACTGAAAACACGCCGATCGAAGAAGAGATTGCCCTAGATCCGGAATTATTGGGGAAGGTGTTTGAGAATTTGTTGGCTTCTTACAATGAGGAGACGAAGGCGACGGCACGGAAGCAAACGGGTTCGTTTTATACGCCGCGTGAAGTGGTGGATTATATGGTGAATGAGTCGCTGAAGGTATATTTGGGGAATGCCTTGGCGGGGGCGGAAGAGGAGGATCCCAAATTGCCCCCCAAATCCCCCAAATTGGGACTTTGAAGAAGAACGGGTTCGGAAGTCCCCCAATTTGGAGGGTTGGGGGACAAGTGTAAGTATCTTTGAAACTTCTCAGCCATCCTTTGAAGAACATTTGGCGCAGTTGTTAGATTACAACGTGGAAGGACATGAATTCAACGATCGCCAGGTCAACGCATTAATTAAGGCGATCGATCAGTTGAAAATGCTAGATCCGGCGGTGGGTTCGGGGGCTTTTCCGATGGGGATTTTGCAGAAATTGGTGTTTATTTTGAGTAAGCTTGATCCGCATAATGAGCGGTGGCGGGATGCTCAGATTGCGACGGCGGAGGGGTTGGGGGATATTGAGGTGCGGGAGAAGGCGATCGCGGGGATTCATGAGGCGTTCGATCGCAATGAGCTGGATTATGGGCGGAAGTTGTTTTTAATTCAGAATTGCATTTATGGGGTGGATATTCAGGCAATCGCGGTGCAAATTGCCAAGCTGCGGTTCTTTATTTCGTTGATTGTGGATCAGCGGATTAGTGAGGACTCTGAGAATCGGGGGATTCGCCCGTTGCCCAATTTGGAGACGAAGTTTGTGGCGGCGAATACGTTGATGGGGTTGGAGGGGCAGTTGTTTTTGAAGACTCCGGAGATTGAGCAGAAGGAGCGGGAGTTGGCGGAGGCGCGGAAGCAGCATTTTGGGGCACGGACGCGGAAGACGAAGGAGCGATATCGGGAGCGCGATCGCACTTTACGCCAGGAGATTGGGCAGTTGTTGCAGGCGCTGGGTTTTCCGGGGGAAACGGCGACGAAGATGGCTTCTTGGGATCCTTATGACCAGAATCAGAGTTCGGTGTTTTTTGAGCCAAGCTGGATGTTTGGGATGGCGGATGGGTTTGATGTGGTGATTGGCAATCCGCCTTATGTGCGGCAGGAGAGCATTAAGCATTTGAAGGAGGTGCTAAAGCCGCTCTATGATTGCTATACAGGAACGGCGGATTTGTATGTTTATTTCTATGAGCGAGGGCTAAAACTACTGCGACCGCACGGTGTTTTAACCTACATTTCTAGCAATAAATATTTCCGATCGAACTATGGAAAACCGTTGCGCGAGTATTTGACGAGTCATTCTAAAATTCATCAAATTATCGACTTTGGGGATGCACCTGTGTTCACGGCGATCGCCTATCCTACCATTGTCGTTACCGAAAATGTGAAGGCTGAGCAACAGCAGATTTTAACGCTAAATTGGCAGATGGGAGAACCGATCGAACAGTTTGCGGCAGTGGTGCGGCGGCTGAGCTTCCGAATGCCGCAGAAGGCGCTGATGGCTGGGGGCTGGCAGTTTGCCAATGATGAATCTTTGGAACTCTTGGAGCGGTTGCGGAAGACGGGGACACAGTTAGGGGATTATGTTGAGAATCGATTTTATTACGGGATTAAGACAGGGTTTAATGAGGCATTTGTGGTCAATCGAGAAACGCGCGATCGGTTGATTGCAGAACATTCTTCCTCTGAGGAGGTTTTGAAGCCGTTTTTGCGGGGAAGGGATGTGAAGCGGTGGAATGTGGAGTATGCGGATTTATGGCTGATTTTTACTCGTCGAGGCATTGATATTTCACAGTATCCCGCCATTCATCAGCATTTGCTGCAATTTAAAGATCGATTAACGCCAGGAGTTCCAGGCGGTCGGAAAGATGGAAGTTATAAATGGTTTGAGATTCAAGATAACATTGCTTACTGGGAAGAGTTTGAGCAGTTGAAAATTTTCATTCCGGCAATCGTTCAGAATCCTGATTATGCGATCGATTTTTCTGGATATTACGGCAACGATAAAACCAATATTTGCATTACTGATGAAGCCCGTTTTGTCGCGGCACTTCTCAATTCAAAAACTATTTGGTGGTTCATTTGCCAAACGGCTGCATCCCGGCAAGGCGGCTTCTACGAGCTGAAACCGATGTATGTGACTCAAATCCCGATCGCCCCCGCCCCAGATTCCACCAAAGCTCTCATCGAAACCCTCGTCACCTACATTCTCCACCTCACCCAAGAAAACGCCCCCAACTCCCACAAACCCATGCTCAACTATTTCGAGCAACTGATTAATGCCCTGGTCTACGAACTCTACTTCCCCGCCGAACTGCAAGCCCAAAACCTTGCCTTTGCACCCCTTCTGCAAACCGAAAATTTGCCTAGTTGGGATGACATCAGCGGCGACAAAATAACAGAATTGCGATCGATGGGCGATCGGCTTTCTCACCCCGATCATCCGGTGCAGAAGAACTGCGATCGGTTGGAGAGCGTGGCAGTGGTGAGGGCGATCGAGGGGAAAGGCTTATGAAAATTACCCAAATCGATATCCAAAATTTCCGCGCCTTCTACATCAACTATGATGGATGAGTATCTGATGCGGAAAGGCAGTGAAAGGGACGATACATGAGTAAATTTGAAATCCTCACCCCCCTCAACTTTACCGTTCGCACGTCAGAAGCATACTGGCAACAATTAATCATTAAGCACCCAGATATTGCTGACCTCGAATCAGAAGTGAAACAAGCCCTGAATAACCCCGACGAAATTCGTCGTAGTCGTCGTGATCCAAAGCTGCTGCTGTTTTACCTGACTTTGAAAGAAAAGCGATGGGTTGTTGCCGTTGCCCGACGGCTCAATGGAGATGGATTTTTGATCACCGCGTATCAAACCGATGCAATCAAAGAAGGAGAACCCCTATGGCACAAGTAAAAATTTACTACGAACCCGAAATGGAATTGCTAACGGTCTTTTGGCAACCTCCCCGAAAAAATCAAATTGCCACAGAACTAGGCGATGGCGTGATCTTAATCAAAGACGAAATAACAGGCGAACCCATTGGGATGGAGCTTTTAGCTTATCATCCCAGTGATAATCGCTTTGATGCAGTCAGTGTAGAAATGGGACGGCTGGCAGAAATCTTATGATAGTTTTGAGTGCGAACAACTTGCCCCATAGCAACGGCGATCGCCCGATTAAAAGGCACTTCCACCCAAATTGATTCTCCAGATCAATCAATCTCAATAGTTCTGGCAGCGTCTCCGCTGAAATGCGATCGCGTTCACTCAGATAGATAATTTCTGCAATCGTCTATGAACTCTACTTCCCCGCCGAACTGCAAGCCCAAAACCTTGCCTTTGCACCCCTCCTGCAAACCGAAAATTTGCCTAGTTGGGATGACATCAGCGGCGACAAAATAACAGAATTGCGATCGATGGGCGATCGGCTTTCTCACCCCGATCATCCAGTGCAGAAGAACTGCGATCGGTTGGAGAGCGTGGCGGTGATGAGGGCGATCGAGGGGAAAGGCTTATGAAAATTACCCAAATCGGGCATTGCTGAAGGGAAGGATGAATCCTTGAGATGCTATCACTCCGATCGCTCCCCTAATCCCCCCATTCTGGGGGGACTTTGAGGTTCGGAAGTCCTGCCCCAGAATGGGGGATTTAGGGGCTAGA
>JAAUPA010000147.1 GCA_012034615.1 Leptolyngbyaceae cyanobacterium CSU_1_4 | reverse complement strand
CAGTGGTGCTTTACGCCTTGAAGCAGGGTTTGGGCGGGTTAAAGCCCGTGGGCGACCCTTGCGGTATCTGCAAAGTAACGCGCCTCCCTGAGGACTGGGTATTTAACGTAGCAGGTTCTTTAGTTAGTCCGGTCTGCAACACAAAGAGGAATCGCTGTTGCTAACATTTCCACTCGTCCTTTTTCTTCCGCTTCTTTTCGCTTTTTAATATATACATTTATCTTCTAGTCGCGGTCTTAGCATAGCTTTTATCTCTTCACGGCTTAATCTGAAGAACTTGTAAGCAGCGATCGGGGTGATGACTTTAATGATCGCTAAATCCCCCAAAGTTGGCGAACTTGAAGCAGAGTTGGCTCAAAAGCCCCCAATTTTTTAGGGTAAAGGCGAGTGTAAAGGGCTTTTATACCTTTAAAACATCCTCTAAGCCTAAGCTTCGGGGTGTATCTCTGAAGACTGGAAAATGCGATATTGCTTTCCCTGACGAGGTATTATTCGAGACTTGTACTTTTCATCCAGTGTGGTAAATCTATGGAAAGGTGACATATCATTGGCGGCTGAAGTATGTTTTTAGATGTGTGTTTTCTGTAGGGTTTTCGGAAATTGCGGTATTTAGCAATAGCAAAATATCAAAAACCTATGGTCGAATCGCCTTATCCCTTAGCATCTACTATGTTGGCAATATCAGCTTCCTTTTCCAAACCTTTATCTGTGCTTGCCTCTGTTAGCTTGCCAGGTCTCAAACCCATTCAAACTTTTGAGAAGAAAGGCAGCAGCGCTAATCGAAATGATTCTGAACCTTCACAGTTGCCACGATCGGGCATGTTATTGGTTTTGCCCGCTCCTTTTTATAGAAAAGAAGGAAAACTCATTTTAGAATCGCAAGCCTGCAACGGCATTGAACGCTGGGCAGACCACTTTGGCAAAGTGGTTGTGGTTGCGCCGATGCTGCCCGATCGAATTGCAGAACGGGAAAGAACCATTGTTTGGCAAGACACTGCCACCCTGGCTCAGCCCGATCGCTTTGAGCTTGTACCCGTCCCTTGGGCATATTCCATTAAGCTGTTTACCAAACATTATTCTTCTACTCGCAAGCTGTTGGCAGGCTTGATTAATCGCTGTCAATATTTACAGTTTCCCCTGGGCGGGCTGTTTGGCGATTGGGGGGCAGTGGCATCCTTGGAGGCACAACGTCAGCAGCGACCTTATGCCATTCACACCGACTTAGTCGAAGACCAGGTGGTTCTGCAATTGGCACAAGACAAAAATTGGAAAAGTCAACTGAAGAGCAATCTACTTTCTTTAATTACTAAAAAATATTACAAAGGAATTATTCAAAACAGCAGCTTAGCGCTCCTTCATGGTGAAGATTGCCACGCTGCCTACAGCAGGTTGTGTCTGAGAAGTTTCTTGGTGCATGATACTCATACCAAACCTGAAGATGCGATTAGTCACCAAGCTGTGGCTGAAAAGATTCAGGCATTGGCAACCGATCGCACCCTGCGGATTTGCTATGCCGGACGCATGGCACCCATGAAAGCTCCCTTAGACTGGGTACGGGCAGTGGGTGAAGCTAGGGATAGGGGGGTGGCGGTGCAGGCAAGTTGGGTGGGAGATGGGGTCTTGAGAGAGGAGGTTCAAGCGCTGATTGCCAGGCTGGATCTGGAAGATTGTATTGAGCTGGTGGGCTATGAGAGCGATCGCCACAAGGTGCTGCAATGCATTCGATCGGCACATCTCATGTTATTTACCCATGTCACTTCCGAGTCGCCCCGCTGCTTAATCGAAGCCTTTGTGTCGGGAACAGCAATTGTGGGCTATCACAGTCGATACGCCCAGGATCTCACCCAAGATGGCGGTGGAGCGTTGGTGCCGGTGCATCATTGGCAGGCATTGGGCAAGCTGCTCCACGAACTGTGGCACGATCGCCCTCGATTAATCAAGCTGGTGGAACAAGCCGCCGTTAAAAGAACCCGCTTTAACGATGAAGCGGTTTTTCAAGAACGCAGCGAGTTAATTAAGCGTTACCTCAGCTAAAAGACCTACCGTGTACACACAACTTGATGAACCTAGCCAAGTTCCCGGCGAACCGCCCCCTAAACCCATTCTGGGGGACTTTTGATTCAGTTCTGTTCTTCAAATCCCCCCAAGTTGGAGGATTTAGGGGGCGAAAAAGACTGCAACGAAGCTAGTTTAGACTGGTGCATACACGGCAGGCTAAAAGACGGCAGGCTTCGGATACATCCTATTGTTACAGATCTCCGAGCCGCCCTCATCCCCAACCCTTTGCCCAGAGCGGAGAAAGGAGTCAGAATCAAAATCCCTCTCCCAAAATTGGGATGCACCCAAGGCTTCTCTCTTCCAAGATAGGATTGAAAAATAAGATTCAAGGTAAGATCGAAGGGCGACTTCCCATGGATGTCTTCAGGCGATCGCCCTCTCCTCCTCCAGCCTATGTCTTCCTCCGGACGCTACCAAAGCAGGCTATTTAGCTTTTGTCTCAGCAATCGCTCCGGCTAAAAGACAAACAAGTCAGGCTTGGCGGCAAGTCAAGCTGGGAGCAGTTTGGACGACCCAAATTGCCTTGTATCCCATTTATGCCCTGTTTCAAACCGGGCGCTTGCTCGGCAGGCAAATGGGTCAAGCCGCTCGTCGGGTTTTTCCTCAACTCCGAGCCGCTCAGCAGCAGATTCTCAATTTCTCAAAACCCAATTCCTCAAAATCCAATTCTTCAGCGCTAAGCCTCTCAGAGCCTTACATCTTATTTTCAGACACCCCGATTCAAAATCTTTTGGCTCAAAATTGTGAAAACAGTTCGATCTCGCTGATTCAGGGGTTTGCGTCACTGCTGGAGAATCGGGAGTTGGTGCTGGTCACAGTGGAGAATGAAATCCTCAATGTGTTGACCGGAGAGCAACAACTCCAGCTTCAACGGCAGATGATTTGGGAAATGGCAATGTATTGGCGGCATCGCAAAATTCAAGACAAAATTCAGGCTGCCCCAGAGCATTGGGCTCCCTTACCGAGCTGGACAAATACGTTCCTGCCTTTGCCTCAAGAAAAGAAGAATTTGCTCCCGCCCATCCGTGCCTTTCGTCGCTTGATGACCTGGATCCAACTCAGCCCAGTGGCGATCGCCCTTAACCTTTTCCAAGAGTCTCACCTGGCTGCCTTGCCTGCCGCCCCAGAACCAAGCCGAGAAGATTTTTCCCTTCGCTCTGCCCAACTGCCAGAAGCAAGGATTAACCGGGTGATGCAGAATTTCTGGAATCATCGGCAGAAGTTATTCAACCCTCGATTGAACTGGCGATTGAACCAACCATTGAACCAACCATTGAACCAGAAATTGAATGGGCAATTGAACGGAGAAGATTTTCCCCTTCGCCCTGCCCAACTGCCAGGAGCGAGGATTAACCGGGTGATGCAGAATTTCTGGAATCATCGGTTGAGTCAGCAGTTGAATGAGAATGTGAATAGTCAACTGAATGAGCAATTGAATGAGAGGGTGAATGAGAGGGTGAATGAGCAATTAAAAGAGCGATCGCTCAAATCCTCATCTTGGCTTGCCTGGGTGAAGCATCAAGCCCACGAAGTTGCAGAGTTTTCTAAATCGCTGGGCAGTTTCCTGCAAAGTTCTAGCATTGTGCTTTACGACCCTCTGCCCAAAAGCAACCCTGAAGATTTTTCTTCCATCTCTCCCAGTTTGTCTCCGCCCTTGTCCCCACCTTTATCTCAGAAGCCTTGGTTCAACCTTGAAGATTTCTTAGGCGGAAAGATCTTAGGAGCGACAGATTCTAGGCAGATTGTGAAACGGGGCGAGATGGGGCTGCAAGGCAGGGCAACCCAAGAGGCGATCGGGGGCAGTAATCTAGAAGCGATCGCCTTTTCTGAGCCGCAGACCGACCTGATGCGATCGTCCTCATCCTCAGCGCTTCATCCGTCTGCTAGCCCTGAGGAAGGACTGACTTCAACTATTTTGGAAGCCGAAGTGACTGGAATCAGTTACGAAAAACATCCGCTCGAACAATTGCTGCAATGGTTAGATCAAGGAATGTTGTGGATAGAACAAAAACTAGAACAAGTTTGGCATTGGCTCCACCGTTCGTAAACGGACGAACCCTTAGAGGGCAACATCGGCGGACTTTGCAGATCGAGACTTCTCCGAGGATGTCTGAGAAGTCTCAAAAGTTCTTACACTCGTTCCCCAGAATGGGGAACTTCCGAACCCATCTTGTTTCAAAGTCCCCCAGAATGGGGAATTTAGGGGGCGGTTCGGGCAGCAATCTAGACTTTTCAGCTTACCTCTCAGACCCAGAATTCTCACCCCTAGAATTCTCAGACCCAAAATTCTCACGCCCTCTCAATTCGCACCTCACGCCCTCTAACAATGTTTCTTTTCTTCTCTAAGCTCTTGCCCTTGTTCTTCTATCCGTTGGGGTTCGCCAGTTTAATGTTGCTAATTGCGCTGCTCACCTTTTGGAAGCGTCCTCGGAGCGCTGCAATTGCCATTTTCATTGCTCTTCTCGCCCTCCTGCTGCCCAGCAATGCTTGGATTGCTAACGGTTTAGTGCGATCGCTAGAAAGCCAGTACCTCCCGGCTGCCATTCCCACTGCCGATGCTGTGGTTGTTTTGGGCGGTGCCGTCAAACCTCAAACTGCACCACGCCCCTGGATTGACGTGAATGAAGCAGGCGATCGTCCTATCTACGCGGCACAGCTTTATCTGCAAGGCAAAGTTCCCCTCATAATCTTGAGCGGCGGGCGAATTGAGTGGCAAGGTGGTGGCGGCACTTCATCAGAATCGGCAGATATGGCAAAGCTGGTCGAGGCAATGGGTGTGCCTGCAACGGTCATTTTGCAAGATCCAACTTCGCTCAACACCCGCGAAAACGCCGTTAATGTGAAAAAAATCATGCAAGATCGGGGGATTCAGAAGATCTTATTGGTCACTTCTGCGCTACACATGCCTCGCTCCATGGCAATTTTTAAGAAGCTAGGAATAGAGGCGATCGCCGCCCCTACTGATTTTCTGGTTTCTAACCAAGATTTAAAAGAACCCCAAGGCACCCCGCAGGCTTTCATCCTCAGTCTTTTCCCTGACTCTGGCAACCTAGAACGCTTTACCCGCGCCCTGAAAGAATATGTGGGGTTAATCATTTATCGGCTGCGCGGCTGGGCATAAAAGTGGAGCAAGAAACAGAGCAATGTTCGGGTGATTGGTGCTTCTAAAGATTACTTCTCAAAACTTAAGGACAAATATTTAGGAAGAATTTATTCAAAGTCCGCTTGTTTCAGCAACCTGTCCTCAATCTATTCCACCCTAATCTATTCCACTGCCTAGAATGAAGAGCCCAATCATGGTGACGCTATTCCAAAGGCTGTGAAGCATGATAGAGGCAAGCAACCCGCGCGATCGCGTGTAGACAAACCCTAAAATTGCCCCCAACACCGTTAGCGGCAAAATCTCTGAAAGGCTGAGGTGGGCAGTCGCAAAAATGAGGCTGCTCAAGGCAATCGCCCCTCCCACTGGGAAATATCGCGTTAGGGAGGGCAGCAAAAAGCCGCGAAACAAAATTTCTTCAAACACCGGAGCGGCGATCGCCGCCGTAAAAAAGAACATCCCCAACGCCAGCGGGTCGCCCTCTTCCAACACAATTTGCAACAACGGATTGCTGCCTCCTTGCCCCTGCCAAATTTGTTGGTTCAGCACCGACACTAAGAGCATCAGTGGCAACGCGACAAAGTAGCCCCCCAAGCCCCACAAAAACCAGTTACGCTTTCCAGCCGGACGGAACCAGTCTTCGGGTAAGGGCAAATACGGCTTGATGGACAGATACAAAATTGTCAGAGCAGAAGCCGCCATCAGCACATAATAAATCAGCGTGTTCACGGCGCTGGCTCGTCCGCCAAACGCCGAAAAATTAATCCCTAATAATTTTATGAGCAGTGGCAACGCAATCTGCCCCGAAAAGAAAAACCCCACCATCAACACCTGCAAAATGGTTTCCCCAGTCCAAGGCATTCCCACGCCAGCAGCGGATCGAGCGATCGCCGCCGCACCCACTGCACCGCAAAACCAATCAGCAACACGATGCCAACGAGGCTGCCCACCGCAGGCAATGCCCCCACGATCGCCAATTTCACCAGCGTCTCTTGAGCCTGGATCTGGGCATTTGCCTTTAAAGGCGCTAGGGCATCGGTTCGTTGCTGCAACTGGTAAAGCCGCGTCAGCCCTCGATAGCGAAACCAGCCTTCTAACTGTTTTTGAATTTGAGACTCGGCATCGGGCAAAAGCTGCGGCGGCTCACTCCACAGCCCAGCCAGTGCCGTTGCCGTGGCGGCAAGAGCAGCATCCTCGGCTTGAAGCGTAACGGCATTCCAGGTTTTGAGCGCAGTCGGGATTTGATTTTCTTCGACTTGAAGCAACCCAATTCTCAGATCAAGCTGATGGATTAAATCTTGCTGTTGTTGGCTAGCTTTGACTAACTGTTGTTGGGGATCGGTCAGCGAGGGGGGAACAAGCTGAGCCTGAAACTTATTCAAATTAGTTTTCGCCGATTTCCGCACCTCTTGATAGGCATTGAGCGCTGTTTTGAAAGGATTTTCGCCCAAAAGATTTTTGCGCACGGTTGTAAATTGCGATTCTGAGAAGCTTTGGGGGTCTAGCTCAGTTGCCCGCAGCACCAAATCGGTTTGATAGAGTTCAAGGCGATCGCTAATCTGGGGCTCGCTCAAACTGGCAAACAAGGAGCTTCCTAACAAAACAATCACCATCACGGTGATCAGGCTCAAAATAATTCGTTTCAGGTTATTCACGGCACTTCGACTTCATAGAAAATTTCAGGAAAGGTTCAGACCCACACGCCCGCCTCTGGCATTATCGCATCGTCTCTTGTTCTGGCGTATTCCTCATCATCAATGCTGTGCCCCAAACGGGGTAAAATGCTGAGGATTTGTGATGCAGGGAGGGTACAGTCCTGGCTACTCGCGTAATTTTAGTTCGGCATGGTGAAAGCACCTACAACGCTCAACGCAGAGTGCAAGGGCACTGCGATGAATCGACCCTGACCGCAGCGGGGCAACTTGGGGCTTCTCAAACAGGCGTTGCGCTACAAGATTTGCAGTTCAATGCGGTCTATTGCAGCCCCTTTCAACGGGCGCGAGAAACGGCTAACTTGATTTTAGAGAGTCTCAATCATAACGCCCCTTCCGAGCTACAGATTAGTGAAAACCTCCGAGAAATTAGCTTGCCCCTGTGGGAAGGGTTAACGTTTCAGGAAGTCGAAGATCAGTTTCCAGAGCTTTACGAGTGCTGGCGCGATCGCCCCCACGAACTCCAAATGCCGCTGGTGACTTCAGAAGGCACGCAACCTTTCTATCCGGTTGTTGCCCTATACGAGCAGGCTCAACAGTTTTGGCAAGAAGTTTTGCCCCAGCATTCTGGACAAACCCTTCTGGCGATCGCCCATAGTGGCATTAATCGCTGTCTCATCAGCGCCGCCATGGATTTAGGCGTAACCGGCTACAAAGCCCTATATCAATCGAACTGCGGTATCAGTATCCTCAACTTTTCGGGCAAACTGGGCGCACCCGTCCAGCTCGAATCAATCAACCTCACGGCTCATCTTGGCGAGCCCCTGCCCCCCGTCCGCAAAGGACAACAGGGACCTCGGTTCCTCTTGGTGCGCCATGGCGAAACCGACTGGAACCGACAGCAGCGTTTTCAAGGGCAGATTGACGTACCGCTCAACGAAAACGGTAAAACGCAATCGGCACAAGCCGCCACTTTCCTCAAAAATTTTCAGATCGATCGAGCCGTCAGCAGCCCGATGCTGCGCCCCAAAGAAACCGCCGAAATTATTTTGCAGTATCACCCCCAAGTCACGCTCGAATTTAACGATAACCTCGTTGAAATTAGCCATGGGCTCTGGGAAGGCAAACTAGAGTCGGAAATTGAACAGGAGTTTCCGGGCAAACTGGCTCAGTGGCAAAGCCATCCCGAAACAGTGCAAATGCCGAAGGCGAAAACCTGCAACAAGTCTGGGAACGGGCGATCGGCCGCTTGGACGGCACATTCTCGCCACCACCCCTCGTCAACCCCGATGGGCAGGTCACCACTGTCCTGGTGACTGCTCATGATGCCGTCAACAAAGCCATCCTCTGTTATCTGGCGGGACAGTCTCCTGAAAAGTTCTGGACGTTCAAACAAGGCAATGGCGCGGTCAGCGTGATCGACTACCCCGATGGCGCAACGGGCAGATGCGTGATTCAAGCCATGAACATTACCACTCATCAAGGCAGCATTCTCGATAAAACTGCCGCTGGCGCTTTATAAAACGCTCTGTAGAACGCTTTTATGAGCGAGGATGTTATCTCTGCTTGACCGCCCGATCGCCCTGCCGCCCTGCCCATGACCTCTACTCTTCTCAGCCAAGCCCGCGTCCTGAATCCCGTTTATGACACCGACCAAATTGCTGACGTGCTCATCATCGACGGCATCATTGCCGCTGTGAATGGCTCAATCGTCGATCGCCCCGCAGAGACTGAAGTCATTGACTGCACGGGGCTGGTGCTAGGTCCGGGGCTGGTAGATCTCTATAGCCATTCTGGAGAACCTGGATTTGAAGAACGGGAAACCCTAGACTCTTTGCTCAATGCGCGATCGAGAGGAGGATTTACTCGCCTGACCCTCCTCCCCGACACCGCCCCCGCCCTCGATCATCCTGCCCAGATCGAATGGATGCGCACCCAAATCCGCCCCTGTGCCCCTGTCCAAGTCGAGTATTGGGGCGCTCTGACGCTGGGTGCCAAAGGTCAGCAAATGAGTGAGTTAGCTGAACTGGCAGACGCGGGTGTGATCGGTTTTGCCGATGGTCAACCCTTGACTAACCCCGCTTTGGTGAGGCGATTGCTCGAATATGCCCAGCCTTTCAACAAACCCCTTGCCTTTTGGTGTCGCGACCCTGACCTCACCAGCGGCGGCGTTGTCCGCGAAGGCATTGCGGCTTTACGTCTTGGCTTACCCAATAGCCCTGCGATCGCCGAAACCACTGCCCTAGCTGCCCTGATCGAATGTGTCGCCGATATGCAATTGCCCATCCATATCATGCGGGTTTCGACTGCCCGCAGTGTTGAGCTGATCCGGGCAGCAAAAGCGCGCGTTTGCCCCTTACTGCCAGCACCCCCTGGATGCATTTACTGTTAAATGTCAATGATATTCACAGCTACCACACTAGCCTGCGAGTTGAACCCCCGCTGGGCAATCCTGCGGATCAAGTCGCCCTCATGCAAGGATTGAAGGACGGCGTGCTGGATGCGATCGCCATTGACCACACCCCTCATACCTACGAAGAAAAAACCGTTGCCTTTACCGAGTCACCCCCCGGTGCCATTGGGCTAGAATTCGCTCTACCGCTGCTTTGGCAAGCTTTGATTCCCTCCGAAGACTGGACGGCTCTAGCCCTTTGGCGCAGCCTGAGTACCCATCCAGCCCTCTGTTTACAGCAAAATCCTGGCGCGATCGCCCCCGGTTTACCTGCCGAGATGACTCTTTTTGACCCTCAACAGATTTGGCAAGTCACCGCCTCAACGCTGCAATCTCACTCCTCCAACACCTCTTGGTTAGGACAGGAAATAGTCGGGAAGGTGGTGCAGACTTGGCAAATGGCTAGAAGATAGGGCGTTGCTGAATCACGCATGAATTTTTCCCCTAAATCTCCCATTCTGGGGACTTCCGAACCTCAAAGTCCCCCAGAATTGGGATTTGCGGGGCGATCGGAGCCATAGCATCTCAAGGATTCATCCTTCCATTCAGCAATGCCAGCTTCTGCAAGGTTACCCAGGCGATCGCTACCGTCCTCGCCTCTTAACTCTGGGTCTACCCCGATAAATGTTGGCTGCTTGAGCAGGAATCCAGGTAGGTTCTATGGGAAATTGAGATCTGCCATTACTGTTTTCGTTCTCATGCTTACCGCCATTACCGCCGTCAGGCTGATGGAGGACTAGATCCGGTTTAAGTTCATCAGGATCGACTGGCAACTCACAAAAAACTGGAGGAGCATTGGTTTTGTGCTGAGTAGAGCCGGGTGCATAATCTAGCTGGCTTTGAGGAGAGACATAGGTGTGAGTTTCAGGATCGTATGCCATCACTTCGCCTGTTTCAATGTAGTAAACCCAGCCGTAAATGTGGAGCTTGCCTTGGTACATTTTGGAACGAACCACGGGATAGGTCTTTAGGTTCTCAATTTGTGTCAGCACATTTTCGGCGATCGTAATTTCTAGTAGTTCTTCGCCCTCATGATCTGCATAATTGTCGGCAACCAAGCGACGAGTGGCATCGGCATGACGCAGCCAATCATAAACGAGGGGCATTTGTTCTTCTAGTTTGCCAATTTGCAAAAGCCCTTTCATTGCGCCGCAGTGCGAGTGACCACAGACGACGATTTGCTCGATGCCTAGAGCGTGGATGGCGTATTCGATCGCCGCTCCTTCGCCACCGTTGGCAGCGCCAAAGGGAGGAATAATATTGCCGGCATTGCGAATGACGAATAAATCACCTAGGTCGGTGTTGGTCATGAGGGAAGGGGCAAGGCGAGAGTCGGAGCAGGTGATGAAGAGAACGCTGGGGTTTTGCCCACGAGAAAGCTGCTCGAATAGCTCAAGATTGGTAGAAACGTAGCTGTTTCTAAAGTCTCGTAGTCCGCTGATGAGCTTTTTCATGGTGACCGTTGCTGTTCTGGCAATCTAAATTCCTTCTTTTCATTGTCTCTCGAATTGATGCCGATTAATGGTTAAGAAGGGCTGATTCGTATTGAGTTTTTTAATGAGATTGATTAAGGGGACGGCAATAGGGCGATCGCTTCGGTCGCTTTCCACGGTTCACAAGGGATGATGGCTCGATTTTTTCTGCGGTATGATTCAGCAAGCCAATGACATAAGTGATGGGGGGAAGTGGTGGCAGGAATTGAAATTGATGCGGTTCAGTTAGGGGGGGCGCTAGGGTTGATGGTGATGGCGATCGCCCTTTCGGCATGGCAAAAGCTAGGATTGGAGGGAAGTTTGGCGATCGCACGGGGCGCAGCATTCTCCAGCTCTTAGTCGTGGGATATTTGCTGGAAGCGGTGTTTGCCTTCCGCGATCCTTTTTTAGTGCTGGCAGTCATCGCCGTGATGCTAACGATTGCCACCGTAGTTGCCCGCAACCGAATCAGCAAAAAAATTCCTCAGTTATTGCCCATTGTGGGGGGGGCGCTTTTGCTCAGTACGGCTTTGAGTGTGGGGTACGTTAACTGGCTGGTTCTACGCCCCGATCCCTGGTATGAACCCCAGAATTTAATTCCGTTGGCAGGCATTCTGTTGGGAAATACTATGAATGCGGCGGCGATCGCGGGCGATCGGTTGGTCAGTATCCTCAATGGCAGCCAGTTAGAAATTGAGACGCATTTGAGCTTGGGCGCAACGCCCCACCAGGCAACGACGCAGTATCGACGGGATGCCATTCAGGCAGGGTTAATTCCCACGATCAATACCATGCTGGTCGTGGGAGTCGTAACGCTGCCAGGAATTTTTACAGGACAAGTGCTAGGAGGCGCAAGTCCTTTGGTGGCGGCAGCCTATCAGATTTTAATTTTGTTTATGATGGCGATCGGGACTTTGGTGACGACGATTTTGGTGGTTGCAGGAATAAATCGCCAGTTCTTTAAAGAAGAGGGGCAATTGCTCCGGTATTAGAACTACTGAGAACCTAGCCAATTAGAACCTAGCCAAAAGCTACGGTCAGGACAAATCTGTTTTAGAGGGGCGGGCGATCGGCGAAACTACAGTTCGCGACGACCCTCTAGGGCACGAGCTAGGGTAACTTCATCAGCGTATTCTAGGTCGCCACCCATGGGAAGACCAAAGGCAATGCGAGTGACTTTGGTGAAAGGCTTGATTAACTGCCCGACGTAGAGCGTAGTCGTTTCGCCCTCAACGCTAGGACTAATCGCCATAATCACTTCCTTGATGCCTTGCTGGCTAACGCGCCGAACCAACGGAGTAATGTTGAGCTGGTCAGGACCAATGCCGTCCATGGGTGAGATTAATCCGCCAAGGACATGATATTTACCGGGATACTCGCGGGTTCTTTCCAGGGCGATGACATCGCGCGAGTCACTGACCACACAAATGGTAGAAGAGTCGCGGCTAGGCGATCGGCAAATGTCGCAGACAGGTTCGGCAGAAAGGTGAAAGCAAACCGAACACATGCCCACTTGTTGCTTAGCTTCTATGAGGGCTCGGGCAAGGGCTTCAACTTCGGCTTCGGGTCTCCGTAGGATGTGCA
>JAAUPA010000146.1 GCA_012034615.1 Leptolyngbyaceae cyanobacterium CSU_1_4 | reverse complement strand
TTTCCACCCTGATTCCAGAAGAGCCAAATTATCTAAAAAAAGGTCAAAAAAACAATCAAAAAATAGGAGAATCCTGTGCCCCAAGTTCTCAACTTAGATACGCTAATCGAACTCATGCTGGCTATTAGTTTAAGTGCTGCTGCTGGCTTCCGGGTCTTTGTGCCGCTGCTAGCTTTGAGCGCGGCTTCTGTCTTAGGTCATGTCGATTTGCCCACTCATTTTGATTGGATTGAGAACCCTCAGGCGCTAGGATTATTTGCGATCGCTGCATTCTAGAAATCATTGGCTATTCTATTCCTTGGATGGATCATTTCCTCGATATCCTCGCCACACCCGCCGCCATTATTACGGGCACCCTGGTTGCAGCATCCGTTGCGCCCGAAATGGATCCGCTAGTGAAATGGACGTTGGCACTGGCAGCAGGGGGCGGCACGGCGGGGCTCACCAAGGGATTAATGAATATTCTCCGCGCGACCTCGACAGCAGTTTCGGGTGGATTGACCAATCCAATTTTTTCGGCGCTAGAGTTAGTGGTCGCCGCAGTCCTGTCTGCCTTAGCCCTTACCGTTCCAGCGATCGCAATTGCGGTGGTTATCGGCACCCTGGGTTTTGCTGTCTACAAAGTTAGATCACTGTTTGTCACGACTCCAGACCGTTCGACCCATGCCTAGAGCTGATTTTAGCGATGAACCGACCTATTGCTATGAAGGGCGTTGTCCTCAAAATGGTGAGTGGTTGCAACTTCCTCGGACACCGGAAGTGGAAGCGATCGCTCACACCTTCATGCAACAGCTCGCTAGAGATCAGCAATATGCCTCTGAAGGAAAAATGTATGGCATATTACTGGTAGAATCCGCTACAGGAGAACAACAAGTTCTTAAGGCTTTTTCTGGGCTGTTGAATGGTTTGTCGGAGGTAGAAGGATGGGTGCCGCCTCTTCCTGGACGGGATAGATTAGCTCGTTCTGAAGCCGAAACTTTAGCAATATTAGCAGAACTGAAGCAAGAAATAATCACCTTGCAACAGATTCCAGAGCGGCAGCAATATCAGACATTAGCCCATGAATTTGCAACTCATTTGCAAGCCCTAGCGGCAACTCATCGCCAACGCAAAGAACAACGGCAGCGCGATCGCCAAAATACCAGCGATTTACAAGTTCTTAAACAACTAGAGCAACAGAGTCAGCAAGATGGCATAGAACGTCGTAATCTGAAGCGCGAACAAGATGCCATTCTTCGGCCGCTTAAACAAATCATTGAACGAGCAGATGACCAGATGGGTGAACTTAAAAGGCAACGGAAGCTGCGATCGCAAAGGCTCCAAGCCCAAATGTATGAAAACTATCGTCTGATTAACTTTCTGGGTACGTCCGCTACCCTACAACAACTCATGCCAGCCGGAATGCCCAGCGGAACTGGGGATTGCTGTGCGCCCAAGCTGTTACACTACGCTGCTACTCATGATCTAAAGCCCATTGCCATGGCTGAATTTTGGTGGGGCGCTGCTTCTGCTGACAAAGTGCCCGGAAAATTCTATGGAGCCTGTGCCGATCGCTGCCAGCCGTTAATGGGCTTTTTACTCTCTGGGTTGCCTACAACAGAATTATCCATCCTTCACGAAGATCAATGGCTGATTGGGGTCGATAAACCGGCTGGATTACTGTCTGTACCCGGTCGATACGGCGATCGCCAAGACAGCGTTCTCACCCGTCTGCGGCTTCAAGGCAAAACCGTGTTTCCTGTACATCGTCTCGACCAAGAAACATCCGGAATTTTATTACTCGCAAAAGATCAAAAAACTCATCGTCATCTCAGCCAACAATTTCAACAGCGACAGGTTTATAAACAGTATGAGGCTGTTTTGGCGGAAACGATCTCTTCGAGATATCCGTCAGGAAACGCCCCGTCCCAAGGCACGATCGAACTTCCGCTTTGGGGAGATCCGCAAGAGCGCCCTCGACAAAAAGTGGATTGGCAACGGGGAAAACCCAGCAAGACTCAATTCCGAGTCCTCGACGAAACCCAAAACAGAACGCGAGTAGAATTGGTTCCTCTCACTGGACGGACGCATCAGCTTAGAGTTCATGCCGTTGAGGGGCTGAGAATACCCATTTTGGGCGATCGTCTCTACGGGTGCGTGGCGGCGGCAACGCGGCTCCATCTCCATGCCCAAGAGCTGCATTTTGAACATCCGCAATTCAACCAAACCCTGGTCATTACCGCACCAGTGCCTCAGAGTACGATAAATTATCAGGAGTACAAATGATTGAGTGGATCGTCGCCCCATGCTCGACCTGATGAAACTTGCTCGCCAAATGCAGGGCATTGGTCAACATTTGAACCAAGAAGCTGCTGCTACTCGGCAACGCCTAGACTTAGCCCAGCAACTGCTAGAGCAAGCCAAAGAACACCAAGCAGACTTGGTCGCCCAGCAGCAAATTTGGCGCGATCGCCTAGGGTTTACCGCCGCCGAACCGGTCGAACCGCTAGACACCCGCGTTGACCTCATCGCCGCTCCCTTGAGCCATACCGTCATTGCAACGGATGGCTCTCAAATTGCCCCCAGCCATCACGAAATTGCCTACTGTTACCTCATTAACGTGGGGCGGGTCATCTTCCACTACGGGCAGAACCGCCACCCCCTTCTAGATAGCCTCCCCGAAATTTTTTATCGCCCCGAAGATCTCTACGTTTCTCGGCAGTGGGGCATTCGGACTGAAGAATGGATGGGCTATCAGCGCACGGTTTCAGAGGCAGTAGTCTTAGCAGAAATGGGCACTGAGCTGGCAAAAGATGTCCTCCGTAACCCGCCTCCCCTCTCCCCTTCTCCCACCTTAGCCATGGTCGATGGCTCTTTAATTCACTGGTTTCTAGAATCATTGCCCGCCGATGCCCGCGATCGCCTCCTACCGCCCGTGCTGCAAGCCTGGGATCAACTTCGTGCAGCTCGTATCCCCTTCGTAAGCTACATTAGCGCTGCCCGAAGTAGCGAAGCTCTCAATTTTCTCCGTCTGCACACCTGCCCCTTCATGGCTCCCGATTGTTCCACCCACTGCCCCGGTAAAACCGACCAAGCTCCCTGCCAAGTCTTTTCACCCTTGCGAGATACAGCCCTTTGGTCGATGGTGTTGGCACCCGGACAACGCAGCCTAATTTGGAAAAGCGCTGCCAAAATTCTCGAAGCGTATGGCGACCACACCGTGTATTTTTGCTATATCCACATGGGCTCAGAAGTGGCGCGGGTAGAATTTCCGGCATGGGTTGCCGAAGATCCGACGCTCTTAAATTCAGCGCTGAGCCTAACGTTAACGCAGGTGCAAAAGGGCTATGGCTATCCCGTGGCGTTGGCAGAAGCCCATAATCAGGCAGTCGTTCGAGGCGGCGATCGCGCCCGTTTCTTCTCGCTGCTAGAGCAACAAATGATTCGCGCTGGACTGAAAAATATTGGCACCTCGTACAAAGAATCGCGAAAGCGCAACAGTATTGCTTAGCCAGTCTTGCCTAGCTTGATTGGGTTGCCCCATCTGTTCAACCAAAAGTTAAGATAGAGAAGATAGTGAAAAAGACCGCTATACTCCTAAATTAAACCTCCGTATCACCCCCCGGATTATGACCTCATTCGCCACTTCTACCGCTCGATCCGATTTGAGCGAACTCCGACGGCTAAAAACCCTACTGCCCCCCGAGCTCAAAAGCTGGGTCATGATTGAGGCAGCAACGGCTGTGAATCCGCCCCTCATTACTAGCGAAGAAATCGGCAAGGATGAAATAGAAGTCCAGGTCGATTTGGTGAAGTGGGATCAGCTTGCTTTAGACCAGCGCAATCTTATTTTTTGGCATGAAGTGGCGCGGGTTCAAAATGACACGATTCCTAGAGATGGTTGGGAAAGTGGCAGCCTTGGCGATCGGGTTGGGGGGGCAGTCGGCGAACTGTGGGTGCAGGATGGGCTGTTGCTGCTGTTGGCGATGGCGCTTTGTGGCGTTTCAGGCTATCGCTTGTATCAACGCAACAATGGTCAAAAGGTTTTGAATGAAGCGATCGAAGCCGATGAAAAGGCGATCGCCCTTGCCACCCGTTTTGGCTACACGCTGCCCAATGCCTATAAAAGTTTGGGGAGTGCGTTGAAAGTATTGATTGAACAAACGCCCAAAAAGAAGCAGCGTAAAAAGTATGAAGCGCGGCTTGATGCGTTGAAAAAGAGCGCAAACAAAGCAAAGTCTAGATCTAAAGCGCCTGCTGAAGCAGATTATTATTCTTAGGAGATTGGGGCGCAAGTGTATCGATATTTAGAAATTCAAAATTCAAAATTAATTTTGAATTGTACTGGTAGCTAAATTTACGCCGTAGTCTACTCGATACTTCTGAGCTACTTTAATTGGGTTAGACATTTTGAGGGGAGCTTCTAGCGCTAGAAGCTCCCCTGAGTTTAGAGATTCTCTTTTTTATGTTGAAGGTTGAGTTTCGCTGTTATCAGCGCTCTTTTAAGCAGCCTCTTCACACCCATCATGGCTTGTGGGAAGTGCGTCCAGGAATTATTCTTAAGCTGAGCGATCGCCACCAGACAAGCTGGGGCGAAATTGCACCGCTAGAAGCATTTGGCAGCGAAAGTTTTGACCAAGCGCTCCAGTTCTGTCAGTCGCTGAGGACGATCGATCGCGCCACAATTGTCCAAATTCCGGCTCATCTCCCAGCCTGTCGCTTTGGCTTTGAGTCGGCTTGGGAAAGTTTTGAGGCTCACGCTCCGGTGAGAAAGCTAAACCACAGTAATCTTTTGCCCACTGGCAATATGGCTCTAGGAGCTTGGCGATCGCTCTGGAACCAAGGTGCGCGTACCTTTAAGTGGAAGATTGGCGTTGCGCCAATTCAGCAAGAGCTGGCAAATTTTGAAGCACTTGTGACTGCTCTTCCAAGTCAGGCTCAGTTACGACTGGATGCCAATGGCGGCTTAAACTGGAACGACGCAAATTTGTGGTTGCAAAAGTGCGATCGCTACGGTGTAGAGTTTTTAGAGCAGCCTTTATTGCCTCAGCAGTTCGACGCAATGCTACAGCTCAGTCAGCGCTACCAAACCCCGATCGCCCTGGATGAATCTGTGGCAACCCTTGAGCAGCTCGAATGCTGCTATGAGTTGGGATGGCGCGGTATTTTTGTGGTGAAAGCTGCGATCGCGGGTTCGCCTTCTAGGCTGCGCTCGTTTTGTCAAAATCCTGGGATCGATATGGTTTGGTCGTCGGTGTTTGAAACGGCGATCGCTCAGCGCTACATTCAAAATTATTTAATTCCATCGGTCTCAACGGGGAAAAGGGCGATCGGGTTTGGAGTCAATCATTGGTTTAATGATGATTTGAATCAACTTGATTTTACATCCCTATGGCAGAGCCTTTAGTCATTCTTCAAAGCCGTCAAGATGATTGGCTGGGGGGCATCGATCGCCAAGCGCTGATTCACCTAGCCCAAGACCGCTATCAAGCGATCGTTCAGCACCCCAAAAAATATCCAACGATCCTCATTTCAGAACTTGAGCCTCTCTTTTTTCTAGCCAGCTTCGTTGCCGCCTCAACTGCCCGTTGTCCTGCGTTCTTAGCAAACCCTGGCTGGGCTCCATCAGAATGGCAGCAGGTCTTTCAACAAGTCCACCCTGATTTGATTTGGGGAATCGTGCCCCCGAATTTTTCTCAGGCAAATTTTTCTCAGGCAAATGCTTTGCAAATAGATGCGCCTCCCCCTACTCCCGGTTGGATTATGATTCCCACTGGCGGATCGTCAGGGAAGGTTCGCTTTGCTATTCATACCCACGAGACATTATCATTCTCAGTCATGGGATTTTGTAAGTATTTTCAGATCGACCAGGTAAATTCTTATTGTGTTCTACCCCTGTATCATGTTAGCGGTTTAATGCAGTTCTTGCGATCGCTTTTTACCCAGGGAAAGTTTGTTACTTCTCCATTCAAAAGCCTAGACTTCACCTCTGTTGATCCATCAATTTTTTTTATCTCTCTCGTTCCGACTCAGCTCCAAAGACTATTGCAACGTTCATCCCCCGAGCTATCGCAATTTCAAACAGTTTTAGTAGGGGGCGCACCCGCTTGGACAGAATTATTAGAGACTGCTAGACAACAACAAATTCGCCTAGCCCCGACCTATGGCATGACTGAAACCGCTTCACAAATAGCGACGCTCAAGCCAAAAGATTTTTTGCAGGGAAAGACCGGATCTGGACAAGTTCTGCCTCATGCGCACCTCTCGATCGCAGACAATGGGGCGATCGCCATCCAGTCTCAATCCCTTGCCCTAGGCTATTATCCTCATCTTTTTTCAACGCCCCAATTTCAAACCGATGACTTAGGTTACTTCGATGCCGCAGAATATCTGCACCTTGTGGGTCGCAGCAGTCAAAAAATTATCACGGGTGGAGAAAATGTTTTTCCGGCTGAAGTCGAGGCAGCGATTCGGGCGAGTGGGCTGGTGAAAGATGTTTATGTGTTGGGATTAGCTGAGCCTCATTGGGGAGAAATGATCACAGCGGTATATGTTCCAGTGAACGTAAAAGTAACGGTTTTGATGATTCAAGTTTTCCTTAACCAAGAACTGAGCAAGTATAAACATCCGAAGCAATGGATGAGTGTGGCTAAACTACCTCGGAATGAGCAAGGGAAAGTTAATGAGACGGTCATTCGCGCCAAACTACTGTCATTTTTTGAAGAAAAATCTTAGAGAATGTTTGTAAGCAATCCTATCGCCTTACACTCGCGCCCTAAATCCCCCTCCTAGAGCGGGAGAGGGACTTTGCCCACTTTTGCTTGCCTTCTCCTGCCTTGGAAGAAGGGGCTGGGGGAAGAGGGTTGAGTTGCATGTCGCGTCTAGAGTATCAATTGACATTGCTTTGAGAGCGGTTTTAGCTTTGAAACAAAACAGCAGGCGAGAGAATTATCCTTCGCCTGCTGTGGTTTTAAGTGCCTTTTGTAGGCTAGTAAGCATCCTGAAGTTCAAAGAAATCAGGGGAGATATAATCTTTGCGGAGGGGCCAGCCAACCCAGTCTTCCGGCATTAGCAGGCGCTTGAGGTTAGGATGTCCTTCGTAGAGAATGCCGAACATATCGTAGCTTTCACGCTCTTGCCAGTCTGCTCCTTTCCAGATCCAATAGACTGAGGGCACCTTTGGATCTTCGCGGGGGAGAAATACTTTAACTCGCACTTCTTCGGGGCGATCGGCATTATCGCTCACTTTAATTAAGTGATAAACGCTGACCAAATCGCCACCTAGCCCCACATCGTAAGCGCATTGATACTGCAAGCAGTTGAACCCATAGGCGTAGAGAGCAGTACAGAAGGGGAGGAGAAACTCGCGATCGACCTTTAGTATCTCTGTCCCCAAATGGTCAGGGGCTAAGGCTTCATGTTCAAAGCCATTTTCAGTTAACCACTTAGAGATTTTTCCAGTCTCAACCACTGCGGTTTCAGCGATCGCTGGTTCAGAGACAGCAGTTTCAGACGGTGAGGGGGTTGCTTCTTCAGCCACGAATGCTCTCCTTTTGAGTTTGTTCTAATACAGGAGAAATGGGCATTCCCATCGCTTCCATCAATTCCTTTGGAGGCGCTTGGCGAGTCTCTGACTTGAGATAATTGCCAGTTAAAATTTCAGGAACAACTTTCATCTTGTGAGCTTTAGTATAGTAGCGATGCGTTTGCCCTAGACTGCCTCGTTCTGCCAAAGCCTCGTTAGAAATCTTTTTGCGCAGTTTAATGATGGCATCCATGATGGCTTCAGGACGGGGAGGACAACCCGGAAGGTAAACGTCCACAGGAATCAGTTTATCGACTCCTCGGACAGTTGTAGGAGAATCGGCGCTAAACATGCCGCCCGTAATCGTACAAGCGCCCATCGCAATGACATATTTGGGGTCGGGCATTTGCTCGTATAGACGGACTAAGGCAGGAGCCATCTTCATGTTGATGGTTCCCGCAGTAATAATCAGATCGGCTTGGCGAGGGCTAGAACGGGGTAACAGACCAAAGCGATCGAAGTCAAAGCGAGAGCCAATCAGCGCCGCAAACTCAATGAAGCAGCAGGCAGTGCCATACAGCATGGGCCAAAGGCTAGAGAGTCGAGCCCAGTTGTGGATGTCATCTACGGTAGTGAGAATGACGTTCTCTGAAAGCTCTTGGGTAATTTCGGGTCTGCCAGCCTTATTGATCAGGCTGTCTGAAATTAGGCTGTCTGAACTATTATTTTCAAGGGGGGGGGGTTACGACCATTCGAGTGCTCCTTTGCGCCAAGCGTAGACGAGTGCAACAACTAGGATTGAAATGAAAACCAGGGCTTCAATGAAGGCTAATAATCCTAATTGATTAAATGCCACCGCCCAAGGATAGAGAAACACAGTCTCCACGTCAAAAACAACAAAGACTAGGGCGAACATGTAATAGCGAATGTTGAATTGAATCCAAGCTGCCCCCAAAGGTTCCATGCCCGATTCGTAGGTGGTCGATCGCTCAACGCCTTCGCGACGTGGGGCGGTGACGAGAGAAATTCCTAGCGCTAACAGCGGCACAAGGGTGCAGACCAGCAGGAAAACCAAGAAGTATTCGTAGCCGTTAAGTGAAAACACAATGAGAGCGACCGTTTTAGTAGGGGTGGACTCCCTTGTATGTTACCGCTTTTTATCGTGTGGAGCGGTGAAAATTCCCGCTGCTTCATACGAACAATTGATAGAACTCATTGAGTTCGCTAGGGATCGCTGGGATGACTGCCTGGGTTTTCTTGAAGCCACGCTTCCCACAGGTCAGGACGACGATCGCGCGTTCGTTCCATTTGCTGCTGTTTACGCCATTGCGCGATCGCCCCATGATTTCCCGAAAGCAAGATATCGGGCACCTTCCACCCCCGAAACTCTGCCGGACGAGTGTATTGAGGATAGTCTAACAGCCCCGACTCAAAGCTTTCTAGTTTTAGCGATTCTTCTTTGCCAACCGTTCCAGGCATCAGGCGCACCACGCCATTCAACAACGCCAAAGCCGGGATCTCGCCGCAGGTCAACACGAAATCACCTAATGATACTTCTCGGGTGACTCCGTGCAATACTCGCTCATCAATGCCTTCATAATGTCCACAAAGAATGACCAACTGGTCATAGCGGGTCAGCTCCTGGAAGAGCGACTGGTTCATGGTTTTACCCTGCGGAGTCATAAAATCACCTCTCGACGAGGCAAAACGGGAATCGATTCGATCGCCGCAAAAATGGGTTCCGGTTTAATCAGCATCCCCACGCCACCCCCATAAGGTGCATCATCAACCTTATGGTGCTTGTCGGTGGTGAAATCGCGCGGGTTTGTGAAATGAACGGCGGCAATTTGGCGGGCGATCGCCTTCCCTACTAAGCCAGAGCTCAGGGGCGAGGTAAAGAATTCAGGAAACAGAGTAATAAGGTCAAAGCGCACAATCGTATTTTGGGAGAGCCATTAGCCAATATAGTTGAGTTTGTCCTATTGATATAGCGTTTTCCAATCTGTGAGATCCACCAAGGAGCCTAAGCCCCCTATCCGACCAGCCAAAATGTATCTCCTTTATTCAGGAATTGCTAAGTAGACTGGTCTAATTAAATGTTAGACGTGGGGAAATATCAGACGTAGTGTGGGCATCTTGCCCGCAAGCAAGACGCTTGCCCCACGTCTATCTGTAAATTAGTTACGCCCACTTACTGACATGAAATCAACGTCCTGTCTATTGGGTTGTCAATTTTTAGTTAGTGGGTAGAGACGATCGGATTCAAAATTCAGAATTAAAGGCTGTTCATTTTGAATTTTGAATTGATCATTTTGAATTCTTTCATCCCCCACCATTTATTTCTCAACAGACCACTAGTTCTTAATAGCGAATTTAATTCTGCCTCGCTCCTAACTCGCTGACGAAGATAAATACGTATATTGGCTCAAACTCTGCTCATAATTTTGCAACAGCATTTGTGATTCTTGCAACGTAATTTGATGATCTTGCAACGCTTGTTCAGTGCGCCGCCGAATGTTTTCAATCAAGTCCTCAGAATCATATTGAACATAGCTCAACACTTCTTTCATCGTGTCGCCTTTTACTACGTGCTCAATCTCGTAACCCTTTGGCGTCAGCTTGATGTGAACAGTGTTGGTATCGCCAAACAGGTTGTGCAAATTACCCATAATCTCCTGATACGCTCCCCCCAGAAACATGGCGAGGTAGTAGGGTTCCTGGGGATGCAGGTCATGCAGTTCTAGCACAGATTTGACATCTCGCAAATCAATGAACTGATCAATTTTGCCGTCGCTGTCGCAGGTCAAATCGGCTAAAGTACCGCGCTGGAGCGGCTCTTCCCTTAAGCGATGAATCGGCATGATGGGGAATAATTGGTCGATCGCCCAACTATCTGGAGCCGACTGAAAGACCGAAAGATTGACGTAATAAATCGAGGACATGATCTTTTCTAAGTCTTCCAAGTCATCTGGCACATATTCTTGTTGCCGCACGATCGCCTGAATTTTGCGGCAACACGCCCAATAAAGTCGTTCTGCCCTGGCGCGTTCGGTCAAGCTCAGATAGCCAAATCCAAATAAGCTAATGGCTTCTTCTTTAAATTGAGTTGCGTCATGATACGTTTCCTGATAGTTTTCGACCCGAATGGACTGGTAAGTTTCGTAGAGATTCCGAATGATTAAATGCTCTTTATCGTTAGCCGGAGCGGGCACCTCGGAAGAGACATCACTGGTTCCTAACACATCAAAAACCAGGACAGACTGGTGGGAGGCGATCGCCCGTCCGCTCTCACTCACCAAAGTAGGCACCGTTAACCCCTTTTCCTCACAAGCTTCCTTTACCTCTGCCACTACGTCGTAGGCATAATTCTGCATACTGTAATTTTTAGAAGCGTGGAAGTTCGTTTTAGACCCGTCATAATCCACCGCCAAACCGCCGCCCACATCCAAATACTGCATATTTGCGCCTAGTTTTGCCAACTCTACATAAATTTGGCTGGCTTCTCGGATGGCATCTTTAACCACGCTGATGGCAGAGATTTGGGAGCCAATGTGAAAGTGCAAAAGCTGAAGCGAATCCAGCATATCGGCTTCTTTGAGGCGATCGACTGCATTAATAATTTCAGGAATGGTTAAGCCAAATTTGGCGCGATCGCCTGCCGACATGCCCCAACGCCCAATGCCCTTATTATTCAATTTAGCCCGAACTCCTAGCAAAGGCTTGATGCCTACTTTATGGCTCGCTTCAATGACTAAATCGACTTCCTCAGCTTGCTCCAAGACGATAATCGGCGTATATCCTAACCGTTGCGCCAAAATTGCTGTCTCAATATATTCCTTGTCTTTATAACCATTACAAATAACAAGCGCCCCCGGCGTATCTAGCATTGCCAAAACGATCATCAGCTCTGGCTTCGAGCCTGCTTCTAACCCAAACAAATGAGGCTTGCCAAAGCGCACCAAGTCTTCAATTAAATGCCGCTGCTGATTGCATTTAACCGGAAAAACGCCCCGATAAACTCCAGGATAGTTGTAACGAGCGATCGCCCTAGAAAAGCAAGCATTTAGCCGCTCAATCCGGTCTTCTAAAATATCTGAAAAGCGAATGAGCAAAGGCAGCCCTAAATTGCGCTGCTTGAGAGCATTAACCAACTCAAATAAATCGAGAGAACCACCGCGATCGCCTTGAGGAGAAACAGTCACATGCCCCGCCGCATTAATTGAGAAATACGGCTCACCCCAGCCCTGAATCCGGTACAGTTCTTCGCTATCTTCGATCGTCCAAGATTTCTTCGGCTGTTCTGCATCTGCTGCAACCGTTTGCCCATCAACAGGTCTTACCACAGACTTTACTGCGGATGTAGCGTTCTGCGTTGCCTCCTTCTCAGCCCCTTTGTCCCCTGCCGCTTTAGACTGCTTTCCCATTCTCTTCAACCTGCCACACGATGTAATCTGAGAGTATAGCTTACTCACTTTCCAAAGCGCTGCCTATTGGAAGTTGATAACTTGGAGATAACACAGGCTTAATCTAAAGAGCAAAACGAATTATGGTACCGCATCCCTCCTCAGCAATAAAGCGTTGCTGAATTCAAGGATGTATTTGCTCTCATCTCTGGTTTGGCAATGCCTAGGCTTTAAAAGACTCCTGCGATCGCACTGTATTAAGTCACAATGGTAATGCATTGCCCGACAATCACAACGGATCGAGTCACAACAGCAATGTGTTGAGTCGCAATCCGATTAGGGGACGTCGCAATGGCAATGTAGAGAGTGCAATTAGTAAGTTGAGCGCTCAATGGCAATGTAGCGCACGCGATCGCTTCTGCAAGGGCGACAACATTCAATGCGATCGCCCTGAA
>JAAUPA010000145.1 GCA_012034615.1 Leptolyngbyaceae cyanobacterium CSU_1_4 | reverse complement strand
TGTCAGAATCGGTATCAGAACTGGTATCAAAATTGGTATTATCATCGTCAATACTCTCGTCTGTGGTTTCTACTGGATCAATGTCAATATCGAGGTCGGAATTATTTTCTCCCTCATCCGTGTCATCTTCATTAGCATCGTCTATACCATCGATTGCAACCGGCTTTGCCTCCTCATCAGCACTGGCATCATCACCATTAGGAGCGATCGCCACGGGGTCAAGGTTATCTGGTGCCAAGAAAGATTGTGCCAAGAAAGAGGCTGCCAACTGTTCAAAACTATTACTCAGACCTTCAAAACCATCGCTCACGGTTTGAAACGCTTCGCCCAAGGTCTCTGCATCATCTAGTTCGCTGAGGGCAGCCATCATGAACGGATTCAAGCTCGAATCTTCTTGAGCCAAGGGAGCCGGTGGCGTTAGGGTGGTAGGATCTAATCCGGGTATGGCATCTGCCAATGCATCTTCTACAGACTGCCCGGAAACGATGCGCAAGGATGGATTGGAGTCATCGCTCAGGGCATCAAGGCTAGACAGCATCTCCATTAAAGACTGATTGAAATCAGTGTTTTGCATTGAAGAACCTTGTGATTCGCTCAGAGCAGGATTCGTCTCTAAACTTGGGGTGGAAGCATCAGCAACCAGTGTTGAGTCTTCCATTCCCAGATTGTCGATTGCTGCGATCGCATCTAACATGAGTGGTCTCCATAGTTTTCAAGATTGTGTTAACAGAAGGAAGAATTATTTATCCATTTTTTTCGAGAGTTACTGAAAGCAGTGTATAAATAATTCTCCCTTAAGCGATCGATGAAGAGGATCAAAAAGGTGATTAAACAAACCGAACAACGTTCTTGTTGAAGTTTGTTCGATTTTCTCCGGTTAAGAATCCACCTTTACCATCTCCATCCAAGTCTACGTTCGTATGAGTGTTGACATAGAGATTCCCAGCTAGTAACGCTGCTTGTTCTTGCGGCGTTAACTCAAACTCACCTGAAATGGTTCCACCCTTAGCGCTCGTGGGCGTGTTGTTGAAATATCGAACGACCGTAGCATCGGCAAAGTTGCCCCGTACATCTCCAGCCGGACTAAAGTGTAAGTGTGTTCCAGTAATCGGGTTGCCTTCCACGTCTTGAGGCACTTTCAAGAACCCATCCAGGAACGGCTGAGCCTGGGCACCGTTAAGAATGACAGCGGTAGGGTCAATGGTCGTTTCTCCTTGGCTAAAGAGAGGCGCACCATCAAAGTTTTTGTAGGTTCCATTAACGCGCAACACGCCGCCCTTAAGATCGAGATTGAGCCGAGTGCTCCCGGGGCTATCGGTCGCAAAGGGAAACTCCTCGCCAGATCTTGCAGTGCGGAATCGAAAGGTGTCATCGCCAGGGGCTAGGAAATCATCTCCGTCACCCCCCACCAATTTATCGCGCCCTTGGCTGCCATTGAGTTGTCCGCTGCCCTCTTGGGTATTGGCAAACTGGGAATTTTTGGCGATATCCAGCGCATTAGCACCCACTCTAAGGAAGTTGCTATCGTTGATGGCATCTGAATTGACAAAGGTGAGCGATGCTAAAATATGCCCGTCAGACTTGTCAATAATTAAGGTATTACTAACGCTATCTAAAGGCTGGTTGAGCCCGCCTTTACCAGGGTTTTTACCTTGGGCGATCACGATGTTGTTCATGTCCAAACCATCGGCTAGAACGAAGCGATCGCGGTCTGGATTAAAGTCAAAGATGCGGTTCGTAGTTTCATCGCCCAACACAACGGTATCGGAACCACCGCCTGTCGTAATTGTATTCAGTCCACCGCCGCTACCAAAAATTAGATCATTGCCCCCTGCCCCAATGACAGTGTTGTTACCTGCACCAGGGTCGAGTAAATCGCCTTTAGTGCCAAACCTGCGAGTTAGATCTCTAATTTGGCGAGTTGCGCCAGAATTAACGCCTTTTACCGAGGTGACATCATCCAAAGAAATGTGGAATTGAGGAGCAGTCCCAGGATTTCCGTGATCATGATCATCGGTTAAGGCAGGCGCGTTATCGACACTAAATCCTTGGAGATCTGAATCGGCAGGTTGGGGTGCCGTTGTGCTCGGATCTAAGCCCGGAATCACATCGGCAAGGGCTTCTGTGGGCGAGTCTGTGGTCGTCAGGCGCAATGAGTTAGCAACCGATGGATCAGCCGATGATTCGAGAGAGTCACCCACGGGCGTGTTGGCGGTCGGTGCCTGAGCTGGGCTAGGAGCTTGTTCCTGTTCTAAGGCTTGAGTTTCTTGTGCTGCAACCTGTGGCTCAGGTTCCGTGATGACGGCTGGAGCAACTGGAGCAGCAGGTTCACCAAGGGCAGCATTTAAGGATTGACCTAACTCGGTTTCTTGAATCGATGACCCGACTGAGCTATTTGCAGCGGCAGTAGAATCAACAGGGCTAAGGGTATCGGCTGCGCCAACAGAATTTTGACTATTCAGTTGAGCGTCTAGGGGTTGTATCTCTAATACTTCCATGTTTCTCCTAGTGATTGTGAAAAGAACGAAATTGAGATTAAAGAATTAATGACTGGTTGTACAGAGGAACACACGTAGAGGGATCGCATTTATGAATGCTTATCGGCACTCTTAAGTAAGAGCTTAGAGATAAGCTGATAAACTCAAAATTTCAGGTGAATCAATACTTTGGGATCTAGCAGAGCGATCGCCTATTGAGTTCAGCTAACGTACATTACAGAGGCAACCGTTAAGGAACGGCGGTACGAATGAAGCATTCTCAATCTGCTAGAAAATCTTAATTACTGTAGGTCATTTGTAGGTCACCCACCCCGACATTATAACAACCATTTCCCATGAATTCAAATTTAATTTACTATTTATTTGGATTCATGGGGTGAAGCTCTGAGAAGTTGTTTTTCGGTAAAAAAGCTAGATCTATCGCTGTAATAGACCGTTCTCAGCAAGTTGAAAAACACAGTTTACTCAAATACAGTTTACTCAAACACTAACGTTCCATCTCCCACAAAAGCAGGAACAGAGTTTTCTGGCTCTGGATAAGCTGCCACGCTATACTCGCGTTCGCCAGATGGTGCGTTTTCTCCTACTTCTAACACCACTGTAAAAGTAGTGCCAGGGGATAATGTCGGTGCAAATTCTACCCAAACCACGCCAATTTCATCTACCCAGGCATCGCTTAGTTTAATGCTCTGTCCATTGGCGCGCGCCCCTGAAAACACTTGAGTTTTCTCTAGGTTAAAGGGGAGGCGGCTACCTTCTTGTGCTAGGTCACTAAAGCTTAATTTCGCCAATTCTTCTCCAGCATTTTCGGGAATGGTGACTGTAAAGTAGGCCTTCTGATTGGCGATCGCCACCCGGCTTAGCCTAGGGGCATGGTCAAAACTAATGGTTTGCAAATCTAGGCTCATTGCCCCTTCCCCTAAAGCAATCAGAAGGCTAGCAGCGGTCGTTGCAACGGTTAAATAAACCTGTCTCATGCGTTTTCTCCTTTGGTTAAGTCTTGATATTCAAACTTTGAGGCGTTGCTGAATGAAAAGATGTCTTTGCTCAAAGAACAGGGCTTTGAGCAGAGTAGAGCCGGAAGCCTATTTTTTGAAACAGCCTATCCTTTGAAGCTATGCCTCTACTACTAGCGAACCCACCGGATGTGCAACACAGGCTAATGCGTAACCTGCCTCTCGATCGGCAGCCGTTAAGGCAGCGGGTGCTGTAGCATAGCGAACGCGACCCTGAGTTCGCACTTTGCAAGCGCCACAACCTCCAGCCCGACAAGCATTGGGAATGCTAATGCCCTCTTGCTCGGCAAGTTCCAAAATGGAGAGATCACCGTTTTCTAGAACGTTCACACCTGACTGGCTAAAGCTGATTTTAGCGGTGTCTACAGAGGCGGGTGGAGCGATCGCCACGGGGGATAACTGGTGTCCATTGCCATTGTGCTCTGTCGTTCTTTTATTGCCTATAAAGGTATCCTCATCGGCTGTTTCTGTGCTGAGTGGCGTGGTACTGCTGACCGGAGCAGGATGGTATCCGCCAAAGCTTTCTTCTTGGTAAGAAGACATGGGGAAGTCCAATGTAGTCAGGATGGATTTAATGTTCTGCATCCATTCTTTAGAGCCACAAACGTAGACCGCGCGATCGCTCAAATCAGGAACAACCATTTGCAACATCATGTTTGAAATACGTCCTGTTAGCCCTGTCCAGTTAGACTGAGCAGAAGGTCGGCTCACGGTGAAGGCTAGCCGGAAGTTGGGAATTTGGGCTGCCATCACCTCTAACTCTCGGCGGAAGATGATATCTTCGGGGGTGCGAGCGCTATGCAGAAAAATGATGTCGCACGGAGCCAGCGTATCTTGCACCCACCTTGCCATGCTCATCATGGGTGTGATGCCGCTGCCTGCCGATGCTAGAAGAATTTTGGGCGGTGCGGGCAAGCAGGTAAAATTGCCCATGGGTGCGCCCCGAAGCTTAATGCGATCGCCCACTTGCAAGCGATCGTGCATCCAGTTAGAGACGAGCCCTGGGGGCAGATCGTTGCGCAGGCGAGGCAACCGCTTGATGGTGATAGCAAGATGATGAGGGCGCGTTGGCGATGAGGAAATAGAGTAAGGACGCACAACAGTTTTCCCATCAATTTCCACTTCCAAATTCACGAACTGTCCAGGTTTGTAGTGAAACAGAGTGGCTGGCTCGGCTGTAAAACAAAAGGTTTTAACATCTGCTGTTTCATCAATGATGCGACAACAGCGCACCTGTAAATCGCCTTTCCACTCCGAAGCCATGTTTAACGGTTGATGAGATGCCAGATCTAACGCAGTTGGTGCAGTTAGTTCTTCAACCTGTAAATAAGTTTCTCCCAAAACTAGTAAGTCTCCTTTGTGAAGAGGCTTCCTTTCATTCGGTAAAAGCTCGTTGCTATTTAGGGTTGTACCATGTTGGCTAATGTTCTCAAAGTAATAGAGATCATCTTCATAGGAGATGCGTCCGTGGGTTCGGCTCACGTCTAGTGTCGTTAATACGATCTGACAACGGGGATCTCTGCCAACAACCCACTCGCGTTCATCGGCAGGCTCTAAGGCATATTCCTGAAATAGTTGATGGTTGAAGTTAACTGATTTTAGTTTCAACATGATGATATTGAGAGTAAAGGTCGTTTTGCCATGGTTGTTTTGCCATGGTCTTTATAGGCGTTGTTTCTTACGCACAGACCGTTTTTTGTTCACAGGTCTGACGACTGTTCTGGCAAGAGTTTCGGCATCGTGTAGGTAGGTTGCAAACGATTGCCATCGGGGTGCTACTAAAACTTCAGGACTGGTTTGTCCGATCGCCTCTATTGCTGCTAAATGATCTGCTTCTCCGAGCTGAAGTTCTTGCCGCAACTTTTCACAAAAATCGAAGCTTCGAGAAGCATGAGTTACGCCTTGTTCGATTAATTCTTGTAGAACACCCATGTAAGTTTGTACGCGCAAATGGTGGGAAAGTCCGGGAAGAATTTTGACCAGTAAATCCAATTCATCAGGAGAAAGAGTTTCAAGCGATCGCCCTTTCAATAAGGCTGGATCAAGCTGAAGTCGCTGAAGTTGTTTGCGCAAACTATTTGCCATACTTTCCCGTTCATACTGCTCGCGAGTACGCCCTAAAGTTTGAATCATCCAAACTGCACCGATGAGAACAATGAAGGCATTGAACGCTAGAACTAACGTGGTCGGTAAGCGATTTAGGGATGGACGTGCCCCATAGCAGAAGAATGCCCAAAAGGAGACAACCGTAAATACGGTGAAGGAAAAATGTTGCGCTTGTTCAGCGGAAACCGCCCGTCCACGCCACCGAGCATGTTGGCGATACAGCTTTTCGAGCGTTAACCCTAGGCTAAAGGTAATGATAACGAGAATGCCATAGGTGATGTAAACTGCAATTGCTTTAGGAATGGCGATCGGATGTCCATAGATATAAAATCCTGGATCAAGGATTCGGTGCAATAAATGTTCCTCGTGAGTCCAGGCACCCGTGAAATAGTAATCCCAGTTGCCTGCATACAAGAAATAGTAAAGATAAAACCCAATGACCATTCCTAAATACCCATATTGCACTAGTCGCCGTCCTGGCATTTGCAGCTCCTGCCAATAGGATTTTTCTGCATCAATATCAATGCAAGCAGTTTTGCAGCCCACACAGGCACTTTTCTCTTGTCCAGTGCTATCTACAGTGCGACACATAGATTGGGTAATGCCGGGGGCAACGTGGGCTTTACTGCCTAATAAGGCGCGAGGTCCTGTATAAATCATTTGAACTGGAGCCATCGGGCAGAAGTAATTGCACCAACTTTTTCCAGCATAGAGATAACCAATGATTACCGCAGAACAGATTGTTCCGATGAGAAAATAAGCTAAGGCAGTGCGATCGCCATTAACAAATAAAATTCGCACGCCTAAGCCGACTATAAATAACCCAAACTGTACGTAAAGATGATTTTCTCCTAACCAAGAATGTTCACCCACAGTAACTAACTCATATCGAACTTCGTGAGTTACAGGATCGATCACTTTACGTTTTCTCTGAATGCCTAAAGCCCGTGGAATTTGTGAGAAAAAAGATAAGGGGCAGATGCGTCGCCAAAACTCATGACCTAACGTCATTAAAATTAAAATACCCGCAGGTACAATCATTGCCCACCAAATTAAAACACTGAGAGAATAAGGTTTCTGGACAATGCAGTTTTCTCGAATTTTAATACAACTGTTTGGATCAATGTGAAAAGGACTGCTGAGGTTACTGGGCTCAGTCAAGATGGGTGTAAACGGATCGTAAAACAGAGAAGCAATTAATACCAGCCATCCGAGGGCAAGCACCCACCGAACGCGATGCATAGTTCTTTCTGAAGCTTGGCTCAACATAGGATATTCAGTATTCTAGGGTGTTCTGAGAGAGGATTATGGCGTATTCAATAGTTAACGAGTCGATCGCAAACTATCCCAAGCCTTAATCAACTCATCTGCTACATAGCTAATAGGTGCACGGGAACGCACTTTTATATTGGCTCCAACGGTCATTCCAGGCACCAGTGAAAGCGGCTTTCCTTGGCGGTTTAAAGACTGGGTTTTTAGTTTCACTTCAATAGGAAACACAGTTTGTCCCGGAGCCTGGGGAGTTGCAGGTAATGCTTCTCGGCTGATTTTTGTGACTGTTCCTTTTACGGCTCCAAATTCGGTAAAAGGATAAGCATCAATCCGAACATCTACCGTCATTCCTTCTTGCAAATTGGCAATATCGGCATTGGCAACTTGAATGCGAGCAATTAATGATTCGCTAGGCACTACCTGAAGTAAAACTTGGGCGGGTTGGGCAACGACACCCGGTAACTTATGGACTAAATTAACGACGATGCCATTGACCGGAGCACGTAAGTCTTGACTTTCCAAATCATGTTGAATCTGTTTGAGCTGGGCTGCGATTTGCAACAGTTGACGCTCGTTGGTTTTAACGGTGGTGTCTACTTGAGTGTCTAACGATGCCAACTGTTGTTGCACGTCCTGGTATGCGGTAGCTTGAACCCGTTGGGTTTCAACTTGGGCTTGTTGCTGGCTAAGCTGTAATTGGCTTTTCTGAAGATTAGCCTGGTTAATTCGGCTTTGTAATGCACTAACATCGACTACTCGCTTCATAACATCTGCTCGAGCGATCGCCCCTGATTCGGCAAGTGGTTGTAACTTATCTAGCAATCCCTGCTCAACTTGAAGTTGATACTCGGTCTGTGCTGCCTGAGAATTGGTTGCAGCAATTTGAGCATTGAGATTAGAAGTTTGCAGTTGATTGATTGATAGCTGATTGTTTAACTGCTGCTGAAATAAAGCATAGCGTTGTTGCTGATCGGGGGCTAACCCCGCAGGGCTTCCAGAAAGTTGTGAGACGAGGAGCGATCGCTCTTGAATCTGATTCTTTAGTTCTGGCGGTAACTCACCCGTGGCGATCGTAAATTCTCCCTGTCTTGCCATTCGCAGCGCTGCGACTTCTTGAATCATTTGTCCTCGCTGCTCTGAAAGCGTTTCTAATTGATCGTAGAGCGGGGTTTTATCAAGTTGCATTAACAACTGTCCTTTTTTAACCGTTTCTCCTTCTCGCACCATGACCGAAGTCACAACCCCGCCTACCCGCGATTGCACGACCTGAGTTTGGGAAATTGGCTCTAGCTTGCCCCTAGCCGCCACCACCACATCTACCCGTGCTACCACCGACCAAATGCCCGTTGCCGTGATTCCTAGCAGCATGATCTGGGTCATTCGTTCTACCCAAACAGCAGGTTGGGGCAGGCTTAATGCTCCTCCGTTCGCTTCTTCTTCAATTTGTTGAACCATGGTCTCGTGATGGTTCTGTAGAATGCGCAGAGGATTAAATGATTGAATCTTAAGGTTCATGGTATTCCTCTTTTCTGTAATAGGAAATGGAATGACAAGCAGAATAACTTTTACACCTAACGGGAGGCTTGGCTGAACAAGCTGTAGTAAAGCTGTCGGTTTGTCATTAAATCTGTGTGTGTACCTTGCTCGACAATGACACCAGACTGCATATAAACAATCCAATCTGCACCTGCAACAGTATTGAGTCGATGCGTAATAAAGAACACAGTGCGATCGCGGAAATAACTTCTTAACTGTGCACAAACCTGCCGTTCTGTTTCATAATCTAGAGCACTGGTCGCCTCATCAAAAATCAACAGGCGCGGATTACTAGCCACTACGCGCGCAATGGCGATCCGCTGACGTTGTCCACCCGATAGTAGACCACCGCGTTCACCGACTGGAGTGTTGTAGCCCTCAGGTAATTGCATGATAAAGTCGTGGGCGCTGGCTACTTTTGCCGCTGCAATGACCTCGTTATCTTCAAACTCTGAGAATAGAGTAATGTTGTCTCGAATGCTACCCTCAAACAGCACCGAATCTTGAGGCACATAGCCAATTTGTCGCCTGAGCGAACTGAGTTTGACTTTACTGATGTCAAAACCATCAATCAAAATACTGCCCGATTGAGGCGTATATAAACGCGGTAGAAGTTTCACTAAGGTACTTTTTCCTGAACCGCTTTGTCCCACAACCCCCACAAATGCGCCTGCTGGAATGTCTAAGCTGACATTGGAAAGTTGCTGTTGCCCCGGCTTAAACCCAAAACAAAGGTCGCGGCACTGAACCCGTCCTTCAATAGTAGGCATCCGGACATGAGCATCGTCTCGCTGCGGATCTGCCTCCATTGGGCTTTCAACAATATCCGCTAATAGCTCCATTGATAAAGAGGCTTCTTGAACTTGCTGCCAAAGGCGAGAGAGACGAGTAAAAGGACCTGTCACTGAACCGGATAAGATGCGAAAGGCAATCAATCCGCCTAGGGTAAGTTTGCCTTCAATGACTAAACCTGCACCAATCCACAGCACCAAAAAACCGCTAAGAGTATTCAAAAATTGGCTAAATGAGCCAAAAATAGTAGTAACGTTTGAGGCAGTAAAACCGCTGGTGAGGTATTTAACATAGCGATCGCGCCACGTTGCTTCTACCAATCCTTCCATGTTCTGAGCCTTGACCGTAAACATTCCACCCAAGGCTTCAATCAAGTAAGATTGCACCTTCGCACCATGATCTGCTCGAACTCGAATTAGCCGTCGCTGAATGGTGGCAACCAGCACTGTCGAAATCATAATGACCGGAAGCATCAGCAATACACAAACCGTTAGCGGCACACTGTATAAGAACATTACCGCCACATACATTGTGGAGAAAATCACGTCTAACACAGCCGTCAGCGCAGTTCCGGTTAAGAACTGTCGAATCTTTTCCAGTTCTGCCAGCCTTGCCGATAATTCACCTACCGGTCGCTTTTCAAAGAAACCGAGGGGCAAGTGCAGCAAGTGACGGACCACTTCGGTTCCCAAGCGCAAATCTAGTCGCAGGGTTGTATTGGCAAACAAATAAGTTCGCAGAATGGTCAATATGCCCTCCAACAAAGCAAACGCTACCATTAAAAGACCGAAGGTCGGCATCGCGCCCTGATTGGCATTGACAATGACTTTATCGATAACCTGCTGTACCAATAGCGGGTTTGCCAGCCCCAGCACTTGCACAAATGCTGAAGCCAATAAAACTTGGACGAGGATTCCGCGTTGCGCTGCTAATAATGGAAAAAACCAACTAAAGCCAAAATGCTTGATCGGAGTTTGCGGCTGTCGCTCTAAAATGACAGCGCGGCAAGAGCCTTTTTCTGAGTCAAGCCGCGATGCTAAATCAGCGGACGATAGCCGCAGCAATCCTGTACGAGGCGAACCCACAATAACATTTTGGGAGTTGCCTCGTACAGGACGTTCAAAAGACCCCGGCAAGGCACAATTGCCGGGGCGCTCAAGCGATTGAGTCCACCTGGCGAAGGGGTAAAGTGGACAATCCTGGCATCTAAACCAATCGCTTGAGCAATGCGAACACACAAATCTAAGGGATCAAATTCTTCTAGCGATCGTGCCCCAACTGTCGCCGCATGGAGTCAGGACGATAGGGCAACTTGAGAAACTGACAAACCATGTCGAAACAAGCCACCACATCTTCAGTGAGGGTAGGGGAAGGCGATCGCCGAATGGGATAATTCTGAGACTGAGGGCGATCCTTGAGGGTTAGGCTGTCTAGAGCAGTTGCAGCAGTAGCTCCGGGCAACAAGCGCAAATCAATTGATGACTCAATGGACGATTCTATGGATCGGGGCACTGCGCCATTTAGAATTGCCGAAGCTAAAAAGTTCCGATCGATACCTAGCAAGCGGACTGGAAACGGTGAAGGCTGCACCTGGCGCAATTGCTGCGGCAAGTTAATGGGCGTGCCGATGGGTGTATTGAGTAACGCCCCTCCGCTCACTAGCCAAACTCGCTCATCCGATAGGTGAAATAACAGCGCCACAGGTTTCGTTTTAGAGGGATACCAATGGTGTACCGTTGCTAATTCTTCCTGTTGAATATAGCGCACTACATCTTTCAGGTTAACGCCCGAAAAGTAACTGGGCATTGCTGCTAAAAAGGCAGAGAGAGTATCAAATAACTCAATTAGGCTCACTTGCTGAGCGATCGCAGGCATTAAATATTTCAATGCCAACGGCTCAAATTCATCTGCGGGTAATGCCAAGGTTAAGACGGATTGTCCTGCCTCAGAACTGGGCAGAGAACTGGGCAGAGAACTGGGCAGAGAAGTCGGTAAAGCGGCTCGGACTGAACCGACTGCAACCCGTCTCAGCAAACTATCCCAGCCAATGATCGAACCTTTGCCCGACACCGTTAATGTTGGGCTTTGATGCGATGTTGGACCTAAAATGCGTACCTGTCCTTGCACAATACAATGAATGTCTGATGGCAACTCCTGATCAGGATAAATAACGTCTCCAGGATTAAAGGAGCAGAGACGGAGTTTAGATAGGATCGCTTCACGCAGAGAATCGGGGAGCGATCGATAGAGCCACGTTTCATAGAAAACGGGAAGGAACGAACGAACTTGAATATCAACTTGCGTCATTACTTCTTTAGGAGATACTTTTTACACTGGTTCTGACTGTTGTATCTGATCTGATGGTTGCATCTGAATAGCACCCGGTTGCGACATGAGTGTATTGACTTGTGCATTGAGCCAGCGATCGTATAAACGAGTCATTAAACTAGCGCGCACTGCCTCGGTCAAACGAGCCGCAATTAATTTTTCTAGCCGCACAATCCAAAAAAACTCACCCACTTTAATAGGCGTACAAACCGTAGTTTGCCCACCCCGAAATAGGTTTGCCACCTCGGGGGGCAGTTCCGCCATCGCCATCGGACCTAACCTGCCTCCGGGTCGCCCCTGTCCATATTGACGAGCAAGGGTTTCAAAATCGGCTCCATCATCTCGCAGATGAAAATAGAGTTCTTGCGCCAAAGACAAATCTGCCAATTGCAGCAAGCTAAACTCCACTTGATCAAACTCTGGCTTCAGTCGAATAAACTCAGCCTCGATTTGATTAGCAAAATAAGTTTGCTTAAACTTTTGCACCCGCAATTCTCGCAATATCACACCCTTAAAATAAACAGGTGTAATCTCCATCTGCTGACACCATTGACCTACAAATTCTTGTAAATTTGGCATCTCTGCATGGGTATCGCCGCCCAAAGCTGAAAATAATTCTTGCTCTGATAGCGGTACTTGCTCGATCGCGCCATCTAGTAAAACCTGCCCAACTAAAGGCTCTAAGAGCTTGTATTGGACTAATGCTGAAACAATTTGATCGCTGTTGAGTTGGCGATCGCCAATTTTCAATGCACTCATGACAACCTTCTAAATTCGTCAAAGAGAGCAGATGAACCCCTGCCATTTCTCATGTCTCTATCCGCTCATTGGGCTGTTCCAGTTGCTTTTATTAGGAGGCAACTTTTCCCGCACGGTTCCTCTTTGTCAAGAAGAAGGGGGAGGATGGTTGGCTAGAGATGCCGTAAACTCTGAAC
>JAAUPA010000144.1 GCA_012034615.1 Leptolyngbyaceae cyanobacterium CSU_1_4 | reverse complement strand
ATCCCCCATTCTGGGGGACTTCCGAGCCAGTTCTGTTCTTCAAAGTCCCCTAGAATGGGGGATTTAGGGGGCGGCTCGCCGGGGGCGTAGCTGGATTCAACAACTCGTGTATACACCGTAGCCCAGAGTAGGAGAGGGGTTGGGGTGTGGGCGGTTCAAGTTTTGCCGATAAAGATCCGGTTCTTCTGCCTTCTTAGGGAAAATGCTAAGGTTCTTTGTCAACTTTTACAGAAGTTGGTAGTGGAGAAAAACCTCGTGGGCGATCGCCTTCACCTCCAGCAGTTTCAGTCGGGGTGCCATCCCTTCTAACACTCCCAGCCCTCCCACGGGGTAGGTGCGCCTTGACCTCCTAATAGCAACGGACAAACCGTCAGCCATATCTCATCAATTCCTCCCACTGCTAATAGCGAAGCCACCACCTCACCGCCACCTGTCACCGCCAATCGGTTCAAACCCAACTGTCGCAACTGCTGTAACGCATCGACCCAATCTAGCCCGGTCTCCCTCTCTGCTGCCCGTATCACCCGCTCAAACTCACTCCTCTGTAAGCGATGGGCTTGAGCGGCTGTAGTCAACAGCCAGCGGGGAACCGCTTGACGAAAAAAGGCATAGTCGGGGTTCAGTGGGGCAGACTGAGCACAAACAATATGAACAGGTTGAGGCGGTTTTCCCTGCTGCTGGCGATGCTGAAGGAGGTCAGGATCAGTGACCCTGAGCGTGCTGCCGTAGGCGCGGAGAGTGCCTGCCCCAAACAATACGCCATCGGCTTGGGCAATTTGGGTTTCTAGGTGGCACTGATCTTGGGGAGAACCAAAGCGGGCAGGCGATCGCCAAGCGTCGGCAATTTTGCCATCTGCACTCATGGCAAGCACGACTGTCATGTGAGGACGGTCAGCCTTAGAAATATCAACCTCCGGTAAATTAACTAGATTGACAGCCATATTGATTGACAGCCATATTAGAGGACACGCCCTAATCTTTACAAAATTCTCGATCCCGAGTTTGCATTTCTTTGTATCTTTGTGATTACATCTTTATGTGAATGAAGAAACATTGAAGAATCGTATTTTTACATACGGATGTTTAAGTTGTCCCGTTGACTAGGGGAGTAAGCTGAATGGTAATACTTAGATGCAGCTTGCGTGTCTCTGTGCTAAGTCTGACACCTCAAGTCGAAACCTCACTATGGCTATGCTAGGTCAGTCCTCTTTTCGTCGAATTCTGCTGCTGCGGATTTTGCTGCTCAGTATTCCAATTTTATTCTTGGGCACAGGAGTAACGTTTCGCAAAGCGCGTGAAAGTTTGCTCAGAACTGCCAAGGCTAATTTGGAGCAGAGTGCGGTGCGGAAAGCTGCCAGTATTCAAGGCCACATTGATGCGGTAGGAGACAATTTGGCGATCGCCAGTCAAACAGCAGCCCTGAAAAATGGCTCCCCCATTGCTTCTAAAACATTTTTAACCCAACTTTTGCCCAACCTGGCTCCCGGTGTCCGCTGTCTGCAAATGAAAGATCTGTGGGAAGGGCGAACCATTGCCAGCACCTGCGGCAACCAAATTTTTAACCTGGCTACCGCCAAAACCTGGGCAAAGCAAGAAAACGCGACTGACCCCGATCGCCTCAAAGTTAGAGCCGTTGAGTTCGATCGCACCCAGCGAGTCACCCAAACAGACCGAACCAGCCAGCTCAACCTGATCATCAGCACTCCCATCTATACCCCCGGCGGGCAACTGCGCTACAGCCTCTCAGCCGAAACAGTTTTAAAACAACTCGAAAGTGGCGGTGACTCCCTGCTAGAAGGCTACACAGCAGTCATGGACGAAAACGGAACTTTCCTCGCCCATCCCTACCCCGATCGCGTGGGCAAACAACAGGTCAACACTCGCTTTCAAGACATTTTGAACAATGTCAAAGGCAATGAACCAGGCGTGCGGCAAGTGTTTGGCATCTCCGACGCTGAAACCGAGTGGGTCGTCGGATTTAGCCCCCTTGCCTTGCCCAGCCCAGCCTACGAAAACCGCAATTGGGCAGTCCTCGCCGTCACCACCACCGAAAGCGCCCTCCAAGGACTAGAAAATATTAGGCAAAGCTTGCTCATTCTCACCGCCGGATTATTGGCGGCTCACCTATTAGCCATGGTTTACATGGCGCGTGATTTGGCATTACCCATCGAACAACTGGGCAAATATGCCTTGCGAATCCATCGGCGCAACTCCTCCGAGCGAGCCCCTCGCAATTTTAGAATTCGGGAACTAAACCACTTGGCAGAAGTGCTAGACAACATGGTTGGGCGCTTAGAAGAACGCGCCAAAGAGCTAGAGTCAGCATGGCAAGAGGCAGAAGCCGCCAACCAAATTAAAAGCGAATTCCTTGCCAACACCTCCCACGAACTTCGCACTCCGCTCAATGCCATTATTGGCTGCATTCGGCTGGTCAAAGACGGTTGCTGCGACAGCCATGAAGAAGAAGTAGAGTTTTTAGAGCAGGCAGATAAGGCGGCAATTCACTTACTAAAAATTATTAACGACCTGCTCGACATTCAAAGAATTGAAGAAGACAAGCTGCCCTTAGCCATTGAAACCATTGATTTGCGCCAAATTCTTAAAGACGCAGTAGAGCTAGAAACCGTCCAAACCAACCAGAAAGGCTTGCAGCTCATTGTCAAAGCTTGGCCTCAGCCCTTGATGGTGCGAGCAGACCCTGCCCGGTTGCGGCAAGTGTTGCTCAACGTCCTTTATAACGCCGCCAAGTTTACCGACGAAGGTAGCATTACCGTGGAGACGCGGCTGGACTCGGCACCCTCCATTCATGGGGCACCCTCCATTCATGGCTCAGAGCCGGGTGAGAAAATTCAGGCTGAGCAAAACGGGCATTCTGCCCACCCATCTGGAAAAAGTTGGGTCATTCTTTCAGTAAAAGATACGGGGATTGGCATCGACCCAACCCAGCAGCATAAGTTATTTCGTCCCTTTGTCATGGTGGATGGCACCACCACTCGCAAGTTTGAGGGGACGGGGTTGGGCTTAGCAATTTCTCGGAACTTGATTGAGCTGATGGGAGGACGGATTAGTCTTTATAGTGATGGCATGGGGCTAGGAACCACGGTCAGGATTTCTTTACCTATTTTTGAGATGGCTCAGCCGGTTATGGTGCATCCGGTGGAAGGAGAGGAAGTGCAGAAGACGACGATCGAACCCTCAGTCCTTAGCCAGCCCGGATAACGCAGTTTAGGGCAAGGAAGCTTCAGGTTTGACCTCGACAACTTGCCCGCCCTGATTAAGCGATCGCGTTAAAGCCGACAATACTTTCTACCAATTCTGCTCCTAGCCAACCCGACGAAATATTTGACGGTCGATTGTGTTGAACACAGTCTAAAAATGCCGACAGACTTCTTGGAGCGGCTCAGTTTGAGCTAACTCTAAAATTTGCTGCTGCTGGTTAACAGGAGAAAACCGTTGCCCCGCTGCCTCTAGGTGACCGCGCTGAAAAGTCAACGGCGCAGCAGATAAAAGCTCATCAAAAACCAAGGTGCCCCGATCGCCCACTAAGCACAGCCGTCGCTGCTTGTGAGGATTTGACCAACACAGATGAATAAACGCCTGAAACCCACTCGGATAAGTCAACCGCACCCAAACCAAATCAGATAAACCCTTCGGAAACTGAGGCTGCGCCTGAGGTTGGAGCCAGACCGTACTCTGTGCCTGCACTTGGATGGGAGTTTGATTAAGCCAACAATTAAAAATAGCAATATCGTGAATTGCCAAATCCCAGAGCGCGTCCACATCTTGACGAATGGGCCCTAGATGGGTGCGATCGGCATAGCCATATCGCAAGCCGCCGAGCACATGCTGCCTCATCACTTCTTGCCCCCGCTGAACCGCTGGATGGAAGAGATAGGTATGGTCAATCACCAACTGCCGTTGCTGTGCCACCGCGAGTTGACACAGTTCGATCGCTTCAACCGGATCGAGCGTGAGGGGCTTTTCGGCGAGAACGTGGAGTCCTTGTTGCAGGGCAGCTTTGATCAGCGGATAATGCGTCGCCGCAGGAGTGGCGATCGCCACCGCCTCAACCCCTTCTAACTGCATCGCCTGCATCCAATCTGCGGTCAGTAACACCCGACTATCCAAATTAAACGTCTGCGCCAACGCCTGAAGCTGCTCCGCAAACGGATCAACCACTGCCAGCACGTTGACCCGAGGCAATTTTAAAAAGTTGCGCAATAAATGCGTTCCCCACCGCCCGCCGCCCAATAATGCAATTCCAGTCGGGCGAGCAGCAGCCAGAGAGATCTGAGGCGGCAAGGCTATAGGCTGATTCTGAGGTTGATTCTGAGTTGAGACAGTTTGAGGGCTGAGGGTCAAAGTTTAGTTCTCCGTAGCTTTTCTCTAGACCCCGAACCAATCTAGAGGATGTCAGCCCAGTGTTCCCGACCTATTTTTAGGCGTAACGCCCTGCCAGATTTATTCTAGATTTACTGAGGTTCAGACGGCGGAGAGGAAGAGGATTGAGCCTGAGATTCTTGCAACCGGAAATATGCCACCTGCGCCGCTGCTTGCTCTGCCGCCTTTTTAGACTGCCCCTTGCCCTGTCCCCAAGATTTTCCTTGAAACCAAACCTCTGCGACAAACCGCTCTGCGTCTCCATGCCCTTGACCCACTTCAGTCACCCGATATTCGGGCAAGGTTTGGTGATGAATTTGCGTCCATGCCTGAAGCGCACCCTTGTAGTTTTGAAAGGCGGGGTCAAGTCGAATCGTTTCTGCCCATTCTTTCAGGTGGGAATCGAGCCACGGACGGATCAGCTTGAGGTCGTGGGTGCTGAGATAAAGCGCTGCCAAAATCGCCTCTAGAGCAGCAGCCAGACGACCTTCTTGCCCAGCTTTATCGCCCAAGGCGCTCTCAGACATGAGCAAATAGCGATCGAGCCCATAGCGACTGGCAATTTGAGATAAGACGCGATCGCTCACCACAATGCCTCGAATTGCCGACAGTTCGCCCTCAGTTGCCTCAGGATACGTCTCAAACAAAAACTCTGCCGCCGTTAACCGAATCACCGCATCGCCCACAAACTCTAGCCGCTCATAGTTTGCCCCAGCAGAGAGGGTGGGATGAGTCAGCGCCAAATCTAAAAGCTGCCAACGCACAGCCGCAGGATTGGCAATACCCAGTTTTTCAACCAGTCGATGTAATTGGGTTTGGCGGCGCGGATCCAGCGGCATAGCAGATAGACGATCGGATATCGTTTTCTTTAGGCAAAGAAAAAAGGAGGGGAGAGGCAGACATAAGCCGGGTTCTGTCGAAGGACGGTTATCTATCTGGGATGACTGTTACCAGACACCTCTAGCGGATTGCGCAAAAGCAGGTTGCCCCACCCTTGCCCGGAGCGGGTCAAAGACCAACCCTTGCCCCGTTCAACCTTGCTTCCAACCGGGGTTTACCGAGCCAACGCCTCTCGACGTTGCTGGTGCGCTCTTACCGCACCTTTGCACCCTTACCCAGCTAGTTGTAAATTTTGGACTAAACCCAACCTTCAAACCTGACTAGGCGGTATCTTTCTGTGGCACTATCCTCACGGTCGCCCGCACTGGGTATTACCCAGCAAGTTTGGTCTTTTGGAAGCCCGGACTTTCCTCAGGCATGAGCCTGCAACCGTCAGTCTTCCTCTTCCCTTCGATCTAGTTTACAAGGCAGAGTGACGAGCGCGTGCAGAGAGGTTGAAGAGGGCTAGTTTTAGGGGGTGGGTAGAGGCGATCGAATTCAAAATTCAAAATTCAAGGCTGTTCGTCTTGAATTTTGGGCATTGCTGAATGGAAGTATGAATCCTTGAGATGCTTATAGCTCTAATCGCCCCCTAAATCCCTCATTCTAGGGGATTTAGGGGGCAAATTCATACGTGATTCAGCAACGCCGAATTTTGAATTGATCATTTGGAATTCTTTTTGAATTCTTTCATCCCCCATCATTTATTTCTTGATAGACCGCTAGCAGCTTTAAGCATTACTTAAGATCATTTGGTGGAGCTGCTGGCGGAAGTCAGCAGTCAGGTATTGTTGGCGAGTGGGTTCCCACTTTTCCATGACCTGAGCTCGAGCTTCGGCAATGGCAGCTTGCAGTCCTGGCATTTCAGCTTTTTGGGAGCGCAGCATTTTTGACAAAACGTCGCTGTCGTGGAGTTTCCCTAGATCGTCTTGCAGGGTTTTTTAGTTCTGCAATCCAGGTTTGAAAAGCAGAATCATAGAAGGGTTCAAAGAATTCTGATTGGTAGCGGACGGCTTTAAGCGCTTTCCGTAAATCATGGAGCATTGCTTGATCTGCGGTATCGGGTGATGCTTCGCCTGATTGAGCCGATATCAGCCAAGCAGGATGCAGCAAAAGAGCAGACAAGAGTGGATTAACCAAATCCGGAATGACGATCGCCAAAGACAGTTGGGCGATCGCCCCATACTGCGGAGAGGTCAACCAGTCTTCGTAGGCAGCTTTAATTTTTTTATAGGGCGATCGGAGCAGGGTTTCTACGGCTGCAAAGGCTTGATGCCGCTCCTTCTGAAGCTGTTTGAGTAAGGTTTGCACCGTTTCTTGTTCAGAAGTATTGAGCTGTGGACAATACTGGTTTGTAATGGCGGCAGTTTGAACATCTAAGTCACGAAGTTTGCCCAGTGCTTTTCCCAAAGAGCGAACCTGATGAAGTTGGGCGGATTTGGGCAATTCTATGACGGTTTCAAATACTTGTAGAGCTGATTGCAACCGTCGTGCCGCAACGCGCATTTTGTGTAAATGCTCTGGATCTTCATCGGCAAGAACGTTTTGCTTTTGCTTGGTTAAGGCTTGAAATTGTTTTTTAATTACCGTGTAGGCATAGTCACCTAGGGTGGTGTCTGAGGGAGAGGGGCGATCGACCGATGAAGGCACGGGCCGGTCTTGGAGCTGAGATTCAATCACCTTAATTCCTTCTTTTTTAATCGTATGTTCTGGGTAATTTCTTCAAGGTCACAAAATAGAAAATCAGAGGAAGCTCCTACTAGTGTAGCAACCTTCCTCTGTGCACTCTTTGGGTTTTATACCGTTCCGATTTGTATCTTTGTGACCAGATTAACGGTTGTAGTCACTCGTGCGCGTGGTGGTACGAGCGGGGTCAACACCTGGATCACGATAGACTTGGCGCTCTTCGGGCTTACGCAGACCCGCTAGTCCAATCAATCCCAATAAGCCTAGCCAACCCCAGTCAAAGCCATCATTGCGCTCGACGGGGGGTGTATCGGTGATTGTGGGGTTAATGGGAGCAGTGGTGTCAGGAGATACGGTACCCGGTGCAGTATCGGTGCCTGTTCCAGTCTGAGCCGAGACTGGTAAGATCTGGAGTGTGCCGATGCTGAGCGCGATCGCTGTTGCCCAAAGGGGCTTAGACAATTGGGATAGTTTCATAGTTCCTCGTTTACGATAGGGGGTTTTGCAAGGGAGAGTCTGAATTACTGGCTCGATTGCTAGTATTGATTGCAACTAACTGATGAGCTAGGTCAATGCAATCGAGTAACTATTGATAGTTTGCTTGACAGCGTTTAATTTTCTATCTAGCTTGAGGATTATTCCAGACCTAACTTTAGTTGGACTTAAAGGGGATTATTTTATAACTTCAGGGGCTTGATTCATCCGGCTTAAAAAGGCTTGAAGGCGATCGCTTTGAGGATGGGTCAAGACTTCGCGGGCTTCTCCTTGTTCCACCACATAACCTTGATCTAAAAACATCACTCGATGGGCAACTTCGCGGGCAAACTGAATCTCGTGAGTGACTACCACCATGGTCATGCCCTGTTGTGCCAGTTGCCGCATGACTTGTAAAACTTCGCCCACTAGCTCTGGGTCAAGAGCACTGGTCGGTTCGTCGAACAGCATAATTTTAGGCTCCATGCATAAACTACGGGCGATCGCACCCGCTGCTTTTGTCCGCCTGAAAGTTGCTCGGGGTAAGCCTTAGCTTTTTCTGCTAACCCGACTTGCTGCAAATAAAAGTGAGCTCGTTCTTGGCTCTCTGCTTTCGATCGACCTAAGACTTGTTGAGGGGCTAACGTGAGATTTTCTAACACCGTGAGATGAGGGAACAGGTTGAACTGTTGAAACACCATGCCCACGTTGGAGCGAAGCTGGCGAAGTTGATGATAGTCTAAGTTTGCGCCCTCAAGGCTAATCCCATTAATAATAATTTTGCCTGAATTAATAATTTCCAATCGATTCAAACAACGAAGCAATGTACTTTTACCACAACCCGAGGTGCCGATTACAGCAAACACTTCGCCGGTTTTAACAGTTCCAGTCACTCCTTTAAGAACCGGAAAAGAACCATAGCTTTTTTCGACTTGCTCAATTTGAATCGCGTAGGAATTCATAGCTCGGGGGGCAGAGGGATGAGGTTAAATCTTCAAAATTCCAGTCCTGTCCAGTCCTTTAGTTATATAAAACCCTGAGTCTAAAGAGTTCCTCTTTTGTGCAGATCAGGATATTCATCTGTAGATAGATATATTTTCAAAAAAAATCCGGCACGATTCAAGATACTTTCCAAAAATCTAAAAATCGGTAAAAAGTATGATGCAATTTCTTAAGAAAAGAGCGGTAAGGCTCCTATTGCTCAGCTTAAGTGGATTACTAATCGTCTTATGTGGCACGAGTAGCGCCGCCGATCGGAAAACATTAACGGTTGCCATTGAACCGGTTTATGCCCCCTTCGAGTTTAAGGCGGCGGATGGTAGCCTCCAAGGGTTTGATGTGGACGTGATGCGCGCGATCGGGGCGGCAGCAGGCTTTCAAGTGCGGTTTCAAAGTATTGCCTTTGACGGTATGATTCCGGCGCTCCAGGTGGGCAATGTGGATGCAGCCGTTGGCGCAATGACCATTACGCCGCAACGGGCAGAGGCGATTTCGTTTTCTCGCCCTTACTTTAAAGCAGGATTGGCGATCGCCACGCCCAAAGGTGCGCCCTCCCTTGCAACCCTAGAAGCGCTACAAGGCAAAAAAGTTGCCGTACAAATTGGCACCACTGGCGCTGAAGCCGTTAAACGCATTGCCAACGTCAATGTTCGGACTTTTAACGCGGCAGTATTAGCCTTACAAGAACTCAATAATGGCAATGTAGACGCAGTAGTCAGCGATGCACCGGTGATGTTATATGCCATTAAAACTGGAAATTTGAAAGACGTTGAGGTCAACAGCGCATTGCTGAGCGAAGAATTTTACGGCATTCCCACTCCGCCCAATTCACCCAACCTGTCCCTCATCAATCAAGGTCTAACCATTATTTTAGAAAACGGCACTTACGAAACCCTTTATCGTAAATGGTTTAATGCTCAACCGCCTCAGCTTCCTAGTGTTGCACCGGGCATCCCTCAGTCGTCCCAGCAAACTGCTTTAGGATCAGGAACCGTGATGTTAAATGCGTTACCTTCTTTGATCAAAGGAGCATTAGTCACCCTACAACTTACCCTTCTCTCTGGAATTCTAGGATTGGTCGGGGGGATCGTTGCTAGGAGTTGCCCGTTTGTCTTCCATCAAGCTAGTCCGCTGGGCTGCCAGAGCCTACATTGATTTCTTTCGGGGGACACCGTTGTTAGTGCAAATTTTCATGGTCTACTTCGGCATTCCGGCGTTGGTGCAAGCACTAGGTTTTGAGTTTGCTTTCGATCGCTTCTTAGCAGCGGTCATCGCGCTGACCTTAAACTGTGCTGCCTATGTTGCCGAAATTGTGCGCGGCGGCATTCAATCCATCGAAACGGGACAAACTGAAGCAGCACAATCAATGGGAATGACCGCAGCCCAAACCATGCAGTTTGTTATTTTTCCTCAAGCTTTTCGGCGGATGTTACCGCCCCTAGGCAATCAGTTTATTTCGTTGTTAAAAGACACCAGTTTGGTCGCCATTATTGGTTTTGAAGAACTGTTCCGAGAAGGACAATTAATTGTTGCAGAAAGCTATCGTCCCTTTGAACTTTATGCGATCGTGGCGCTCATTTATCTGGTGCTAACCTTGCTTTCTTCTCAAGCCTTTAGCTACTTAGAAAAACGGATGAATCCTGCCCGATCGCGATCGCGTCAGCCTCAAATTCAACCCGCCGCCGATTTAATTTAGGATTAAGATTAAGAGCGCCTCAAACTCTTCACAGTTCCAACAGTCTCCGGAGAGAGTGCCCGCGAGCCTAACGCCAATGCTCCTTACGAATAGTGTTAGTTTTTAGCCCGATCCTTCATGATTAGATTTTTCCGCTGAAGGACTTGCTATGCCAACCATTTTTACCGACCTCAACAGCCCTTTCACCGACCTCAATAACCATTGGGCAAAAGCCTGTATTGAAAAATTGGCAGAACGCAAGATGATCAGCGGATATCCCGATCGCACTTTTCGCCCCAATAGTACGGTTAGTCGAGCTGAGTTTACGGCATTGCTCCACCGGGTCTTCCCCGATGCATTGCCGATGCGACCTGCCCTCTCCTTCGCCGACGTTCCTGCAACCCACTGGGCAAAAACAACGATCGTATGGGCGTATGAGCGAGGATTGTTATCGGGATATCCTGACCAAACGTTTCGTCCTGACATCCCCATTCCCCGAGTGCAGACGATCGCTGTTCTTGCTGCTGCGCTCCAGTACATTTTTCCAGCGGCTGCCGAAGAAACTCTCCAGCAATACTTTGATGACGCGATCGCCATTCCTCACTATGCCAAAGGCGCGATCGCCATTTCCACCCTCAAACGTCTCGTAGTTAACTATCCCAATGTTCGTCAACTTCAGCCCCACAAAGCCACCACTCGGGGTGAAATGGCAGCATTATCGTGCCAAGCTTTGGCAATTCTCAACGTCGTACCGCCGCAATACGTCACTTGGGACATGCCCTTGCAGGGTATCAAAAACGGTATGACTGTTCCCTTTGCAGTTTTGAAGGCAAACGCCAAGTTGGTTAAAGAACTGCAAACCCGCTTCAGTGCACTGAAAATTTATCCCGCTGGGCAAAGATTAGATGGAAAATATGGATCACAATTGGAAACCGCGATCGCCGAGTTCTGCGCCACTTTAAAATTGCCGAATGCTCAAACCCAACAACTCGACGAACCGTTCGCTCAAGCATTACTCACCCTCGCCCCTGTCCCTTTTATGTTGGAACAAGCCCGGAATCGTCAAAAGATCTTTAACGAATATCGGCAACAAGAAACCGGATTTAGCGCTGAGAAACTAGCGTTTTTAGATCGAGGCATTCAAAATTCACCCTACAAAGCCGACCTGCCCCACTACCCCGATCGCTTGCGCGAAGTTCCCGACGGCATTGAAGTAGTGTCTTTAGGCGAAACAATCCAGCTTGCAGGCACTTCTCAAACTGTGACCTTCACCCCTTATCCGGTGCGGGGAAAACAGCCGCAAATTGATGCCAAAGGTCTAGATTTTTTGCATTCGGATATCAAGTCTGCTTGTGTTTGTGTCGGCAGCATGGTGGGCGGCAAACTGCGCAGCCATTGGTTAGGAAAAAATGCTTTGCAAAATATAGAGCTTTGGAGCGCCACAAAAATCATTCCCTTGCTGAACGTGTTGTGCCGCGTCAGTCATCAGTTTCCAGCCGTCGATGCCGATCAGTGCATCGTGCGAACCCCAGGCAGCGAAACGGGCTACAAGTTTTATGATCTGGCGGTCGAGGTGGTCAATTATCAACAGGCGATCGCCTCCTCTAACGCGCTTTCTGCCATGTTCAAACAGTTTGATACGCCCAGCAACTTAGAAAACTGGTTGCAGAAAATCACCGGCAATTTCACCCTCAGCTTTCGGGGGCGCTATGGCGAACCCCCCTTTTTACAAACCCCAGAGCTCTGGGATGCCAAAACCCAAAAGCAAGTGCTGGCTTCTCCCAATACTCCAGCCTTAGAAAGCAATACTCTTTCTACCTATGATCTCACCCGCATGATTTCGATGTTGGGATGGCATTGCCATATTCCGTTAGAGGGGCGCTTACCGGGCGGACAGTGGAATAGCCTGGAATGTGTGGTGCGGGCAATGGGACAGGACACGGCGCGGTATTTAGATGGGGCGATCGCGCGTTTAGGCCTGGCAAGCGTGGTGCGATCGACGGTCATTCTTTCTAAATTGGGGTTTGGCAGAAGTTCAATTCGCGATCGCACCGAACTGGTCTATACGGCTCTTCTGCAATTTGTTGACCAACGTCCTCGTCTTGAAAACAAACCTGCCGTTCTCCGAACAGTTGCCATGACCCTCATGGGCGCCAAAGATTTGAATGATGCGAACCAGGAAGCCCTTGAGCTAGATGCGCGGATGGCAGCAGAGGTCACAGAAATTTTGCGCCGCCTCATGACCCAAGAACTCGCTTAATTTTCTGGATTAATTTTCTGGATTAGTTTTCTGGATTAATTTTGGCGTTGCTGAATCACGTATGAATTTGCCCCCTAAATCCCCAATTCTGGGGGACTTTGAAAGGTTCGGAAGTCCCCAGAATGGGATTTAGGG
>JAAUPA010000143.1 GCA_012034615.1 Leptolyngbyaceae cyanobacterium CSU_1_4 | reverse complement strand
CTGTGAACTTGAGCGTGGCGGGTTGAGGATTGCTGCCAATGTTCCGAGGAACTGCACCAACCATCTCCCGACCTGCATTCACCTTCTCAGGGAACACACCATCTGCAGGGTGCAGATGGTGTGTTTCGCCGCTAGGAAAAATGCGATAGATCTTAAAATCTTCGATTCTGGGCTTGAACTTGGTGCGAAACTGACCTGCTAAAGCAAGGCACTGCTCTTTACGAGCCAGATACAACAGGTTTTCACCCTGACGCATCGTTGCTGCACCGCCGGTTGGCATCTCAAATACCTGCTCTTTAGGAGAAGACCAGGTGATCGCGTACTTTTCTTCTTCGTTAGCTTTGCTCAGCAATCCGCCTGTGCTGCCACCGAAAATTGGAGTTTGTCCAGTAAGTTCTGTCATGAATAGGTTTCCCTGAACAGTTTTCTGGCATCCTATCACCGCAGTTTGACCAGATCTCATTTTTGTTGAAGAACTGTAATAGTTCTTTATTCCAGGTAGGGCATGAGCTGCAAAGAACCTAACCCTAGATCTTGATCGGAAATCGCCCGTACCTCATAAAGAGCAACCATGTCACTGAGCTGAGGATTGCCCTTGGCAGCACCCTTTGAGCCTTTAGCAATGACTAGCCCACAGTAGCCTTTTGTCTTTTTACAGCGCTGATCCCATTTTTGCGGGCTTGAATGTGGATGGGATCATTTTCATCAAATTCACCAAAGAGGTGGAGATCGCCGTTGTTGGCTTGTAAAATTCCTAGATCATAATGCTCTTCAGAAATGGGGTCTTCTCCAGCGTTGAAGCCAATTCCTTTGATGCCCCCTGCGGCTTTAATGCCTTCAACTAATTCGGCAGCTTTGGGGCGGGAGGTCTGAATTAAGACGACTGGGAACCCATCGGCGTTTTTAGCAACCTGACCTTCTGGTTCTTGATAAAATTTAACGCTGGTTCTGAGCAGTTCTAGGGTTTCCCAGGGCATTGCGCCTAGGCTGTAGAACACGTCGTTGGGGATGAGGTCATTACGCAAGACGGGGAGGTCATTCCCATCCTCTGGGTGAAGGTCGGAGGTGATGACCATAGCGGCGAGTTCGTCGGCTAAGGCGGGTAAAGAAGAAACTTTGATCGAGATTTTTTGGGAGGGATTATGCGGATCGGCAATGCGATAGCGGCTGCTGATTTCGAGGAAGCCGTCTTGTTCAATTTTTTTGGCGTGCTGAGAGAAGAAGCGATGGAAGGCTTGTAGGGCAACCAAGACAGCGCTGGCTTCTTCTTCATAGAGCAGGGGGCGCATTCCTTCGAGGGGATGAAGGTTGCCAAATGAGGGGCGAACACCCATTTGATCCTGGAATTCTTCGATCGCTGAGGGTTCAAGGGGGCGATCGTCTTCAAAAGTTTCTTCAAAGTCTGAGTCGTCTTCATCAAACGTGACAAATAGGCAATCTTGCTCTAAAAACGCCCGCTCTAAAACGTCCGGGGAGTTATCAGCAGACAGGACTCGTTCGCGGAAGGTTTTGAGCGAGTCTAGGGAGCGGTACATGAGCAGCCCATACTCCATGCCCAACATTCCTAAAACAGAGACGTACAGAGTGCCAACATCCTCGTAGTTCATTTCAATGGCGATGATTTTCTCTTCGTCTAAAAGCTCCCAGGGGGCATCTAGCCAGATGTCTCGGGTTGCGCTCATCATGGGCAAGATGAGGCTGGCTGGTAGTTCGGGCGGTCTGCCCTGGGCTCCGCTCTGGAGTCCTCGAAAGATCTCGTCAATCAGGGGCAGTTGCGGAACGTAGTCCACAGGAATATCTAAGTCTTGTAAGGCTCCTCGTAGAAAAAACTGGATCTCTCGGTTGCAGACAATAATTTTTTGGGGACGAGCCGGTAGGGCAGCGCTATGGGGGTATTCCATGGCTTGAAGGAGGGTTCGGACGATCGCCTCAGGTCCAGTATCTTCTGTCACGACATCCATGGCTCTGACCACTCCCTCAGAACCATCAACCCAGATAATACATTCGCCTTGTCCTCGGGTGCTAGATTCGCGTGATAATGCGGTATCGGGGGCAAGAACACGGCGATCGCCCTCCCAAATGCTAGGAACCTGGCGCAGTTGCAGGAGACGACGACGGGTAGAGCGATTGAGAGCAGTCATAGAAAAACCAGGTGATATGAGACTTGCTAGTTCCAGTAATTTTAGCGATCTGAGGGGCAATCCTGACGAGGTTGCCACAAATCAAAACTGTTATAGATTCTGATATGAACCAGATTGTGATGAACTCGATCCGGAGCAGAAGGATAGCCAGTCGGGAAAAGTGGATGGAAAGTAGTCGATTAGGGGCGATCGGGTTCATAATAAATTTATCTGGCGACCTGCCCACTCGGTTGCAGAAGTCATTTATGAAAGGAGTCTTGACCCACCATGACAGAAGCTACTCAGACCCAACAACGAGGAATTTTGATATCAGAAGCAGCGCTTCAACATGTGATGGCTCTCCGCGAAGGACAAGGAAAAGACCTTTGCCTGAGGGTAGGAGTGCGCCAAGGCGGGTGTTCGGGAATGTCTTACATGATGGATTTTGAAGACCCTAGCAAGATTCAAGAAAAAGATGAAGTCTTTGATTACAACGGCTTCAAGGTCGTTTGCGATCCGAAGAGCATGTTATATCTTTACGGATTGATGTTGGACTACAGCAATGCGCTGATTGGCGGTGGGTTTCAATTTACAAACCCCAATGCCAGCCAGACCTGTGGATGCGGTAAGTCCTTCTCTTAAGGTTAGGTTTGTCGATCGTTGAGTGCTAAAAGAGTCGGAGTTCTTTAAAGAACCTCGGCTCTTTTAGCGTTGAGGGTGCTGAGATTTGCGTTATTCTTTTGAGTCGTCTCTTCTATCATTACTGTAATTTTTTTATGACTGAAACGGTTGAAGCTCTGTTTGATCAAGGGCTAGAGCGCTACAACGCTGGAGAATCTGCGGCAACCCTGCTGCCTGTGTTTAAGGATGTTTGCGATCGCTCTCCTAAAAGCAGTTCGGCTTGGACTTGCCTGTCGTGGCTATATTTACTCGATAGCAAGCCGTCTCAGGCAGCCAAGGCGGCACAGAAGGCTATCAAACTCAATCCTCAAGATCCACAGGCGCGGGTCAATCTGGCGATCGCCATGCTAGAAACTGCTCAAAAGGGCGTTCGTCAGCATGTTGAAATTGCGGGGCAAATTATTATGATTGCCGAAGATCTAAAAGAAGAAGTGGCACACAACTTCGAGCAAGGGTTTCACCGCCGCCCTAACTGGAAAAGTTTACAACAGGTAAAAAACTGGCTATTTGAAAGTTAGTATCAAAACTTTACAAGTATTTCTACCCCTAGAAATTCTCCGATCCCCACTCCTGTCAAGGCAAGGCGGGGATCGCTGTTTTTTCTATAGAGGCGGAAATTTCTTGTGCTTTATTAATATCCCTTCATGTTCACTTATAAAAAGTAATGAAAGCCTGAGTTTTCTAATGATAAGCTTTAGTGAAGTTAAGGATTAGCGTGCTTAATACACGGCTTTTCACGACTTTGTTGTTTTTAAAATAAGCTTCTCAGGAGTTGTCATTATGGAAACTAGTCTGGTTGGGGTTAAACCGGAGACTCGGAATCACAAAGGCTTTTTTGTACAACATGCTTCATATAAGTTAATGGGTGTAGATCAATCGGGTTGGGCATTAATTTGTGCAGATGATACAACCTGTCACTATGTTGATCCAGACAACTTACGAAGAGCAAGAATGGACACTGAGCTAAGCAATCCTTCAACTTAAAAACTAATTTTTTAACTTTTAATATTATGGCTGTTTTCGGAGAGAATGCAGCCATATTTTTTTGGAGATTAATTTTTTGGTACGCTTGGGAAAGAAATTATTCTGCTTTTAATTAGGCAATTTGTGCCGAGATAAAAAAGCAAGGATAGAACATCAAAGATAATAAAGAGGATGTCTGAAAAGTAAGAAGTGCTACCCGAACCGCCTCCTAAATCCCCAGAATTGGGGGGCTTTTAAAAAGAATTGGCTCGAAGGTTCCCCAATTCTGGGGGGCTGGGGGGCGAGTGGAAGACCTGCTGATCCTTCTCAGCCATCCTCTAAGACTTAATTTTTGGATTTTAAGGGACGATCGCCAAATCTATGAAAGATAAGTTTTTAGCCTGGGTTAATTGGGCATTGATGGCAAATTTATTCCTAGTCCTGTTCAGCTTCTTTTGGCTTGCGATCGCGGTGATTGGGCACACCTTTAAACTCCCCTTAGGGTTAAACCTTTGGTATCGGCTGTGGGAACCTGTGTTTACACCCGCAATCGGTGTTTTAATGGCAGGGGCACTCCTGAGTGGAGCCGCTAGTTGGGTTAGCAAGCGTTTTACTTCTAGTAAACAGACTTCTAGTAAACAGATATTGTGATGAGTAACAGCATGAGTTTTCTAAATCGCGGCATCCGAGCCACTCAACTGATCGGGATTATCGCTCTCGTATTACCAGGATGGGTTATGGTGCCTCTGCCTGCCTCCGCAAGCCAGCCTCGGCTTATGGCACAGGTGACCCCGACTCCAGACTCTGCCATGACTCCGATTGAGGGGAAGGTGAATATCCGGTTTATTAACGAAACCGGGGCAGTGATTGAATATCAAGTGGTGGGCGATACCGAGTATCGGACTTTGGCAGGGGATGGAGAAATGATCCTGCGATCGCTTCCCGTTGCGACTTCCCTGACTTTTCGGCGCACAGATTCAGGGTTGCTGCGGGTGCAGTTTCGAGCCGATGATCCGCCAGGAACTATTGTCGTCAGGGTGAGCGCCACCAACGATTTTGCGCTCGATCGCACGACGCTGTATATCGATCAGCAAGGAATGATTTTCTTTAATTAATCTATTTAAGAATGAATTAATTCTTCATTCTCCTTTTCCCTCCCAAGTCTTGTGCCCCATGGACTTAATTCTCTGTCATACCACTGCCGACTTTGACACACTGGGGGCAGCGATCGCGCTTTCTCTTTTAAAGTCAGGGTCAAAAGTCGTGTTGACGGGTGGGTCGCATCCTACTGTTCGAGACTTTTTAGCCTTACATCGTGACGAATACGCCCTTATTGAACGGCGATCGGTCAATCCCCAAGCGATCCGATCGCTGTTTGTTGTCGATACTCAATGGCGCGATCGGCTGGGCAAAGCCGCAGAATGGCTCGATTTGCCCATTCCCATTACGGTCTACGACCATCATTTAGAGGCTGAGGGTGATATTCCGGCGACTCAAACTTACATTGAGGCAGTGGGCGCAACCACAACTGTTTTAGTAGAGTGTCTCCAGGCAAACCAAGTCACCCTAACGTCCTCAGAAGCGACGGTTATGGCGTTAGGCATTCATGTGGATACGGGTTCTTTGGTCTTTGACCATACGACGGTGCGAGATGCAGCGGCGCTGACTTGGCTAATGACGCAGGGAGCTAGCTTGAGGGCGATCGCTGAGTATGTTGAACCCGGTCTTTCTGCCGAGGTTCAGGATTTACTTAGCCCTGCCTTAGCCCAATTGCAAACCGAAACTGTTCAAGGGTTTTCCTTGGCTTGGGTGATGTTAGCCGTCGATCGCCATATTCCTGGCTTATCCAGCCTAGCCGCTTGGGTGATGAGCTTGACGAATACTGATGTGCTGTTACTAGCCGTTCATTATCCAGTGAGTGAAGCAGGCGAACAACGGCTAACGGTCATCGGCCGTTGTCGAAGCAGTGCTGGGGCAACCTCTACCGAAGGCATCCACCTCAATGAATTGTTTAAGCCTTGGGGCGGGGGTGGGCATCCCAGAGCGGCGGCCTTGAGCCTGCGGAGCGTGGAGCCCCAAGCCGTTTTAGACGACCTCTTAACTCAACTTAAAGCCCAAATCCCGCAACCCCCGATCGCCCGATCGTTAATGTCTGCGCCTGTCCGCACCATTCGCCCAGATACGACGATCGCCGAAGCCCAACGCATTCTCCTCCGTTACGGGCATTCGGGTTTGGCAGTGATGGAGCAAGAGCAACTGGTGGGCGTTATCTCTCGCCGCGACTTAGATATCGCTTTGCACCACGGGTTTAGTCATGCCCCGGTCAAGGGCTACATGGCAACGAATCTTAAAACCATTGCGCCCGATGCCCCATTGCCCGAAATTGAGGCACTGATGGTGACTTGCGATGTTGGACGGCTGCCCGTTCTGGAGCAGGGCAGATTGGTGGGCATCGTCACCCGGACAGATGTATTGCGCCAACTGCATCAAGCGCGATCGGCACCGCGATCGGGTGACCCAAATTCATCAGGTTCCTTTGCAAAAGATACTTCACCCACGGGCAAAGACTTACTGCACAGATTGCTGCCCTCTATTCAGCAAGTCTTAGCTGAAGCCGCTCAGCAGGCTGAACAACAGGGATGGCAGCTTTACCTGGTGGGCGGAGCCGTCCGCGATTTGCTTCTGGCAAAGCCGGATGAAGCGCTGTTAATTGATGATATTGATTTGGTGGTTGATGGCTCTCACCTCACTGCCGAAACAACGAGTGATCCGATCGCCCCCTCAGCCGCCGGAGTTGCCCTTGCCCACGCCCTCCAGCAGACCTATCCCGCTGCCCGGCTCCAGGTGCATGGTCAATTTCAAACCGCAGCCATTCTCTGGCACAATGATTCAGCACTAGATTCCCTTTGGGTAGACATTGCCACTGCCCGGACAGAGTTTTATCCCTATCCGGCCGCCAACCCCGAGGTCGAGGCTAGCTCGATTCGCCAAGACCTATATCGCCGAGACTTCTCCATTAATGCCTTAGCTGTTCGCCTCACTCAACCACGTCAGAGCGAAATTCTCGACTTCTTCGGCGGCTTGCAGGATTTGGAAGCTCGGCTGATTCGGGTTCTTCATGCCAACAGCTTTATTGAAGATCCGACCCGGATTTATCGAGCGGTGCGGTTTGCGGTGCGGCTGGGCTTTCAAATTGAACCCCAAACCGAAGGTTATATTCGCTATGCGATCGCCAGTGGTGTTTACCAACGCATTCAAACCGACAAAACTCCAGCTTTGCAAACTCGTCTGAAGCAAGAGCTCAAGTATATTCTGCAAGCGCCCTACTGGAAGGCTGCGGTTCAGAAACTGTCTGGCTTAGGGGCGCTATGCTGCATCCATGCAGACTTAAAACTCACCGCTCAGCTTTGGTGGCGGCTACGACTGGGCGATCGCTGGCTCAAACAGTTTGACCCAGCCAAAACGTTGCCCCACTGGCAAATCTTATTAGAAATTCTCTTGAGTGCCTTAGAACCAGAGCCACGATCGCAAGCCGCAGAACGGCTCCAGCTTTCAGGAGATGCCCTAGAACGGTTGCAAGAACTAGGCAAAATGGAGGGATCGATCGGGCTAAAATCCTTGTCCGCGATCGCCGCAATCCCCCCTCCATCCCCCAGTCAGATAGTCCATCTCCTCAGTTCCAGTGACTTACCGACCCTAATTTTACTTGCCAGCACTCAGCCTCGCCCCATCCGTCGGCAAATTTGGAACTACCTCACGCACTGGCGACACATCAAATCACCCTTGGATGGCAACGATCTCAAAGCTCTGGGTTACCCTCCAGGTCGTCAGTACAAGCAAATTTTAGATGCCCTCCTCACAGCCGCCTTAGAAGGGCAAATTGCGACCCGTTCGGAAGCAGAAGCATTTGTAGCACAACACTTTCCTCTTTAGTTCATCGCTTTATCCCGAAAGTTCATCACTTTAAAGTCCCGAAATAAACGGTTCCTAGCCGACAAAACGTAAGATAGAGAGTGATATACAGTGAGCAAATTAACGCACCCGTAACGCACAAGTTCTTTTAAGCAGGGCGAAGTTTATGACAGTCTGCGAATATAAACCAGGGCTAGAAGGAATTCCAGCCACTCAATCGAGCATTAGTTTCGTCGATGGAAAGCAAGGCATCCTCGAATATCGAGGTATTAACATCACAGAACTGGCGTATCAAAGTACTTTCCTAGAAACCTCTTATCTGCTCATTTGGGGTGCCTTACCAACCCAAGAAGAGTTAGCAGACTTTGAACATGAAATTTGCTATCACCGACGACTCAAATACCGCATTCGAGACATGATGAAATGTTTTCCTGAAAGCGGTCATCCGATGGATGCACTACAAGCCTGCGCTGCGGCTTTGGGGCTTTTTTACTCTCGCCGAGCGTTAGATGACCCTGCCTATATCCGAGCAGCCGCTGTGCGCCTGTTAGCAAAGATTCCGACCATGGTGGCGGCTTTTCAACTGATGCGAAAAGGCAATGACCCGGTGCAGCCCAGAGACGATCTCGATTATTCTGCAAACTTCCTTTACATGCTGAGCGAACGGGAACCCGACCCCTTGGCAGCTAAAATTTTTGATATTTGCCTTACCTTACACGCCGAACACACCATTAATGCCTCAACGTTTTCGGCAATGGTGACTGCCTCTACCCTAACCGACCCCTACGCAGTAGTGGCTTCAGCCGTAGGAACCTTGGCAGGTCCTTTGCATGGCGGCGCTAACGAGGAAGTGATTGAGATGCTGGAGGAAATTGGCTCAGTTGGAAATGTGGAATCTTATTTAGACAAGTGTTTGGCGCATAAATCTAAAGTGATGGGCTTTGGGCACCGAGTCTACAAAGTTAAAGATCCTCGTGCCACTATTTTGCAGGAGTTGGCGCAGCAGTTGTTTGATAAGTTTGGCGGCGATCATTATTACGATATTGCCCTTGCCCTCGAAGCGGGTGTGGCTAAGCGCCTGGGTGAAAAAGGCATTTATCCCAACGTTGATTTCTACTCAGGCTTGGTCTATCGCAAACTGGGCATTCCTACCGACTTGTTTACGCCTGTGTTTGCGATCGCCCGGGTCTCTGGCTGGCTGGCGCATTGGAAAGAGCAACTCGGCGAAAACCGGATCTTTCGTCCTACCCAAATCTACACGGGTTCGCACCAGACCCCCTACCAGCCCATTGAAGAGCGTTAAGGGGCGATCGGCATTAGGTTAAAGTCGTTGCAGAGCAATGAGTGGGTCAAGGCATCCTGCCCATCAGCCCAGGATGCCTCCCCTAGGGAACCCGCTGGGGAATAAATTCTGTCACCACCCGACCACCGCTAACCACGATGGTTTGATTTTGCAATTTACCGACTGCTCTAGGTCCCTTAAGATTCACCGTCGGATTAACTTGATCGTAAATGACGTTGCCTTCTGCCACGATGTTTTGAGTTGAGATATCCCAAGTCAGAGTGTTGGAAGTAAGGCGGGATTGATTGCGTTGTCCGTTGGCATGAACATTGCCAGTTAAATAGGCAATCTTGGGTGTTAGTTCCATTTTTCCTTGGTCGGCAGTGAGCGTGACTTGCTGCTCTTGATGGAAGACGGTAACGGGCTGATCGGCGGTGAGAATTTGGTCGCCCAGGCTCCAAAGCAAAGAGTTGCCTGTAATGCGCACGGGGGGGCAGATAGAATGAGTCTGGCGTTTTGCTTCAGTCTAACTATCTTGGTTGCCAAATCAACATCGGCTTTTTCGGAGGTTGCATTGTCCGTTACTTGGTTGCCTTTAAGCCGTTGGATTTGGATAGGCAAAACGCTAGTAATTGTTTTTTTCTCCATTTTCCAAACTAGCTTTTCGCCCTGCATTTGCAAAGCGGGGTCAGTGGCGATCGCCACGACATTGCCCATCAGTTCTACCCGTCGCTGACGGTTAAACACGGTGGCTTGGTCTGCCGACATTTTGAGCTGCGGGTGCGTCCCTCGTAGGTTTTTGCGAATCATCAAAGTATCTCGCTTCGGTCGCCATTCCATCTCTTCGCCCCGCAAAACGGCTCCGCTGCGAGCATCTGTCGCCACTACGTCGCCTCTAAGAAATATGCGATCGCATCTTTGCGAACTTCGCCTTCGTTTGCCTGAATTTTGTAGATGGGCTTGCCGTCTTGATAAAGCTGCCCATAAGGACTTTTAACCTTGGCGATTGCGCGATCGGGGGTGTAAACCGCTTGCTTCGCCTTCACCTTCCACAGCGTCTGTCCTTTTTCGTTAGGTTGCTCAAGGGTAATGTTATTGAAAGTCAAATTGGTATCAATTTGCTGAGCCGCCGAACTATCTTGCGCCAGCTTATCAGCCGCCCGGTTTGCCGGACGACAACCCACCGCCAACATCAAGATGACTGCACCTAAGGCTAGCGTTTTCCGAATCTCCACTGGTTTCCTCCCATGGCAAGCCGCAAATTGCGAAGCAATGCCTCTTCATCCTATGCGATTAGATCTAATCAGACGCATCCCACCTGCAAGAAGGTTCCAATGTCGCGAATGTTAACTAGAATACTAAATACTCGGGCTTGTGCTGACCTGAGATAGTACGATGAAGCTGCAACGACTCACAACCAATCTCCAGAGGAAATTTAGAAGACAAATGAATCTCAAACAACCTCTCACCCAAAGCTAGTCTAGAGACACCCTAGGCTGAGTTAAATTTTGATACAATTATTCACATATTTAACAAATGTTCATCTGTCCTCAATTCCAGGACATTTTGAGCGCCGTTAAAGCTCAAGGAGCGTAGAAAGTTGTCTGTTATCCAACGTCTCAAGCAGGACTTTAAAAACGATTTAATTGCCGGACTCCTAGTGGTCATTCCCTTGGCAACTACTATCTGGCTGACGATTACCATTGCGCGCTGGGTCATCGATTTTTTGACGCAGATTCCTAAGCAGATCAATCCCTTCAATGATCTCAATCCTATCTTGGGGAATCTTCTGAACTTTGTGGCAGGGTTGACGGTGCCGTTAGTGTTCATTCTCATTATGGGCTTAATGGCACGCAACATTGCCGGACGCTGGCTCCTAGACTTTGGTGAGCGGGTGTTGCAAGCCATTCCGTTAGCAGGTGCCGTCTACAAAACCCTGAAGCAGCTTTTAGAAACTTTGCTAAAAGACTCAGGGGCTAAGTTCAGGCGCGTGATCTTGGTCGAGTATCCTCGTAAAAATATTTGGGCGATCGCTTTTGTAACGGGCGTTCTGAGCCCTCAAATTCAGCCCCATTTCACGGGCAATATGCTGAGTGTGTTTATTCCTACCACTCCCAATCCCACAACTGGATGGTACGCCATCATTCCAGAAGACGAGGTTGTCAACGTTTCCATGTCGATTGAAGATGCCTTTAAAGTAGTCGTGTCGGGTGGCATCGTCAGTCCTGGAATGGTCATGAGTCCGGGTTCAGGCACTCTTACACCCGTCAGTAGCTACGAAGGGCGGAAGCTAGAGCCTTTGCTAGAAGCCCCTCTTCCTGAAATGAAGCGGCAGGTCTACTCAGGTGTACCCAGCGAAGAAGAGCGATAGGCGTGGAGCCAATGATCCTGTTTGTGTCCAGAAAGCTTGTGCCCAGAAAACGAGGAGGAGTTCGTTGTCTGGAGCTAGGGGCTTTACGCCTGGGCAGCGCGAAGAATCAATCAGCTAGGCGATCGATCGCCCATCCAACTTGCTTCCCAGCCCAACATTGCGGTCTTCCGCTCTACGCCCCAACGATAGCCGCCCAGTTCGCCCGACTCCCGAATCACTCGATGGCAAGGAATAAGATAGCCAACCGAGTTTTTGCCCACCGCATTCCCCACAGCCCTTGCCGCAGTTGGGCGACCCATCTGTTCCGCTAGCCTTTGGTAAGTGGTCATTTCACCAAAAGGAATGGTTAGGAGTGCCCGCCACACTTGCACCTGAAAATTAGTCCCCTTTACCCACACGGTCAGACGTTTCCCAGCCGATTCAGGATTAAAAATTAAGTCACACAGAGGCTGGGTGGCTTGGGGCTCAAAAACAAGTTCAGCCTTTGCCCATGCCGATCGCAGCGCTTGCTCATCCCCATCAAACTGAAGGTGACAAATTCCTCGGAGCGTAGTAGCGAGGAGTGCCGTGCCAAACGGGGTAGGGTGGATGCCATAGTGGATTGTTAAACCCGCTCCGCCCGTTTTGAACTCTCCTGGCGACATGGCTTCCAAGTTGACAAATAAATCGTGCAGCCGCCCTGAACTCGATAGCCCTAAGTCGAGGGTCAGATCCAGAAGGGTTTTGCTTTGAGAAATCTTTGATTTGGCATATTCAATATTAAGATATTGCAAAAATCGTTTGGGGCTAATACCCGCCCATTGAGTAAACAGTCGTTGAAAATGAGAATCGCTGAGTCCGATATGTTGTGCTATGGTTGCCAGACTGGGCTGGGCTAGATGGCTTTGCTGGATAAAGGCGATCGCCCGTGCCACCCGATTGTAGTCTTCGCTGTTTTCTATCCGGTTCAAACTGCCCATAATCTCCATCCTCTCACGCCTTACCCTCCTTAAATTTACTAACCGCGACGGGCAAAATCGACCCGTTTCTTGCGATCGGGCAAAATAACGCGATGTGCAACTTTCCTAAACTGCCCTCTCCCGCCCTGCGCTACCGTGTATACACAGCTCTAAACTGGCTTCATTGCAGTCTTTTTCGCCCCCAGCCCCTTCTCCCAATGCAGGCTACGGTG